>NZ_JBILYB010000019.1:0-59248 GCF_044378005.1 Prosthecobacter sp.
CTATCCAATGACTGGAACTACAACGGCACAAATGATCAGGACGAAGACTGGGATGGCGACGGCGTCACCAATCTCCAGGACTCCCACCCAAACTCGAACACGCTCTGGTGTGACTGGAACGGCAACGGCGTGAACGATGACAGCGAAGGCGGCACGGCTGACAACGACGGTGACACTCACGCCGACAACTCCGACTCACATCCTTTTAACAACAGCCTCTGGGAGGACTGGAACAGCAACGGTGTCAATGACAGCCAGGAGCAGAACAACGCCGACGGCGATCCCGTGCCCGACTTCCAGGACTCTCACCCGAATGACTTCAATCTCTGGGAGGACTGGAATGGCAACGGCATCAATGACAGCCAGGAAGCGCCCCCAGATTTTGACCTCGATGATGATGGCTACAACGATACCAACGACTCCGATCCAGACAACAACACCCTTTGGAACGACTGGAACCGCAACGGCATTAACGACGATCAGGAGCCGCCGCCGATGGACAGCGATGGCGACGGCTACCCCGACGCCAGCGATTCTGATCCCAGCCTTTCCAGCCTCTGGGAAGACTGGAACCGCAACGGGTACAACGACAGCACGGAAGACCAGTTCCTCGACAACGATGGCGACGGCACCGCCAACGCTCACGACACGCATCCGAACGACAGCGCGCTCTGGAATGATCACAACGGCAACAACATCAACGACCAGGACGAGATCATCGTCACCGACCGTGATGGGGACGGCTACAATGATAATCTCGACACCCACCCGGATGACAACACCCTCTGGAACGACCACGATGGCAGCGGCGTCAACGACGAGCTGGAGGCTCCATTGGACAGCGATGGGGACGGCATCTCGGATCAAGACGATGAGTTCCCCGACGACCGCGACAATGACGGGCTCACGGACATCGAGGAAATCACCGCTGGAACTCTTTTCGACAACCCCGATAGCGATGGCGACGGCCTGCGCGACGGCGAGGAAACCTACGCTGGCACGAACCCACTGCATGTGGACACTGACGGCGATGGCCTGACGGATTTCGAGGAGGTGCGCGGCTCTTTCACGGACCCTTTGGTCTTCACTGAAACCGTGGCCGCTGAGGCGGACAACAGCGGGTCAGACCAGGGCGGACAGGGTTCTCCCTCAGGCCCGCCGCAAGATCCTGCCGACCCTGAAATCGAGTTGGAGGAGTCGCTCAATGGAGCCGTCAATTCGGGTTATTTCATTCCTGACGGGGCTACCACGGCCTTTCCCAGCAAGAGCATCAATGCCGGTGATCTGGTCAAGACCTACACGGTTCGTAACCGGGGCGGCCTTCCGCTCACCAACCTGACGGTCGCTTTGAACGGAACGCACAAAGCTAATTACATCCTCACCGGTCTGGGGACCAACACTCTGGCCGCAGGAGAAAGCACGATTTTCACGGTGACTTTCACCGCCCCTGCCGCCTATGTGGGCTCCAGCCGGGTCGCCGCCGTGCTTTTGACGAGCAATGATGCGGATGAATCCAGCTTCGACATCCAGTTGAAGAGTGTTTCCGGCTTCTGGTATCAAAACAATGGCTGCCTGCATTTTTTCGCCAATTTGCACGATGAAGATATGGACGGGTTGCCCGATTTGGTGGAGGCCCTGTATGCATCTCCAGCATGGAGCGAGGCCACTGCAAAGACATTCTTGACTGCTGATGGGGATCTCGATGGTGATGGCATCAGCAACTACCAGGAATACCTGTCAGGCACGAATCTCCGAGGGACAGTGAACAGCGACTTTGATCAGGACGGTCTGACTAACACGGTCGAGGACAACTGGGCGAAGGTATATCCCACATTCATCAGCAAGTTCCGCCCAGGAGACGCCTATGAAGATCCCGATGAGGACGGCCTGCTGACCATTGAAGAGCTCGATAAGCTGTGGGGTCCAGAAAAAGAAGCAGGGGCTGTAGCCACCCACCCCTTTAACATGGCCTCTGGGCCGAACAGCTCCACAGGAAGCACATACAATGTGACCACCCGCGCCCATCCCTTGAGTTCTGCTGCGGCGTACGAGTGGGCCAGACGCGAGAGCACCTATAAAGCCTGGATGACGGACGCGCTTCTGCGGCAGGCGGTTCGTGACCAAATCGGCTCTGGCGCGATGACGGCGACGGCATTCTTTGTCAGCAAATACAAATACCAAGTAGCACCGACTTCGACTGGCGAGGTGTGTGGCTACGATCACTTGCCAGCGGGTTATTTGCAGTGGCTGCGGTCTGAAGGCGTGGTTTTTGCCACAGACACAGATGCTGCTACGGGTGTGCTGCCCTCTCCCTCGGCCACGCAGGCGGCAGTCATCGCTCAGCTCCAGGCACAGTACATGGTCGATGGACCAGATCGGGATCACGATCTTTTTGCCTGACGACTGGGAGATCTTCCATGGACTGAGTTGGCGGCAGGCCTTCCCGGCAGACATTCCAGCAGCCCAGGCACAATTGGATCAGAAAGTGGCGGGACCGCCGGACCCTCACGGTATCAAAAGCATTTATGCTGCGGTCGGCTACATGGAATACGCTGGCCCGAACGGCATCATCAACGAATACCCGCTATCACCGCCTCCAGAGCCGACCGTCGCCGCCAATCCCACGCCCACCCAGGTAGCCGAGTATCACACAATAAACGCCACATTGCTGAGGTGGACCACCCTCAACGGCATGGACCCTGATCATGATGGCCTGAGCAACCACCGGGAGATGGCGGAGGGAAAGAACCCCACCGTGCCCGACTACGCCCCCACGGGAGACCGCGACACGGACGCAGATGGCTTTTCAGATGCCGCAGAGTATCTGGCAGGCACCAACTCCCAGGACAAAAATTCAACCCCTGCAATGAAAATCAGCCTCAGCGGCGGCGGGCAGGGTACGCCTGCGCATAATCGCAGCGGCAGCGACCTCGTGCTCAAGTCTGTGTATGACGGCCCCTCCAGACAAAACCTCGTTAAGGGCGCGCCACTGCCGGGGGTCACAGTCAAGATCAGCGCCCCAGACAACTTCACCCTCGTGGCTAAATCAGTCGGCTCGAATGAACCCGACTGGCAGCCCAAGACCTTCCAGATCACCACCGGGGCGGACGGGCAGGCCAGTGTGGCTGTCAAAGTGCCGCACAAGACAGGGAACTTCACCATCAGCGCCGCCGGAGTGTTCAGGACCGCCATCACCTCCTCTGCCACGCTGACCGTCACGGGCCTCGCGGGAGATACCGACAACGACGGTATGCCAGATGCCTGGGAGGATGCGGCCAATCTGCATGGCCCCGCCAGTCTGCAAATGCTCTACAAATCTATACCCCATGATGCAAAACCCAGCCCCCTGCACTTCGGCTACCACCGTGACACCCCCTTGAGCCGTCTGCCCGAAAACGCCAGACGCGTGCTGGAGGGGCTGCGTAGCTTGGATGGCTTTTTGATCGACTACCCCACCACCGCCTCGATCACCGCCTTCACTCCGTTGGTAGTTCCAACCACCGAAGCGGCCATCGTCACCGCTAGAAACAAAATCCTCGCCTTCACCGACCCCGACCATGACGGCTGGAGCAGCCTGGAGGAATATCAGCGTCTGAGTGGCAGTCTGCCGGGTGATAAAAGTGGTCCCAGGTATCCCGACAACCCTTACACCGCCGGGCGGGACTTGGACGCTGACGGCTTTACCAATGGCGCGGAGAACCTCTTGGAGACGGACCCCAGAGATCCCCTAAGTCACCCCACCTTCGAGCTAGAAATAGCTGGTGGAGATGAGCAGGTGGTGCCCGGTAACAAGCTCTTCCCCGCACCTCTCGTCGTCCGGGCTATGTGCGAAGGCTGGCCGGTGGCAGGAGCTGAGGTGGAGTTCGCCACAGAAACTAGCGGCCTTCTATTCCGTGTCGCCGAGCATCCCTCTTCTCAGACAATGGCCGCACCGCTTAAGCTGCGCACAGGCGCGGACGGCTGCGCCCGCGTCGTTGCCCTGGCACCAGGCGGGACGCAAGATTTCAACGCCAGCATCACATGCGGCGCGGTCCATCAGCAGGCCACTTTGACCAGCTTCTTAGCCAGGATCCTCGCTACAGGCACACCTGTCGTTAATTTTTACACAATGAAACATCTCAAGGGCAGTCCGCAGACAGGCTATGCAGGCAGGCTTTTGCATGATCGTCTAGCCGTGCAGATCTCACACAGCATCCAAACACTTTCCGGGGTCATTCCGTTGCCAGCCGCAGGCTTGCCCGTCACCTTTGCCTGCCCCACAGGTGGCAGCGTCCTGGATTCAAGTGGAAAGGCGGTACCGCTGCCCTACACCCTGAACACGGACCACACAGGCACCGCTGCTGTGCGCCTGCTGGCACCTGCCACAGCAGGGGCACACATCATCACCGCCACCTTCCAGGCGGAGCAGACAAACCTGAACACCAGTTTCCAGATAATCTCCGTGGCCGCTCCTGGCACTGGCACTGGCACTGGCGAGGCCAATCCTCCTTTTGTAATCGCTTGGCAGGCACCGTATCATAGTGCCCATGTGAATGGGTCCTTTACCGGCAAGCATCACTATCACTTCGTCAATTATAAGATAAGCACGATGGAGACCAACCCCACTCCTGTAAGCTTCTTGAAGCCGCCTGATAACGAACAAACCCATTACCAACTGGAAGGCTTGCGGCTTGATGGCACCGGCAAATACTCTTACTGCAGTTATGACCCGGAGTTTGCCATGCTCCCAGACGTGTCGTCCGGGGCGCTGAGCTGGCAGCAGAAGGTCAGCGATTCCGCAGCTCCCCATGCTGGAAATCTAGCCTCCTACGGGAGTGTCCCCAGCTTCAGTACACAGGACAAAGATCTGGTGGTCGGCGGCTTTCTTGAACTAGCCTCAGGAATGTACCAGAAAACGGAGGAACAAGATCCCAACAACCCACCGAAGACGGTTACCTATACGCAAACGCATGAAACCATCCGCAAAGCTCGCTTGGTCGCCCTGGCACCCGGCACCCAACAGCGGGTGTCCCTCCCTCAGGGTGTGACTATGTCCTTTTTGCCTGTGGCCATCACTCATGAAACCAACACCTCCCCACCTCAATCTTGGACCGAAGTCCTGGGACAAGGCACCATCACCGTCACCATCCCTCCGGGAGCCAGTGATTCGGGCTTCGATATAATCACCGCCCACATGCTCGCAGACTGTCCCCTCCCTGCCGCAGAAAACCGCAGTGTCAGCATTCGCCTCCTCCCGATGGAGTTAGCGCCTGAAAAACTCACTTCAAATGGTGACTTTGACGAGGGTGACACTGGAGGAACAGCAGCACAAGAAACCGGAGCCATCGCGGATAACCGCAATCATACACTCATCGCTGAGCGTGCTAGTGTTGATGGTCGTGTAAGTGCTGGAGACGTTGTCACGGATGATCTTCACCAGGGATGGTTCGGCCTTCGCCCAGGAGTCATGCCGGACGACTTCTTCAACGGTGCCACCGTGACCATTACGAAGAAGAACAAAACCGATCCTGACACTGGCAAACGAGAGCCAGGGCAGGTGCGGTTCTTCGCCACATGGGGAACCAATCAGGAACTCATGATCCAGCCTGATGATCCCTTCATGGATGGTGATCTCGCCAACAACCCAGCCCCAAGAAATCTGGTGGGGAAAGTGTATGGCATCAACAAGACAGTGCCGTCAGGAGCCACGTTCTGGATTGAAGGTATAGCCCCTGGGAAAATCACCCTTGAATATCGTATTCAGAAAGGCAGCACGGATATCAAGCACGAACAGACCTTTGAAGTCCGCACCGAATGGACCAAGGCTCAGTGGCTAGCGGTGGTTCGTGATGAAATCTACCTCGACAGCTTCACGAGCAGCAGCGGTGCGGGCAAGAATGGGTTCAACAACACCGGCATCGACATGAATCAATATGTCGTCGCCAACGACTTCCTGCTCAACCGACCCTATATCTATTCGGTTTACGAGTATTACGCCAAGCTGCACGATAAAGAGCGCGACAAGTTCCTCTGGGCTGGTCTGGCCAAGCTGGCTGGGGCGCCGATTTATGCAGGAATGAGTGATGCTCAATATGGGAAGGAGGGAGCAGCGATACCGCGTGGTGTTGGCATAATCGCTGCAAATGCTCTGCAAAGCATCCAAGACCTTCTCATTGATGCCAACATCAACATCTACAATGACCTTGCTTACCAGTTCGTTGCTTTCAGGACTGGAGGAATTAAGTCGATGAAATATCTCAAAGATCAGGGAACCATAGATGGCCCAGTTTACGATGCTTGGAAGCAGCTTGATGAGGACGGCGATGTATCATCCGCTAACCAGACATTGCTGCAACGTGAGCAACGGGACATTCTGCGAATCACATACCTAAACTTGGACGCGATGCTTGATGGTTGGGTAAGCTGGTTGTTTTCGATTATGACGAATAATCCGATACCGGGAGGCCCATCTTTCCAGACGGTAATACCCAACGGAAACATCGCGATTTACAACGACCGCTGGGCGTGGATTACAGACGCACAGCAAGGCATGTGGCCTCTTTGGGTAAGCAAGCCCAACACTCAACGTCAGGGTCTCGCCAATCAAAACCTCAGAAGCAACGCGGCAGGCTTCTCGTTCTGGTTGAATCTACTTCCGCTACGATGAACGCTTTCAACTGGCTCAAACACTTCGCTGTCTGGATATTGGCATTTGCAATGGTGCCAATAGTCGCAAGAGCGCAGACTTATTTAAATTTGGCAGACGGTCATTATCTAGAATCCGTTCTGGCAACCGGCCTAAAATACAAAGAGAGCAGCCGTGGAGACAAGCGAAGACACTTTTCGCTGGAGCCTCAGAATCTTGCTATTGCCCTACCCGGTGGAGCAACAATCCGGTCCAAAATCGACATTGGTTCCATGACTTCCCAGAACGGGAAATTGTTGTTCATCGAGATCACCGGGGGAGTACTGCCAGATGATGAAGCTTATCAAGTAGCACTCACCGTTCATAAGGCTTTCAGCATCCCTGTAGATCGTCTCAACGAGTGGAGGGACGCCATCAAAGGTAAGGGTCGAGATGCCCCTACGTTCTCAAACGCGCAGAACGGCAACTATCCCAACGTCTTCATTGAGATCCTTAGCAGTATGAACACGAAGTATCCTTGGATGATACACATGAGCTTCAGTTGGAATGTTGATGACGATGACAAGCGCGATGAATCATGGGGCAAGAGCAATAATCCAAAGCCGCCCTCCGGATTAATGCTGGTGTCATTGGACTCACCAACCGGGAAAATCTATGAGCTAAAGGATGCCTACGCACACTTGATCAAAGAGCAGGAGGAGCTTGATCGCCGCCTTGGTCAGGTTCGCGGTGCAGACGGCCAACTTATCAACCCGCCAACCCCATCGAAGCCAACTGATGCAAAGCTCCGCCCACCGTCAAGCGAGGAACCGACCACATCAACACCGTGGAGCATCATCGTTGTGTTGATCGTGGCGGCAACTGGCCTGCTGTTGTTGCTGGTGAAGAACCGCAAGTGATGCAGCCTGCAACGTGCATCGAGCCAACACCAGCGCTTCGCAAAGCTCGCGGCTCCGCCCATTGCCCACCACCGAAGTGCTCCGCCCGCTCCCGCCCCCTGCCGCAACGAACAGTGCGGCTTTCCGTAACGCCGCAGGTTGACTCGTTCGCTGCGCTCATCTCGCCCTTCAGGCTGCTCGTCCCTCGCAGTCTATCTCGGCTCGTTCCTCGCCTCCGATTCGCACCCGTTGAACCAACCGCCGTTCAGTGTGGCTCGCGCAACTCGCCAGCTCCGCACCCTGGACGGTAACCACGACACAATGCGGAGTAGTGTGCAGTAGGCCGCCACCCGCTCAAAGCAGCGGGACCTGCGGCCTACGGTGCGCTCGCAAAGCCTCGCCACACTACAGCGCATTGTGTGTAGTGACCTCCCTCCTGGTATCAGGCTGCTCTGTTCGTGCCTTACAGTGCAGCGGCGAGGCTCAGGCCGCATGACAGCCAGGCAGGCGAGATCCCAAATGCACGGGCTGCCGCTGAAGGGCGGGGCGTGAGAGGGAATGATGAAATCTGAATGACGAATGGCGAATCCTGAGGGAACCGTGGGCATGATGAAGAATGACCCGATCCACGCCGGTGCCGACTCTGGAGATTTCGTCATTCGTCCTTCGTCATTCGGATTTTCTCCTGACTGGGCGCGTCTCTATCCTGACGCCGACTACCGCCTGAGCATGGGCTTACGACCTGGTGATGCTGCACGTTTTTGGAGCACATGGGATGTATCGGGTCGTTTGATCCAGGAGCGTCAGCGGTGGCTCAGCGAGTCGCCTGAGTGCTATGAGGCTTGTCTTCCCGAGGGCGCTGAAGCGCGTGATGAGGCTCGGGCCTGGATGCGCGGATTCTCCGCCCAGCCTGAGCCGGACTGGGTGGTCATGTCTGCGGGGGTGGAGGCGGAGCCCATCGCGCTCGCTGGTGAGGTGGTGTTTCCCTCGGTGTGGTCTTTGCCGGAGAAGCTGGGCCTGCCGATGAGTGCGGTCCATGCCCCGGTGCCTGGCTTGCAAACGCAGATCGGCGGTGGCATCCACACCTTCCTTTCACGGCTGGATGTCGGTGCCGCCTGGGAGCGGGAGAACTGGGGGCTGGCGGCAGATGACGAGCTGAACCATCACCCCTCACGTGCTTTGCCCAAGCTGACTGCGGCGGCGCGGCCTGAAGGGACGTGGATCCGCCTGGAGCATCAATACCTCACCCGGCTCTCTGTGAGCCGCTGCATCCTCTTCGGCATCCGCGTGATTTGCCACCGGCTGGATGAGGTGGCCGCGCTGCCCGGCATGAGTGCCCGCATCGCCCGTGCTTTGAAGACGATGCCTGAGCCCGTGGCGCGCTACAAAGGCATCCTGGTGGCGCGTGATTCCCTGGTGGCTGCGCTGACATAAAAAGAGGGCGGACTCGCGTCCGCCCTCTCGAAGGTTCTTTGATGCTTGCCTGGATCAGATCTCTTCACCCACGGCGTAGCGCACGAAGCGGCGGACGACGAGGTTTTCACCGAGTTCGGCGATCTTGCTCTTCACAAAGTCGGCGATGGTGATGTCGGGATTCTTGATGAAGGCCTGCTCATAGAGGCACTGCTCGGAGAAGATCTTGTCGATCTTGCCCTGAACGATCTTCTCGGCGATGGCCTCGGGCTTGCCCTTGACCTGGTCGAGCGCGATTTCACGCTCGGTGGCGAGGAGTGATTCCGGGATCTCTTCACGACCGAGGAACCTGGGGTTCGCGGCGGCGATGTGGAGGGAGATGTCGCGGACGAAGGCCTGGAAGATTTCATTGCGGGCGACGAAGTCGGTCTCGCAGTTCACTTCGATGAGCACGCCGATGCGGCCTGCCATGTGGATGTAGGAGGCGATGATGCCTTCCTTCGTCTGACGGTCAGCTTTCTTCTCGGCCTTGATGGTGCCTTTTTTGCGGAGGATGACTTCGGCCTTTTCCAGGTCGCCATCGGCTTCCTTGAGTGCGGCTTTGCATTCCATCATGGCTGCGTTGGTCTTTTCACGCAGGGCCATGACTGTTTTAGCGGTGATTTCTGCCATAGGTCTATGAATGGGGGAAAGGGTTACTTCTTCAGCTCAGTAGTGGCGGTGATGACGGGGTCGATCAGCTTCTGCAGAATGATGCGGATGGAGCGGATGGCGTCGTCATTCGCGGCGATCGGGTAGTCGATCTTGTCCGGGTCGGCGTTCGTGTCCACGAGGGCCACGATCGGGATCTTCAGACGGCGGGACTCATGCACGGCGATGTGCTCGCGGGCGGCATCGACGATGATGACGGCGTCGGGGAATTTCTCCATGCCACGGACACCACGCAGGTTGCGCTCAAGCTTGATGCGCTCGCGGTTCAGGGAGGCGAGTTCCTTCTTGGACATCGCTTTGAACTCGGGCTTCTTCTCGATTTCTTCGAGGTAGGCGAGACGGGCGACGCTCTTGCGGATGGTTTCGAGGTTCGTGAGGGTGCCACCGAGCCAGCGGTGATTCACGTAGAACTGGCCGCAGGCTTCAGCCGCTTCGCGGATGGCTTCTTGAGCCTGGCGTTTGCAGCCGACGAAGAGCATGCGCTTGCCTTTGCTGGCAAGTTCCGCCAGGAATTTGGCGGCGACATCGATCTGCTTGACGGTCTCCTCGATGTTGAGGATGTGGATCTGATTGCGGGTATCGAGGATGAAGGGCTTCATCTTCGGATTCCAGCGTTTGGTCTGGTGACCGAAGTGGACACCAGCTTCGACGAGTTCGGCGAGGATTTGGGACATGTAGTTAGTTGAGGTGCTTGTCTTCCGCACGCGTCGCTCAGCGAGACGGGCGCTCAAGGCAGTGAGCCTTGATCCGGGAGACCGGCGGGTGGATGGTTTGCTGAAAACTCCCTCCCAGCCATAGGGCCGGGCGGAAGGGCGCGCATGGTAGGGGCGAAGCGCCCTGCGGCAAGTGGTTTTTCCGGCACATTCCGACTGGTTTGGCCGGGGGTGCCGCCGCTCTTCCTACGCCTCCGGATTGATGAACATGTACCCTGCGCTGCGCACGGTGCGGATGTAGCGGGGCTGGTGGGCGTCGTCGCCGAGCTTCTTGCGCAGGGCGGCGACGTGGACATCGACGCTGCGGTCGAAGACCTCGTACTGCCGGTCACGCAGGTTTTCGATGAGGGCCTCGCGGGACTTGATGCGGCCTCGGGACTTCATGAGCGCGGTGAGGATGTCGAACTCTACGGGAGTGAGCACGAGCACTTGGTCGTTCTGTGTGGCGACTCGGGCATCGAGATTCAGCCGCACGGTGCCGACGACGAGTTCTTTGATGGGTGCCTCCGCGGGCGCGGAGGTCTGGGCGATGGTGGAGCGGCGTGTGACGGCGCGCAGGCGGGCGAGCAACTCGCGGGTGGAGAAGGTCTTCGGCAGATAATCATCGGCTCCGATCTCCAGGCCGACGATGCGGTCCGCCTCCTCGCCACGTGCAGTGAGCATGAGGATGGGCACCGCCGACTTCGCGCGGATGCGCTTCAGCACCTCGAAGCCGTCGCAACCCGGCAGCATGAGATCGAGGATGATGGCATGCCAGGGCGCGGCGAGGGCGCGCTCGGCTCCCTCCGGGCCGGTGTGGATGAGCTCCACGGCGTAGCCCAGCGGCGTGAGGTAGTCGCGGATCAGCCCGGCGAGCTTGCGGTCGTCATCGATGACGAGGACATGAGTGAGGCCGTCTTGAAAGGAGGCGGGTTCGGGAGGCATGAGCTGGAGTCTAGCGGGGTAGGGGAGCTGATGGGGATTAGATTTACACAGACTTAACAAAAAAGGACCGCTTTGCACACACGGCATTTACAGGCCGCCGCTTGGATGCGGGTGTCACAGATGGAACTGGGCTTATCCTCCTTTAGTAGGATTGCCCAGATGTGAGACTGCTTTAGTCATTTGGCAGCCTTTCCAGGCTTCCTCCACCCCGTATCCCTCAGCATCCCCGCACGATGAACCTCAACGGCCCGACCTCAAACACGCTCGATTTATTTTGTCGGGCGCACTGGCGGCCTCTGCATGCAGCCGCCTGCCAGCGGGGCTGTGCGCCGGTCGATGCAGAGGATGTGGTGCAGGATGTCTTCCTCTCGCTGGCTCGCCGTGGATTGATCGAGTCTCTGGTAAATCGGCCCGTCGAGGCGCAGGCTTCCTACCTTTTCCTCCGGCTGCGTCATGTGATCATCAATCGTTGGCGCGATGCTCGCCGCCAGTGTCGAGGTGCTCTGGAAATGGCGGTGTCGCTGGAGGATGAAAATGTTCCCGAACTGCCCACCCACATCACGCCTGCTACTGAGGCAGATCGTCCCTGGCTGGCGCAGTGCCTCAGCGACGCGCTTGATCGGCTGCGTCTGCAAACTCGGGCTTCTTTGTGGAATGAGATCGGCCCCTGCCTGCTGGATGCGGAGCGTGAAAATGCACGTTCCGGGGCGCAACGCGTGGCTCTGCATCGCGCTCGCCAGAAGCTCCGAGTGCTGGTGCGTGAGGAAATGAATGGCTCCTTCAAAGACTGGAACGTGGTAAAGTCGCCTTGATTCGACTTGTGATTGCGGGCGGGCGCTCCACCTTTTTCGAAAGCGCATTATCTAGCCATGCCCCCCGCCTTTTCCATCCGCACCGCCGCCCGTCAGTGTGAAGTCGCTTGGTTCTCCGCCCTCTGTTCCGACGATTACGAGTTCCTCGGCGTGCCCGATGGCTCCCTGCGCTCCAGCTACGAGCACTGCGGCGACATCGTAAAAAAGGCAGATGCCCTCGGCTACCAAAACATCCTCCTGCCCAGTGGCTGGATCGCCGGGCAGGACGCGCTGGCCTTTGCCGCCGCTATGGCTCCGCAGACCCGGCAGATCAATCAACTCATCGCCCTGCGCATGGGTGAGGTCTGGCCACCGATGCTCGCACGGGCACTGGCGACGGTGGATCACATCGCCAAAGGCCGTCTGTGCATCAACATCATCTCCTCCGACATGCCCGGAACGAAGGAGAGCAACGAAGTCCGCTACGCCCGTGCCAGCGAGATCATCCAGATCCTCCAAGGCCTGTGGCGCACCGACGGCCCCTTTGAATGGAAGGGTGAGTTTTATCAGATCTCCCTGCCCAACACCGAACCCGCCAAGCCCTATCAACAAAACGGCGGCCCGCTCATGTATTTCGGCGGCATCTCCCCAGCCGCCCAGGACCTCTGCGCGAAGCACTGCGATGTCTTCCTCATGTGGCCCGAGACTGAGGACCGCATCGTCGAGACCATGCGCGTCATGTCAGAGAAAGCCGCCGCCTATGGCCGCCAAATCGACTTCGGTTTCCGCGCTCACGTGATCGTCCGCGAAACCGAAGCCGAAGCCCGCGCTGCCGCCGACCGCCTCATTTCCAAGCTCGATGCCGCCAAAGGTGCCGAGATCAAAGCACGCTCGCAGGACAGCCAGAGCGCGGGTGTGATGCGTCAGGACGAACTCCGCGCCCAGAGCAAGGATCTCTACATCGAGGATCATCTCTGGAGTGGCATCGGTCTCGCGAGAAGCGGCTGTGCCAGCGCCATCGTCGGTGATCCTGATCAGGTGCTCGCTAAACTGAACCGCTACATGGACATGGGCATGAGAGCCTTTGTCCTCAGCGGCTACCCGCACCTCGACGAGTGCGATCTCTTCGCCAAACATGTTTTGCCCAAGCTTCCCACCTGCCGCTTGAACGAACTCCAAGGTCGCCGCGTTCCCGACCCCGTCACTCCTCTCACTACCGCACCTCGCCGCTGATATGTCTTCCCCCGTTCGCTTCGCCCTCGCCGGATTCGGTGCCTGGGGCAAATTTCACGCCCAATCCATCGCTGGAAATCCGGACGCTAAGCTCGTCGCCATCACCGCGCCTTCGGAGGCTTCGCGTGAAGAAGCCCGCATGCTCTATCCTGATGCGCACATCTTCGCCGACAGCCTCGAAATGATCGAGCAGGCCGAGTTCGACATCATCGACATCGCCACACCAAGTCACACGCATCGAGAGATCGCCTTGGCAGCGATGGCAAAGGGCAAGCATGTGCTGCTGGAGAAGCCGATGGCCATCACGCTCGACGATTGCAAGGCCATCGTCGCCGGGGCGCGTCAGTATGGTGTGCATCTGGCGGTGGGGCATGAGCTGCGTCTTTCCAGCCAGTGGGGCCGCATCAAGGAGATCATCGACACAGGCACCATCGGCGATCCTCAATACGTGCTCGTCGAGCTTTCGCGGAAACCTTACCGACTTGGTGCATCAGGCTGGCGCTATGATCAGAGTCGCGTCGGCTCCTGGGTGCTGGAGGAGCCCATCCACTTCTTTGATCTCGCACGCTGGTATCTCGAAAGCAGCGGTGATCCGGTGGAGCTTCATGCGTATGCGAACTCGCGTGATCCGCAGCGCCCAACCTTGTTTGATAACTTCAGCGCCATGTTCAAATACCCGAACGGCAGCTACGCGGTCGTTTCCCAAACGCTCGCAGCCTTTGAGCATCATCAAACAGTCAAAGTCAGCGGCACCAAGGGCGCACTCTGGGCCGCCTGGAGTGGAGCGCTGGATCGCACGTTGGAGCCGGAATACTTCCTCAAGGTCTTTGATGGCGAGAATCTCGAAACCGTGAAGCTCGAAAAGCACAGCGGCGAGGTCTTCGAGCTGCGCGAGGAGATCGCCCAATGCGTGGAGATGGTCCGCACCGGCAAGAAGCCTGCCGCCACCGGCCTCGATGGACTCTGGAGTGCGGGCCTGTGCCTCGTGGCCGAAGAGTCCATCCGACTGAACAAGCCACTGCCCGTGGGCGAGATGCTGAGGTTCTGAGAAAAATGCGCCGTGATGTCCTGAACAGCACGGCTCGTTCGTCGTTGCTGTGAATGAATGCTGAAACGCCGCGTGCCAGTTTGAGTTTCCTTCGTCATTCCCCACCATGCCCATCATCGAGTTCACGGACAATCTCACGCGCCAGACCAAGGCTCCTCGCTCCAGTGTCGAGGGCGCGACGGTTCGCGAGTGCCTCCAGGCCGTGTTTGCCCAGTATCCCACGCTGCGTGGCTACGTGCTCGATGATCAGCAGGCGGTGCGGCAGCACGTCGTCGTGTTTGTTGATGGCACGGCCATCCGTGACCGGCGGATGCAATCCGATGTTGTCAGGCCCAAATCGGAAATCTTTGTCATGCAGGCCCTTTCAGGCGGATAAAACATACCTTTCATCATGAGCACCAAACTCTATCTCGGAACCCGCAAAGGATTGGTCGAAGCCGTCCGCAGTTCCAAAGGCTGGGAGATCAGCCGCATGTCCTTCCTCGGTGTGCAGGTGCCCATGCTGCTGCCAGATGCACGCGATGGCACGCTCTACGCGGCGGTCGAGCACGGGCACTTCGGCACGAAGTTTCACGCCTCTACCGACGGTGGCGCGAACTGGGAGGAACGCACCAGTCCCGCCTACCCACCAAAGCCAGAGGGCGCGCCGGACATCATCAACTTCGTCAACCAACAGCCCGTGCCCTGGGATCTAAAGAAGATCTGGGCGCTGGAGGCAGGTGCCACGGATGGCGAGCTGTGGTGTGGCACGATTCCCGGCGGCTTGTTTCACTCCAAAGATCACGGGGCTTCATGGCGGCTGGTGGAGAGTCTTTGGAATGATCCTGGCCGAGCCAAATGGATGGGCGGCGGTGCTGAGTGGCCAGGCATCCACACGATCCTCGTCGATCCACGGGATCGACGCCGCGCGCTGCTCGCCGTGAGTTGCGGCGGTGTGTGGGAATCCCGAGACAATGGCGAAACCTGGCAAAACATCGGCGAAGGCATCCGCGCCGACTACTGCCCGCCGGAGGAAGCCTACGACCCCGGCGGCCAGGACGCCCATCGCATCGCCTGGAGCACCGCCAACCCCGACACGATCTGGATGCAGCATCACAACGGCATCTTCCACAGCACCGATGGCGGCCAGAAGTGGCGCGAGGTCGCGAACGCCGCACCTTCCACCTTTGGCTTCGCCGTGGCCGTACATCCGCATGATCCGCAGACTGCGTGGTTCGTGCCCGGCATCAAAGACGAATTCCGCGTTGCCTGTGATGGCGCGTTGTGTGTCATGCGCACGCGAAACGGCGGCGTAACCTGGGAGCAACTCCGTACCGGTCTCCCGCAGCAGCACGCCTATCATCTCGTCTATCGTCATTGCCTCGACGTGAGCGGCGATGGACGCACTCTTGCTTTTGGCTCAACCACTGGCAGCGTTTGGATCAGCGAGGACAGCGGCGACACCTGGGGCCGTCTCAGCGCGGATTTGCCGCCGGTTTATTGCGTGCGGTTTGGAACATGAAATCTTTGCCTGATTGTCGTCGCGCATCGCTTAAATCAATCGAACATGTCTTAGCTATGTTCTTGATCAGCCCCTTTCAGGCGGCCACCACCTTGAGTTTCAAGGTGGTGGAGGCGAGGGGAATCGAACCCCTGTCCGAATGGCCATAAGCCGAGGCTTCTACATGCTTATCAGATGATTTGATCTCGATGAGGGACTTCCGTCTGCAGAATTCCTTTCACCCAGCGTCCTGTTTGATCTCGCTTTCGATCCGGTCGCCCGATCAGCCAGCCAGTCCGGTGGTGTCATCAGGGAGGCTACCAGACTTTGCCTCCGTGATGTCGCGGGGCTTAGGCCGCGAGAGCTAGCTCAGAAGAGTTTGCTGTTGTTTGTTTGATTCGATTTTTTACGAGGCCAACGAATCATCCTCGGCATGCCACCCCGACCGCAGACTACCCGTCGAAACCAGGACGCCCCCAGTCAGTGTTGACGAACCATGTGTAAGGCCGGGCGGGGGTGGGGTCAAGGCATGGTTCGGTTCCCATGCTGTTTTAACTGATGCTGATGACTGCTTTTACCACGCCGGTGCATGGTTTCACATACTCGGGCATTTGGGAGGGTAGTTCGTCCAAGCTACAGCGGTGAGTGATCCAGGGACGGGTGTCGATCTGGCCGCTGGCGATTAGGCTGAGGATGCGAGGGAAGTCGGAGGCGACGGCGTTTCGGCTGGCTAGAAGGGTGAGTTCTCGGCGATGGAAGAGAGGATCGTCGAGCAATACAGGCTCTTTGGTGATTCCGACGTAGATGATGCGGCCGGTGAAGCGTGCTAGTTTCAGCGCACGGGCCATGGAGCCAGGATGTCCTGTGGCGTCGAAGATGACCTGTGCGC
This sequence comes from Prosthecobacter sp., assembly GCF_044378005.1. Classification (GTDB taxonomy): domain Bacteria; phylum Verrucomicrobiota; class Verrucomicrobiia; order Verrucomicrobiales; family Verrucomicrobiaceae; genus Prosthecobacter. The sequence goes on from NZ_JBILYB010000019.1 coordinate 16,706, forward strand.
AGGGTTCGTCGGGCAGGCATTCGACGACGCGGATGCCCGGATAGTACTTTTGTACAAAGGCACGACGAGCTTCATTCAACTCAAGCACGGTGATAGGTGCTCCTGTCAGGCGGGCAAACTCGAGGACGGTCAGCCCAATGGGTCCTGCGCCTATGATGAGCACATCATCGTCCGAACGAATGGTGGCTCGATTGACGGCGTGGCAGCCAATGGCGAGGGTTTCGACAAGGGCGAGTTGATCAAAGTTGAGCGCATTAGCTGGGTGCAGCTTGTGTGCAGGGAGGAGCATGCGCTCGCGCATGGCGCCATCCGTATGCACGCCGAGCACGCGGAGAGACTCGCAGCAGTTCGTTTTGCCCTGCTGGCAGGAATGGCAGGTGCCGCAGTTCAGGTAGGGCTCGACGGAGCAGCGGTCGCCTGGCTTTATATGGGTGACGCTATCGCCGACTGCGAGGACTTCGACACCGAGTTCATGACCCAAAATGCGTGGGTATTCGATAAAGGGCATTTTGCCCAGGTAGCCACTGATGTCCGTACCGCAGATGCCTATGGAATGGATGGCGACGAGCGCCTCGTTTGGACCAGGGGCCGAAGCCTCAGGCAGCCCGATCAACTCGAAACGCTCAGGTTGAGTTAGGCAGAGAGCTTTCATGGTGGTCAGATCACACTGCGCCGAACCGGCGATGCCGCTTGGCATAGGAGGCGATGGCATTGACGAGATCAGGTTTGCCAAAATCCGGCCATAGCGTCTCGGTGATGTAGAACTCGGTATAGCTAAGCTGCCAGAGAAGGAAATTCGAGAGCCGCATCTCTCCACTGGTGCGGATGAGGAGGTCGGGGTCGGGGTAGTAGCGGGTGTAGAGGTGTTTAGAGAAGACCTCGGTATCGATCATGCCTTTGTCGAGATGACCGCGCTCGATGCTCTCCAGCAGGCTCTTCACGCCATCGACGATCTCCTCCCTTCCGCCGTAACTGAGCGCGAGGATCAAGGTCAGGCCGGTGTTCTGAGAGGTCTGCTCGATGCTGCGATGAAGCTGCTGCTGACAGGACTGGGGAAGATCATGAAGGCGGCCAATGGCCTGGAGGCGGACGTTTTGCTCGATCATTTCGGGCGTTTTCGTTCGCAGAAAAGCCTCCAACAGTTTCATCAGTGCCTCGACTTCGCGCTTCGGGCGCTTCCAGTTTTCCGAGGAAAAGGCATACAAGGTAAGGAACTCGACACCCAGTTCACCACAGGCTTCGGTGACTCGCCGGACCGTGTCCGCACCATTTCGATGTCCTTCCGTTCTAGGCAGGCCGCGTTCTTTCGCCCATCGGCCATTGCCATCCATGATGATGGCGATGTGTCGGGGGATGTTTTTCAGGTCGTCGTTCACAGCGGGAGGCATGAGAGCCGCGAGAGTAGCCTCTGAGCGTTCTCAGGCAAGGCAGGACATTCCTCCTGGGTAAGCTTGAAGTCTGGTTTCAGGTCGAGCAGTAGCCTCATCCAACCTCGACGTTCGGTCATGAAGAATGAGCTTGCTGGGTAATCGATCTGATTTGGACTGTGGGAGGATGTCGTGAATTTTGAGAATGAGGGGATCAAGAAGTCTTCGACACAAACTTATCAGGGTGCCGTTGGATCTCAAAATTGAGAAGCGTGGATTCATGAGCGCCCTCTTATATCAAAGATGGTTTTTATGGAAAAGATAATAATGGGCGTGGTTGATGGGTCATAAATCACTGATAACCAAATAACTAAGTGGTTTATAAACGTCCGTTATGTGAGCTTCGATGATTACGAAAAACCGCAAAAGACTCTCAAATTACAGAAAATATACAAAATTATTATTTATAATTTGCAGTGAGTCTGAATATTGCTAAAAATACCATAGCAAACGAAACCACTGCCATGAAAAACATCGCCACCGCCCTCCGCTTCACGATCATCACTGCTCTTCTGATCGTCGCTTCTGTCGCCAGCGCCCAGACCGCACAGCAGGTCGCCGCCATGCGCCAGCAACAGTGGGCCGCCTACCAGCAGCAGGTGGCAGTGTATCAGCAGCAGATGGCCGTTTACCAGCAGCAGGTGGCAGCCTACAAGGCTCAGCAGGTCGCTGTGGCCCGCCCAGTGGCTCCTGCCGCTGCTCCCCGCGCCGTCAGTGGCAACGGCCTCATCCGCTTTGATGGAAACCAAGTTGCCTGCTCGGCCAGCCTGCCTACCCAGGTCCAGTATCTGATCAACGCTGCAAACCTTCTCCAGAACAGCCCTTATGTTCGTGGCGCGGGACACGGCCGCGTCGAAGACCGCGCTTATGATTGCTCCAGCTCGACTTCCTACACTCTGATCAAGGCTGGCCTTCTCAAGGCTCCTCTCACTTCGATCGGTTTTGCGAACTTCGGCCAGGCTGGCGAAGGCCGCTTCATCACCATCTGGGTGAAGCCTGGTGAACATGTTTTCATGACCATCTGCGGTCTTCGCTTGGACACCTCTGGTGGCAAGGTGGGCGAAGGTCCACGCTGGCGCACCAAGGGCCGCAGCTACGCTGGTTTCAGCCCTCGTCATCCTTTTGGCATGTAATTCGCAAAAATGCGACTCAGGGTGACGTTTCGCCGCTCTTTTGATAATCAGAATAAAGAATCAAGCCTCTCAAATCCGCCAACCTCTCAGCTTCGCAACTCTCCGCCTCTCAATCCTATGAAAATCGAAACCTTCTCCACCGCCATGAGAACCGCTACTCTAGCCACCTCCACCGTCTCCAAAGTCGAAACCAATCTGGGCTGGGCAGCGATGTCTTCCTTTCCTGAGGTGGTGAGTGCGCAGGAAGTGAGCCTCGGCTGGGACGCGATGCCTGCCTTTGGTAAAGCTGATATTGCCTCCGGCGATGCAGAGTTGGTGGCTAATTTCGTGCGCACGTCCCGCCTTGCCGACGCAGAGCCCAGCGCTCTGGCGAGCTTCTGGAGCCACATGAGCCTCCTTTACCTGAAAGCGTAATCAGGAGATGTGGAAGAAAGGACGAACCAGCAAATTGTAGCGCTGCCGGATTTGGAATCGAATGATCACCTCCCCATGTAATGGCGATGATCATAGTATGGCAGCTTTTCGAGTGCATAGCGGAGCATCATGCGGGGCATGTTCTTTGCGTCTAAAAAGCCGCGCAGCACGGACTCATTACGTTTACCTGTCTCTCGCGGCATCCAGCCGCATGCTTTGTGCATGAGGCCATGCGGTTGCTGGAGAAAGCGCGCGCACAAACGCAGGGTGTCTTCAAACTCACCCTTTCTGATGAATGCCTGAGTGGCCAGGATGGAGATGCGTTGTTCCCACAGGCTCTTTGAGTCAGCGAGTTTGTCTAAAATTGAGCGATCATGGGTCAGCAGCCAGTTGCCTAGCACTTGCGGCGCGCTGCTATCCACGAGATACCAGTTGTTGATCCAGGCTGTGTTGGCCAGATAGGAAGTCGCGATGAGCGCCTGAGCAGGCTCGTCCTTTCGAGATTTCTCAAAACATCTCACCAGAATCAGAAGTGCCAGCAGACGCTCCTCATGCCAGGGCGAATGCAGCAGGGTGATCACTTCCGCGTCACTCAGGAAATCCGTGTCTGGCAGGATGGCGCGGACCTGGGGCACTTTCAGCCCGAGGAACGGATCTCCCTCACCCTATTACCCCGGCCCGCTTTTGAAAAAACGTTGGCTGAGAAGCGCTTGTTCAGGGCTGAAGAGGGCGTGAAGCTGCTGGCTGAGGCGGGCGAGAGTCATCTTTTTCGGTAGGAGCTCGAGGTTGCGCTTGGCCTCTGGCTTTGCCATTTCAGATTCATGCCCATCTACGAGTTTTACTGCTCACAAAACAACACGCTGTACCAGTTCCTGGCTCGCAGTCTCGCGTATCGAGAGGTCGTTCCTGTTTGCCCTGACAATCCTGAGTTCATTCTGGAGAAACGCATCTCGAACTTTGCTGTCATTGGCAGAGCTAAGGAAGAAAGTGAAGATGATCCCTTCGCCGACATCGACGAATCCAAAATGGAAAGACTCATGACTAATATGGAGGGTGAGATGGAGGCACTCGACAACGATAACCCCGACCCTCGGCAGCTCGGTCATTTCATGCGCAAGTTCACCGATGTGATGGGGGACAAAGTTCCTCCTGTATTACGTGAAGTCGTCCGCCGTCTCGAAGCTGGGGAAGCCCCGGACAAGTTCGAAGAGCAGTTTGGCTGCTTGGATCAAGATGGCTCGGGTGCCGATACCATCTTCACTCAGGTAAAAAAAATCATTCGTAGTGCCCGCCAGCCCGTCCGTGATCCAAAGCTTTACGAGATGAGCGACTGGGTGCGTGCATGAACTGAAATCCCGAGTGGCTGACTGCCTGCATCTCTGGCATAAAGCCGCATGAACCCAGAACGCCCTCGCAAACCCACCGGCTCACGCACGCCTAACCGCTTCACGCCACGGCGTGATGGACCGCCGCGTGATTTACCTTCGCGTGGTGGACCGCCGCGTGGTGGCCCTCCGCGTGGCGCACCTCGGGGAGATCGCAGTGTGGGGGGTACGTCTTGGGAGAAGTCGGCGGACTGGTATGACGGCATCATTGGTGAACGCGGCTCCGAGCTGTATCGCGAGGTCGTCATCCCGCGCGCGCTGGATTTGCTCCAGCCCAAGCGCGGCGAGCGCGTGCTCGATCTCGGCTGCGGGCAGGGTGTGTTTTCCCGCGCCATCTCGGAGTGTGGCGCCCTCGTCACAGGCATCGATGCCTCCAGCACTCTCATTCAAAAAGCACGCACCTACCAGGGCCGCACACCCATCCGCTATTTTGATCGCGATGCCGCGCAGCTCGGCGGGCTCGGTGACTTCGATGCTGCCTCGGCCATCCTTTGCCTGCAAAACCTGGAACATCTCGACAAGGTTTGTTCGGCCGTGTCCAACGTGCTGAAGCCGGGCGGACGCATGCTCTGGGTGCTGAACCATCCCGCCTTCCGCATCCCGCGCCAGTCGAGCTGGGGATTCGAGGGCGAGGGGAAGCACATGTATCGCCGCGTGGATGCCTACAGCAGCACGATGAGCGTGCCCATCATCATGCATCCAGGGAAGGCTGACAGTGAGACCACGATCAGCACCCATCGCAGCCTGGAGTCACTCATGGCACCCGCCTTTGCCGCTGGACTGACACTGGCAGGATTCCAGGAATGGCACTCCCACAAAGAGAGCCAGCCAGGGCCGAGAGCGCGCGCCGAGAACAGCTCACGAAAAGAATTCCCCCTCTTCCTAGGGCTGTTGTGGCGGAAGGCGTGATACGTCGGCCAAGCCTAGTGCTTGCGAGGTTCCAGTCGCTCGGTTGACGCGGATTTGAGAGGGGCAAGACTGTCCCTGTGACAAGTCCGCCCGAAACTTGGCACGGGGGGTGCTTAGACTCTGGACTTGGAGACAATCCACCCTCGACACCCTATGTTGAAACACAACCCAACCCGAATCTGGCGCAGCCTTCTTTCCGCTGCGGTTCTCGCCACCACGGCCATCGCACTCACACCTGGTTCATCCTGGGCTCAAGATGCGGCGGCTCCTGCTCCCGCTGCCGCTCCGGCTCCCGCCGCTGCGCCAGCTCCTGCCGCCCCAGCACCCGCTGCTGAAGCTGCTCCTGCCGCCCCCACGACGGAGGCTCTCGAGAAGCGAATCGCGGATGTGGAGCAGTATTTCAACAACATGGCACCTGCCGCTGACGGCAAGCTCGCGAACCTCTCCGGTCCTGGCCACAATGGTTTCCTCATGATCTGCGCCGCCTTGGTGCTCTTCATGACGCTTCCTGGTCTGGCCCTCTTCTACGGCGGTCTCGTCCGCTCGAAGAACGTGCTCAGCGTGCTCGCCCAATGTCTTGGCATTGCGGGTCTGGTCACCATCCTGTGGTACTTCGTAGGTTACTCATTCGTCTTCGGCGAGCATCCGGCGGAAGGCGCTCCTTCGTGGGCACCCTACCTTGGCAGCTTCAAATACTTCTTCCTTGATGGCGTGGGCTCTGCACCAAACACGAACTACGCAGGCTGGCCGAGCCAGTCCGTGTTCTCCATGTATCAGCTCATGTTCGCCATCATCACCCCGGCTCTGATCGTCGGTGCCATCGCTGAGCGTATGAAGTTCTCCGCTGTCATCCTTTTCGTCACACTCTGGATGCTTGTCGTTTACTTCCCTCTGGCTCACATGGTTTGGGGCTTCGACGGCCTGATGAACGGTGTCTGGAACAGCGCCTCGGCGGTCCCTGCCATTGACTTCGCTGGCGGCACCGTGGTTCACATGTCCTCTGGCTGGTCCGCTCTCGTGCTCTGCATGCTCCTCGGCAAACGCCAGGGCTTCGGCAAAGAGAAGATGGCCCCGCACAGCATGGTGCTCTGCATGGTCGGCACCGGAATGCTCTGGGTCGGTTGGTATGGTTTCAACGCTGGTTCCGCTCTGGCTGCTGACGGCCTCGCCTCCAACGCCTTCATGACCACCACCCTGGCTGCTGCCACCGCCACCTTCGTCTGGGCCTTGGTTGAGAAGCTCCACAAGGGCAAGCCTTCCGTCCTCGGCTTCTGCTCCGGCGCTGTCGCTGGTCTGGTCGTGATCACTCCTGCTGCTGGTTTCGTTGACGCAAAATCCGCCATGATCATCGGTGTCCTCGCTGCTGTGGTTCCTTACTTCGCCGTTGTATTCCTCAAGGGCAAACTCGGCTACGATGACGCCCTCGACACCTTCGGTATCCACGGCGTCGGTGGCACCATGGGTGCTATTGTCACCGGCCTTTTCGCTAACAACAGCGTGAACGCCAATCTCACCACGGTGAACACCTACGTGAACAAAGACTTGGCCAAGCTCATCGTCGATGCCGGCGGTGAAGGCGGCATCGTGATGAATCAGCTTAAAGCCTGCGCCATCACCATCGTCCTGAGCGTGGTCGCCACAGTGGTCATCACCGTCATCGTGAAGATCATCGTCGGCCTCCGCCCAACGCCAGAAGAAGAGTCCATCGGACTCGACCTCTCCGACCACGGCGAGGCTGGTTACGAGCACTAATTCAAATCAGGTCATCGCCTGATCAAACCCAAGGCCGGAGCGCTCAAACGCTCCGGCCTTTTTCATGCCCAGGCCACCCATTCGTAAACACGACGAGCCCTCTTCGGGAGGTTGATCGAACTCGGCTTCAAGCCCCGCGCGCTTGCGTATCCTAACCCACGGGTTCGCACCCACCTGAGCAGCCGTTCATCCCCATGTTTTGTCCCGCTCGACGCCCTTGGGATCGCAGTCTCAGACACCACGATGGTCAGTGGAGGTGTTTCTCAATTCCCGGCGACTCGTGAGGCAGGTCCGACGGGCGAAGGGGAGCTGCAGGACCAGAGGATGACTTTTGAGCGCGGGTAGGGCAGGCTGGCTGGGATGCGGCGGACGGTTCGGCCAGGGCAGGGGAGGATGGCTTGGCAGAGAAAGACTTTTGACCAGGGGGAAAGGAGGCTGCCAGGGCTCTGGAAAACTCTTTTCCAGACCGAAGGGAGTCTCCCCATTCTAGAGAAAATAGTTTTCCAGAGGCAGGGGAAGGTACCCTGGGTCTGGAAAAGAGTTTTTTGAGGGGTACCCAAAGTGGCAACACGCCGCAAAACTCTTTTATGAGGGGTACCCAAGTTGGTCACCCCCTGGAAAACTCTTTTCCGAGGGGTTCCCAAACTGCCAACAAGCCGCAAAACTCTTTTCTGGGGGGTACCCAACTTGGACACCCGCTGGAAAACTCTTTTCCGAGGGGTACCCAATCTGCCAACAAGCCGCAAAACTCTTTTCTGAGGGGTTCCCAAGTTGGGTACCCCTTGGAAAGCTCTTTTTTGAGGTCGGGGTACCTTCCCCTCGGTCCAGAAAACTATTTTCTCTAGAATGGGGAGCTTGCTTTCCCATCGCTTGACGCTGATTTTCAACGAATTAAGTTTTTTCCAGGCCGGTTTTTAGAGTCTCGGCCACGAGAACTGCGATGGACCCGCTAACGGCGAGGAGGCCTGGGATCTGATAAATTCTAGAAGGAGCCGGGATGGAGTGCCGGACGGCTGTTGGACAGCGTAGCACCGCGATCTAAGCCCTCAAAGGAGCTGTCGCCCGACCCTCTCCAGGACGGCTTGGGTTCCGTCTGAGCTGCCTTGCCACGCCCCTTGGTTAGCCTTTTACAAGAATAAGAACCCCACCGGCAGCAGCACTGCCACATCGGCCAGAACGCGATACGCCTCTGCGGACATCGACTTCCGCCGCCAGTCCAGAACCATCAAAAGTACAAAGCCCGCCCCGCAGGATGCAGCCAGCACATTCATGGAGTCGGCAAGATTGCCACGGAGGACCAGGGCCACGGCTCCCACGGCTGCGCCAAACCCAGCCGCCAACCAGCGATGATGAATGCTGCGGGTGGAGATGCCGGTCAGATTCGAAACGAAGAGGCAGCTCAGCAGCACGAACTCCACAAAGCCTCCCACCGGGTCTGAGCCATCGCGGATGAAGCGACTCCAGGCCGTGCAACCCAGCGCGAAGAGCACGCCTCCCGCCACATCTTTGCTAAACGCCGACCTCACCCGCTCCTGATAGCGGCGAATCATCAGAAGCAGCAAGACCGACACGATCAGGCCCATCAGGTTGAGTTTGAAACCTGTCTTCAATGGGGCTGTGCCGATGAATGTCAGCATTCCCAGCCCACCCAGCGGCAGGATTCCGCGAAAGAAAAGCTGGCTCTCACCTCCTGCATAGATCGCCAGATAAAACAGGATCGGCACGGACAGCATCACGCAGTGCCAGGTCAGATCCGCAGGCACGATCCAGAAAGCCAGCCAGATCGCCACGACCGCGCCGACCAGCACCGCAGCCAGCAGCGCCACGCGATGCCGCCGATGAAACCGATGCCGGGCATCCAGCTCCGAGTCTGCCTTCCCCCGCGTGTCCAGCAGACGGTCCAGCACATAGATGATCCACACACAGAGCCCCAGTCCGGCCAGCACACCCGGCATCACTGGCACGCGATTCAGATGCGCGATCCCCAGCATCCACGCCATCGCGATCAGCGGCGCCTCCAGGCTCAGGAGGTGCAGGCGCAGCCAGATCGGCGGAGAGGTAGGCGGGGAAGGCGGAGGCATGGGGGCGCGGAGGAGAGAGCGAAAGCCTGAGCTTTGCAAGCCTGCCCGCTATCACACGAATATCTCATCTCATCATCACACCCCGATGGATTCCCTCCCGCCTTTCGTACTCTATGCCGTCATGCGCCGCGCTCTTTTCGTCCTCTTTGCCCTCTCCACCCTCCCTGCCTCCGCTCAAACCGATGTCGCAGGCAACGAAGCCGTGCGTAAGATCATCGAGACACGCCCCGGCCGCGGAGTGATGCGCGATGACACCCCGCCCACCGCGCCGCAGGACGCGGTGAAGCTCTTCAAAACACGCAGCGATGTCTCCATCGACCTCATGGCCTTCGAGCCGGACGTGGAGCAGCCGCTTTATGTGAGCTGGGACTCCAAGGGGCGCATGTGGGTCACGCAGTATCGCCAGTACCAGTTCCCTGCTGGCTTGAAGATCATCAGCTACGACCAGCACCTCCGGGCGAAGTTTGACAAAGTCCCCCTGCCACCCCCACGCGGCGAAAAAGGCGCCGACAAGATCACCGTCTTCGAGGACACGGACGGCGACGGCTTCTTCGACAAGCACGAGGATGTCATCACTGGCCTCAACATCGCCAGCGCCGCGCTCCACGGCATGGGCCGCATCTGGGTGCTGAATCCGCCTTACCTCCTGAGTTACCCCGACGCCGACTTCGATGCCAAACCGGATGGCGATCCCGAGGTCGAACTCAGCGGCTTCGGTCTCGAAGACACGCACAGCGTCGCCACGAATCTGCAATGGGGCATGGACGGCTGGCTTTACGGTGCCAACGGCAGCACCACCACGGGCAACGTCAGCAGCGCGAACACCAAGAACGTGAAATGGGAAGGCCAGTGCATCTGGCGCTACCACCCGAAAAAGAAGACCTTCGAAATCTACGCCGAGGGCGGTGGGAACACCTTCAGCCTCGACTTCGACAGCAAGGGCCGCCTCTTCTCCGGCACCAATGGAGCCACCCGAGGCATGCATTATGAGCAAGGCAGCTACGGCATCAAAGGTTGGGGCAAACACGGCCCGCTCACGAATCCGTATGCCTTCGGCTGGTTCGAGCACATGCGGCACGAGGGCGACAACAAACGCTTCCCGCAAGCCTTCACCATCTATGAGGGCGGCCTGCTCGGCAGCGCCTACGAAGGCAGAATCATCGCCCCGAACGCCTTGCACAATCTTGTCTATGTCAGCGAGCGTCTCCCCGACGGCTCCACCTTCCGAACCAAAGATGAAGAGCAACTCATCACCACCACAGATCGCTGGTTTCGCCCCGTGTGGGCCGGCGTCGGCCCCGACGGCGGCTTCTACATGGCCGACTGGTATGACACCCGCCTCAGCCACGTCAGCCCTGTCGATGACTGGCACAAAACCAGCGGCCGCATCTACCGCGTGAGACCTGCCAGCGGTGCGCCGAAGCTGAAGCCCTTCGATTTGAGCAAGGCGAGTGGTGAGGAGCTGCTGGGCTATCTCAGCCATCAAAACGAATGGTTCCGCAAACAAGCCATCCACGAGATCGCCTGGCGAAACATGACTGATCTCGTGCCGAAGCTCAAAGCGATGCCTCTCACCCTGGAAACCCTTTGGGCGCTGGATGCACTCAACGCCGTCGAAGCTCTGCCGATCAATCATAGCGATCCCTACATTCGTCGCTGGGCTTGGAAGATGGCTGGCGAGAAGCAAATCCTGCCTCCACTCGGCGAAGAAAAACATATCGAAGTCTGTGCTCAAATCCTTGCTTCAGCAAAGAAACTGCCCAGTGCAGGCGCGCTCTTTCTTCTGCGTGCTGGCGATATTGAAGACGAAAGCGGTCATCTCCCATTGCTCGCCTGGTGGGCACTCGAAGCGAAAGCCGAAAAGGAACGCGATACTGTCTTCAAATACTTCAAAGCCGATCCAGCGTTCCTCCAAACCAAACTCTTCCGCGACCACCTCGCCGAAAAGCTCGCGAAACGCTACGCACTCGCCGGTGGTGAGGAAAATCTCAATTCCTGCGCTGACCTGCTCGCCCTTACCAACGATGAAACCCTGCGCGGTAAGTTCATCGCAGGCATCGCCTCCGCCTTTGAAGGCGCGGAGATGCCGAAGCTGCCGGATTCGCTCACCAAGGCCCTCAACGACTACATGGCGAAGCAAAGCGGCGGCGACCTCACGCTCGCGCTGCGCAGCGGAAACGCCGACGCCCTGAAAAAAGCCCTCAAACTGCTCGGTGATGCCAAAGCGACCAATATCGCCCGAATCGCCATCGCGAAGACTTTGGCCGAACTCGGCAAACAAGAGGCCGTGATGCCCATGGTGGCCATTTTAAAAGCCACCAACCCGCCCAGCCTCAAACGCGGAATCCTCCAGGCCGCCGCCAAGTTCGACGACAAACGTATCCCCGAAGCCCTGCTGCTCGGCTGGGAAGGTCAAATCGCCGGCGACAAAGCCCTGCGCGAAGATGCCCTGCGTGTCTTGGCCGGACGCAAGGAGTGGGCGCAGATCCTTGTGAGCTTCGTCAACGACTGGAAAGTGCCGGTGAAGCACTTCACCATCGACATCGTCCGCCAGCTCAGCCTGCACAAGGACGCGGACATCGACGCCGCCATCGAAAAGCACTGGCGCGGCCTGCTTGTCACCGGCCCTACGCCCGAAAAGAAGAAGGAAGCCGAGCGCATCAAAGCCGTCATCAAAACCGGCCTCGGCGATGTCGCGAAGGGCAAAATTCAGTTCATGGCCCGCTGTGCCATCTGCCACAAACTCTTCGACGAAGGCGGCCAGATCGGCCCCGACCTCACCGGCTACGACCGAGCCAATCCCGACTTCTGGCTCGACAACATGTTCACCCCCAGCCTGGAGATCCGCGAAGGCTTCGGAGCCTACATCGTGAAAACCAAGGGCGGCCAGATCCTCACCGGCCTTATGGACGCCCAGGACGCCAACGGCATCGTCATCAAAGACATGGCCAACAACAAAACCGCCGTGAAGCAGGCCGACATCGAGAAGATGGAGGCGTCACCGATCTCCCTCATGCCCGAAGGCCTCACCGCCGGCATGAGCGACGCCGATCTGAAGGACTTCTTCGCGTATCTGATGCGGAAGTAGAACGAGCTTCCAAGTTCGTTCTACGAGTAAAAACCCGCTTGGACACAGTGCCCACGGCATGGCATCATAGCTGCTGGCTAACCTGCCACACCGTTCATGCTGACCTCCCGCCAACCCAGCTTCCCGCCCACACGTCCGTCGTGTTCTGGGCGCGTGGCCCCTATTTTGATCATTCTGCTGGCCCTCGTCGTCAGCGGGCTGGCCTTCTTTTTCATCACCAAGCCAAAGCTGGATGAAAAAGCCGCGACTAAGACCGAAGCGGCACCTGCCAGTATCCCTGCCAAGCCTGCCCCTGGCACCGTCGATCCCGCCAAGCCTGCCATGGCGGCGCCGACTCCAGCACCAGTGCCTGTGGCACCTCCGGCACCCGCCAGCTTTGGCTTCGCTCGTCCGCTTGATCTTGGTAAAGAAATGGTCCGCAGTCTCGCGGCCGGTGAGTTTGCCCGTGCTGGCAGTCTGGCAGCCGCTGCCGATCCCGGCCAGGTGCCCGCTGCCACGGCCATGCTGGAAAAGATGGTGAAGGAACTCGGAGCCAAAGTCGGCGGCGAGGATCAGGTCGAGATCCTCGGCATGGTGGAAAACAAAACCCGCATCGCCATCCCACTCACCCTGCCGGGCAGCCCCACTCCGATGCGTCTGCAAATGGACCTCGAACGCGATGAACGCATGGGCTGGAAGATCACCCGCCTCGAACTGCCGAAAGAACTCGCCGCCGCCATCCCCGCCGCGCCACCTGCACCGATGGCTGCCGCAAACCCACCTCCTGCGCCAGGCTCTGCTCCTCCAGTTCCAGCATCTCCAGCCACGGCTGGGATGCCCCCCGCGAAGAAGCTCTTCGCCGTGACCGAGGGAATGGACGCCCTCACCTTTGGCAGCGACTTCGTCCGCGCGCTGCTAAAGCACGATTTCGTCGAAGCCATGAAGTTTGTGGATGAGAAAAAAGTCCCCGCCGAGCGTCTCGCCGGTCTCTGCATCGTCTTTGAAGAGGGCAAATATGAGTTCAAGCCCACGAAGCCCCTCATTATCACTGTGGCGAACCCGGAAGTCTCCTGGGTCATTGCTCAAGTGCAGTCCCCGAGCCTCCAGCAGAGCACCGAATTCGGACTCGAACTCCAGCGCCCAGGCATTGATCAGCCCTGGCGCGTGGTCGGCCTGAATCTTTCCGAAATCCTCGGCTCCTATGCCGCTTCCGCTGCGAAGCTCGGTGTGCCTTACACACCCATCGTCAGCAACCCATCGGGCGGTGAATCCCTCGCGCTCTACTTCGAATATGATCAGGCCCAGCTTCACCCGCGCGCGCAGAAGCAGTTGGAGATCGTCGCCGGTCTGCTCAAGTCCGACGCCAATAAAAAGCTCCACATCGCCGGTCACACCGACGCCAAAGGCTCGGACGACTACAACCTCAGCCTCTCCCGCTCCCGCGCTGATACGGTGAAAACCCAGCTCGTCGCCCTCGGCGTCTCCGAAGCCCAGATCATCACCACGGGGCTCGGCAAAGCCCAGCCCCTCGGCCCGAACCAAAAAGCCGACGGCACCGACGACCCCGCCGGCCGCTCGAAGAACCGCCGCGCTGAGATCTATCTGGATTTCTAGTAGAACGACTTTTCAAGTCGTACACGGGTGCAGCGCGTTTGTAACCCGCTGAAAGGAACAGGGCGAGATACAATCTCACCCCACCAGTTTAACGAGTTTAAAACTCGTTCTACCTCTGCACCTTCGCGTCGCCGCCCTCGGCGAGCTTCTGCACCTCGATCAGTGTGGCCATGCTCGTGTCGCCCGGCGTCGTCATCGCCAGCGCGCCATGGGCCGCACCGAGATCGACCGCCTTCTGCGGATCTTTTTCCACGAGCAGACCATGCACGAGCCCTGCCACAAAACTGTCCCCGGCGCCGATGCGGTCCAGGATGTCGAAGCGCGGATAGTTCCGGCTGCGGTAAAAGCTGCCCTGGTGATAACACAACGCGCCCCAGTCATTCACCGAGGCCGTGTGTACCCGACGCAGCGTCGCCGCCACCGTTTGCAGATTCGGGAACTCGGCGAGCAGCTTCTGGATCATCGGGCGCAGCTTTGCGTCCTCAGCGGCGAAGATGTCGCTCGGGTCCGTCGGCGTCGTGCTCGACACCGGTGGATCATCGCTCAGCACACCGATCATCACATCAATGTAGGGCGCGAGCTTGCGGTTCAGCGCCTGCGCTGCCGGGAAACCGCCACGCTCCTGCCAGAGGGAGGGCCGGTAGTTCAGATCGTAGCTCACGGTCACTCCGTGGCGCTTCGCCGCTTCACAGGCCTGCACCGTTAGTTCGGCAGTCGATTCCGAAAGCCCGGCAAAGATGCCCCCGGTGTGCAACCAGCGGCATCCAAGCGTGCCAAACAAATGATCGAAGTCATAGTCGCCCACCTTGAGCTGGGATGCCGCACTCCAGCCACGATCCACGCTGCCCTTCGCCCCGCGCACGCCGAAGCCGCGCTCGGTGAAGTTGATCGGATTCCGCACGCGCTTGCCCATGCCATCATACGGCACCCACTTGATCAGAGAAGCATCCACACCGCCTTGGAGGATCAGGTCTTCGGTCAGCCTTCCGATCTCGTTGTCCGCAAACGCCGTCAGGATACCCGCGCGCAGGCCGAAGCAGCGTCGTGCGCCACGCGCCACATTGTATTCGCCGCCGCCTTCCCAGGCCGTGAACTGCCGCGAGGTCCGCACCCGTCCCTCACCGGGATCGAGACGCAAAAGAACTTCGCCGAGGGAAAGGAGATCGTAATGGGGCTGGCTGGACATGGGCCGGTAGGTATGCAGCGCCTCGGCAGAGATGCAACTGACCTCCCGTTCCTCGATAGCCCCAAGTGCTTGCCGTCTGGGGCGAGCGTGTTATCTCCGCCGATGCGCATCCTCCTCGCCAGTGACAAATACAAGGGCTCACTCACCGCCGCCCAGGTGGCGCAGACTTTGCGGCGCGTCTTTGAAAGCGAGATCCCCGGTGTGGTCTGCGACATCTGCCCCATCGCCGATGGTGGCGAAGGCACCACCGAGGCCATGATCACCGCGCTCGGCGGCGAGTGGGTGGAGACGCCCAGCTTCGATGCCCGGGGCCGCCCG
The DNA here is from genome assembly GCF_044378005.1 of Prosthecobacter sp. GTDB lineage: Bacteria > Verrucomicrobiota > Verrucomicrobiia > Verrucomicrobiales > Verrucomicrobiaceae > Prosthecobacter. The sequence continues at coordinate 31,992 of NZ_JBILYB010000019.1, forward strand.
ATCATTGCCCGCTACGGCCTCATCTTCACCGAGGGGCAAACCGAAGCCATCATGGAAATGAGTGCCGCCTCAGGTCTCGCCATGGTCAGCGACCTCCCGCTCGACCCCACCACCGCCAGCACCTACGGCACCGGCGTGATGATGCGTGACGCCATCCAGCGCGGCGCTCATAAAATCCTCATCGGCATCGGCGGCAGCGCCACCAATGACGGCGGCACCGGCATGGCCCAGGCTCTCGGCTATCACTTCCTCGATGCTTCCGGCGCTGCTTTGGAAACCCTGCCGCGTGACCTCGATCAACTCGCCCGCATTGAGCGCCCCGCCGCCACTTCCGTTCCCATCAAAGTCGCCTGCGATGTGAACAATCCCCTCCTCGGCGAACACGGCTGCACTCGCGTGTATGGCCCGCAGAAAGGCGTCACCTGCTTCGACTTCTTCGAGCATCGCCTCGGTAAACTCGCCCAAGTCGTGCAGCACGACCTCGGCGTGAATGCCGCCGACATCCCCGGCGCGGGCGCCGCTGGTGGGCTCGGCTACGGCCTCATCGCCTTCGGCGGCGCGCAGCTTGTCAGCGGCTTCGACCTCGTCGCCGAGGCCATCAACCTCCGCCAGCGCATCGCCGAAGCCGACCTCGTCATCACTGGCGAGGGCCGTCTCGACGCCCAGACGCTCCACGGCAAAGGCCCCGTCGGCGTCGCCCAGATGGCCCGCGCCCACGGCAAACCCGTCGCCGCCTTCGCCGGAGCTATCGACGACTCACCTGCGCTCCGCGCCCACTTCGATCTCGCTCACGCCATCAAGCCCGCTGACATGCTCCTCAGCGAAGCCATCGCCCGCGCCGAAGAACTTCTAGAAATCGCCGCCCGCCAGGCCGTGCCGGAGATCAGGAGGATGCTTGGCCTTGCGTGAACTCGGCGTCTGTTCAAATACTGCCCCGCTTATTCTCTCAGAACCACTCGTCTCCCCATCCAATCATGTCTAAATCCGTCGTCCTCCTCTTCGCTGGTCAAGGTGCTCAAAAAGTCGGCATGGGCAAAGACCTGGCCGAGGCCTTTCCCTCGGTGCGCGCCATGCTGGATCAGGCGGACGCGACGCTGGGTTACTCGCTGAGCCAGATCATGTTTGAAGGGCCGATGGAGGAACTGACGAAGACCAGCCGCTGCCAGCCAGCGCTTTATGCCCACGGACTCGCCATTCTGAACGTGCTGAAGGAAAAGGTGCCCGGACTCCAGGTCGCCGCCACCGCCGGACTTTCGCTCGGGGAATTCACCGCTCATGCGGCGGCGGGTACCTTTGATTTTGCCACGGGGCTGAACCTCGTTTTCCAGCGCGGCAGCTTCATGGAGGAAGCCTGCCTCAACACCCAGGGAGCCATGCTGGCGATGCTCGGAGGCGAAGAAAGCGCCATCCGCGAGCTCGCCGCCGAGTGCGATGTCGATGTCGCCAATCTCAACGCCCCTGGCCAGATCGTGCTCAGCGGCAGTGTGGAAGGCATCCAGTCGGCTGCGGCGAAGGCGAAGGACAAGGGCATCAAACGCGCCATCCCGCTGCCGGTGGCCGGAGCCTATCACAGCCGCCTCATGAAGAGCGCCCAGGACAAGCTGGCCGCCGTGCTCGCTTCTTCCACGATCACGGAGCCCGCTGTGCCGGTGGTGTGTAACTTCGAAGCCCGCACGGTGAAGACGCCCGAGGAGATCCGCGCCACGCTGACCGCGCAGGTCACGGGCAGCGTGCGCTGGGTGGAGTCCATGCAGGCTCTGCGCGCCGCCGGGCACACGCTTTTCATCGAACTCGGACCCGATGCCACCCTGGCGGGACTCTTTGGCAAGATCGACAAGGAGGCGAAGGTCATCTCCATCAAAGATCTGGCCAGCCTCGACGCCGCTGTCGCTGAATTGACGGCCTGATTACTTCCCGAAAATCTGCCGCCGGGCCGCGATGAACTGGCGGCGCGCGCCACGCGGCTGCTCGCGGAGGTAGTGACGCCAGAACGTGGCTAGCACGCCGGGGGCAGGGGAGGCCTGAAAGCGGGCGAAATTCCGGTAAAGCGCCCGCAGATCCCGCAGCACGCGGTTCGGGCGCGGAAGCAACTGCACGCGGATGCCCTCCATGTCGATGAACCAGGTTTTGCCCTGCTCATCCTCCAGCAGGTTTTCGCAGCGCAGATCGCGGTGGCGGAGGCCGTTTCCATGCACTCGACCGATCAAAGTTCCCAGCGTGCGTGCATGGTCGAGGTCTCCGCCAGCGGCGAAAAAAGGCCGGTAGGTCTGCGCGCCCTGCACTCGCTCCATGATCAGGTAGCAGTGCTGCACCAGTCCACGCCTCGGCGCATCCCCCGCCGCAATGGCGGCCGCCACCGGCAGGCCGATGTCCTCCAGCAGCCGTGCTTTGCGGAAAGCAAAGGTGGCCTTTGAGGGGCGGATGAGGTCAAGAAGCGCATCCGAGGGCTTGCGCACATTGTAGCGCTTCACCACGAGGCGCTGGTGATAGACGAAGTCCGATTTGCTGCCGAAAAGTCCACGCTGCCGACTCACGATGCCCTGCTCGGGAGACTCGAGGATGCCTTTCAACTCGGGATACTCGCCCGCCTTCGGGTGCACCCGCCAGTTCACCGATCCCGCACGACTCCTCTGGGCGGGGATGCCCAGGCCGGTGCAGAGGCGCCAGCAGGTGGAGAGGGTTCGGGAAAGTGGGTGCTCGGCCATGAAGACGGGATGCCGCCGAGATAAACTCAGCCCAAGGGTCAAACAACAGTTTCTTCACCATTCGAATTTTCAGACTCGCCAAAACCAGTAAGTGGCCTCAGATTTCCGGCCATTCCTCATGCGTAACCTGCCACGGGCCTTTTTCTGTCTCCTGCTTTTCGGACTTTCCGTGTCCGATGCGTGGGCTCAACGGGCAAGGTCGAAACCGCCTTCTTACACACGGGAGACATTGTGCGCGGACCTGAATGCCTCCATTCAAAAGCATCCTGAACGGCTCGTAATGTGGCTGGAGGATGCTCTCGTCATCAATGAGTCATGCGCGGGTGACATCGTCACCGCCGCGATTGATGCGGTGAACAACGACCCCGCGCAGGTGCGGGTCATCTTGGACACGGCACTGCGTGTCACCCCGCATCGCGCCAGACAGATTCAAGTGGCGGCAGATAACTTCAGTGTCCCCTCCGCCGTGGCCATGAAGGAGCCGGTGGAGGAAATCCGCCGGGCGGTGGTCACGAATACGCCTGCGTCCGAGCCCGTCTTCGAAATCCGCCGCGCGCTCTCCGCGAAGGTCGAGGAACCGCAGCCTATCGAGGAAATTCGCCGGGCCGTCGTGCCGGAGAAAGTGGTGTCGCAAGTCACGCCAGCACCGGCTTCACCACGTCGCCGTGTATGTCGGTGAGGCGGAACTGACGGCCTTGGAAGCGGAAGGTGAAGCGCTCGTGGTCGATGCCCATCAGGTGCATGATCGTCGCCTGGAGATCGTGGATGTGGACTTTGTCCTTCACGGCATTGAAGCCGAACTCATCACTCTCGCCATAGCTCATGCCGGGTTTCACGCCGCCGCCCGCCATCCAGATGGTGAAGGCATACGGATGATGATCGCGGCCCCACTGCTTGGTGTTCGCGATGTCGCCTTGTAGGAACGGCGTGCGGCCAAACTCGCCGCCCCAGATGACCAGCGTGTCTTCCAGCAGCCCGCGTAGCTTCAGATCTTTGATCAATGCCGCGCTCGGAGCATCCACGTCCTGGCACTGGATCTTGAGCTGCGTATTCAGATTCCGATGCTGATCCCAGCCTGCGTGCATGAGCTGCACAAAGCGCACGCCACGCTCGGCCAGACGGCGAGCCATGAGGCAGTTGTAGGCATAGCTGCCCTGCCTCAAAACATCGGGGCCATACATATCGAGGATGTGCTTCGGCTCCTTCGAGAGATCCGTCAGCTCCGGCACACTGATCTGCATCCGATACGCCATCTCATACTGCGAGATGCGCGTGGCGATCTCGGGATCGCCATGATCACGCAGCTTGATGGAGTTCAGTTCGTTCAGGCCATCGAGCATCGTGCGGCGCACCTCGCGGCTCATGCCTTCGGGATTGCTGATGTATAAAACTGGATCGCCACTGCCGCGAAACTTCACGCCCTGATACTTTGAAGGCAGGAAGCCGCTGCCCCAGTAGAAATCATAGAAGATCTGTCCGCAGGACGCCTCTTTATCTCGGCTCGTCATCACCACAAACGCGGGCAGATCCTCGCACTCACTGCCGAGACCATAGCTCAGCCACGAGCCCATCGCCGGACGCCCTGCCTGCTCCGCACCGGTCATGAGGAAGGTGATAGCGGGCGCGTGGTTCACCTGCGTGGTGTGCATGGATTTGATGAAGCACAGGTCGTTCGCTATCTCGCCGATGTGCGGCAGGAATGAACTCACCGTCGCACCACTTTTGCCATGCCTGGAGAACTCCGTGATCTCGCCGAGCACCGGACGCGCCGTCTGTCCGCCCGTCATCGTGCTGAAGCGCTTCCCACCCACCACGCTGTCGGGGATCTGCGTGCCGTGCATCTTTTTCAGCATCGGCTTATGATCAAAGAGATCGACATGCGAGGGCGCACCGTTTTGCAGCAGATAGATCACCCGCTTCGCCTTCCCCATGAAATGCGGCAGCGTCGGAGCCAGCGGATCAGGAGCCTGCGCCGAGTAGCCCTGCTTCGTCATCAGCGATCCGAGCGCCAGTCCACCCAGCCCCATCGCTCCCTGCCCGAACAAAGCGCGGCGGGTGAGATTTTGAAGAGGATGCGTGGTGTCGGTCATGCGTAGTGAGAACATGAACGTCATCTGCGCCCCGGAACTTTGCCGATCAGTACAGACATCGGCAAATTGTCCAGCCCAAGGAGCTTGCCACTTATGATTCAAGCACTACCAGAAACACACGCATGACTCCCACACCCGCTTGGCGGCTTGAGCACACTTACACCCGGCTTCCTGGTTTGTTCTTCACCGAGGTGGAGCCCACGCCCGTCGAGAAGCCGCAGATGGTGATCTTTAATAAAGCGCTCGCGGCTGAACTCGGCCTGCCTCAGGAAGACGCGGCTGTGTATGCGGGAAACGCGCTGCCGCCTGGAGCACGGCCCATCGCGCAGGCTTATGCGGGGCATCAATACGCGAACTTCACCGGCCTGGGAGATGGCCGCGCGATCTTGCTCGGCGAGCAGATCACGCCTGAAGGTGACCGCTTCGACATCCAGCTCAAAGGCCCTGGCCCCACGCCCTACTCGCGTCGTGGCGATGGCCGCGCGGCTCTCGGCCCGATGCTGCGCGAATACATCATCAGCGAGGCGATGCACGCGCTGGGCATCCCGACGACTCGAAGTCTGGCCGTAGTGACGACGGGGGAAAAAGTCTGGCGTCAGGACGGCGGTCTGCCCGGTGCGGTGCTCACTCGCGTGGCAGCCAGTCACATCCGCGTGGGCACTTTTGAGTGGGCGGCAGCGCATCGCGATGTGGAGGCGCTGCGAGCGCTCGCCGAGCACACGCGACAGCGGCACTATCCCGAGATCGAAAACAACCCTGTGGCACTTTTTGAAGCCATCTCGGAACGGCAGGCCAGGTTGCTCGCTCAATGGATGCTCGTCGGCTTCGTCCACGGCGTCATGAACACGGACAACATGGCGCTCAGCGGTGAAACCATCGACTATGGTCCCTGCGCCTTAATGGACGCTTATGATCCCGCCACCGTGTTCAGCTCGATTGATCGCAACGGTCGTTATGCCTATGGCAATCAGCCGCCCATCGCCCAGTGGAACCTCGCACGGCTTGCCGAGGCGATGCTGCCGCTGTTTCACGACGACGAAAAGCAGTCCGTCGAGATCGCCAACGAGCTGATCCCAAAGTTTGAAGAGCGCTTTAAAAAGCACTGGCTTGCTGGCATGAAGTCCAAGCTCGGCCTCTTCACCGAGGAAGCCGAAGACGCCGTCTTGATCCAGGATTTGCTCGATCAGATGAAGGAATCCGACGCGGACTTCACCAATACCTTCGCCGACCTCACCACAGGCCGCTACGAGCCCGATGTCTGGCATGAACGCTGGCAAAACCGTCTCACCCGACAGTCACAATCCCGCGATGAAGTCTCGCAGCTCATGCGTCGCAGCAATCCCGCCCTCATTCCGCGCAATCACAAGGTCGAGGAAGCTCTCGCCGCCGCCAACGGAAGTGATTTGAAACCGATGTATGCCTTGCTGGAAGTCATCACACGACCCTGGGAGCATGATCGTGATCTGCCGGACTACTCGCAGCCAGGTTCCAAAGCTGGCTACAAGACTTACTGCGGGACTTGAGGCGATGCCGCACGCATGTGGGGCGTGAGTCATCATCTCTTGCGCACTTGTTGACCGCAATTGTCACATTCGGCCTGCCGCGCAACACAATGGATCAGCCCTCGTAGGTTCGCTCTGAACCTCGAACTGATTCTCCCCCAATGAAAATGCATCGTCTCTGCTCCGGCAACCATACCAACCTCTTCAATACCGCTCAGGGTCGTCGTGACTTCCTGCAAGTCGGTGCCATGGCGGGTTTGGGCATCACGCTGCCACAGTTGATGAAGCTTCAGGCGGCGGCGATCAACATGCCATCGGTGGAGTCCTACAAGCCCATCGCCACCTCCATCATTCACATCTATCTGCCCGGTGGCATGGCCCAGCACGAGTCATGGGATCCGAAACCCTTTGCTTCGCCAGACTATCGTGGCCCCTACAGCCCGATCAAAGGTGTCACCGGAGAGTACGTCGGTGAGAAGTTTACCAACATCGCCAAGATCCTCGACAAAATCAGCATCATCCGCGCCGTGACGCATGGTGAAGCCGCTCACGAGCGTGGCACGCACAACATGTTTACCGGCTATCGCCCCAGCCCGGCCATCAAGTTCCCAAGCTTCGGCACCATCATCTCCCATGAACAGGGATCGCGGAACAATCTGCCGCCCTATGTCGCCATCCCCAGCGTCTTCGCTCCCGAGCAGGGCAGCGGCTACCTGAGCAGCGCGTTTGGTCCCTTCGCTCTCGGCAGTGATCCTGCGGACAAAGGCTTCACTGTGCGCGATCTCGCCGCACCGAAGGATATCGACGAGAAGCGCTTTGACCGCCGTCGGGGTCTGCTCGCCGCCGTGGATGAGCACTTCCGCACCACCGAGAAATCCGACGGCCTCTCCGCGATGGATAGCTTCTACAGCGCTGCCTACAATCTCATCAGCTCCACGCAGGCTCGCGAAGCCTTCAACCTCAATGCCGAGTCGGACAAACTGCGCGACGAATACGGTCGCAACTCCGCCGGTCAGCGCTTCCTGCTCGCTCGCCGCCTTGTTGAAGCTGGTACGCGCATGGTCTCGGTGAACTACGGCAGTTGGGATCATCACTCGAACATCAAAGGTGCCTTCGACAGTCAGGCACCGAATTTCGACATGGCCTTCGCCCGCCTCATTCGTGATCTCGACGAACGCGGCATGTTGGACACCACACTGGTGCTCGTCAGTTCCGAGTTCGGCCGCACACCGAAGATCAATTCCACCAATGGTCGCGACCATTACCCGCGCGTCTTCTCCGTGGCGATGGCGGGCGGTGGCGTGAAGAAAGGCTTCGTTTATGGCAAGTCCGACGCCCTCGGAGCTGAGCCGGATGAAAATCCAGTCGGCCCCGAAGATCTCGCCCGCACGATGTATCGCCTCCTCGGTATCAACTCCCAGAAGCGCCTCGTTCTCGAAGGCGTCCGCCCCATCGACATCGTCAACGGCGGCAGGCTCCTCAACGATCTTATAGCGTAATTCGCCGCGTATTTAGCTTCGTGGTCTGGTGGCATCATTGTTTTGATTTTGCAGGCAGAATCAAAACAAGGTGATCTTCGCATCCAAACGATGCGTTCTCTTCACATGCCCTCCAACGTACTCGGAACTCCCCTGCAAGGCTGCTGCAACGACCCCATCACCGGCTTCTACCGCGACGGCTACTGCCGCACCGGCCCGGATGACAAAGGCCTGCATACCGTCTGTGCCGTGATGACAGAGGAGTTCCTCACCTTCAGCCGCTCACGCGGCAATGACCTCTCCACGCCTGTGCCCGAGTTCGACTTCCCCGGTTTAAAATCTGGAGATCGCTGGTGCGTCTGCGTGGGCCGATGGGCCGAAGCTCTGGAGATGGAAAAAGCGCCGCCTGTGGTGCTGGAGTCCACCCATGTTCATGCGCTGGAATTCGTCTCGCTCGAAGACCTGCGCGCTCATGAGGCGGTTTGATGAGAGCGCATCCATTCGCGTGCCCTTGGGAGCTTTCTGACAGAGGCCAGTGTGTCTATCCAGCGTTGGGCCAGTTCTGGCGGCAGCCAGGGCTTGCCCGCGGGTAGCTTGCTGAACATGGAATAGCACTCGGAGCGGTGTTCCGGGCCGATATGCCTCTCGATCCATCTTTCATAATCCGCGAGCCCGCCCGCGAAGATGCTTCCTGCATGGCTCAGCATGGAAAGATCTCCTGAGCTGAGCTTTTCGTAATCGTAGCGGCCTGGGATGACGGCCTCGGTTTCATGATGTGCGTAGCAGCGACGATCTGTGCGGATGAAAAGGAAGCCTGGAGTGCTTTCGGGATCGGTGGGATACCACCCGGCGCAGGCTCCATGCAGCTCGATGTAGCCTGAACGCCAGGCTTTGCGATAGCAGCTCGTGCCTTTCAGCCCAGGTGACTCGGTGCGGGTGAATCCGTATTTCACGAGAAGGTTTCCTTCACGTGCCAGCACGTCACGCCCCCAGAAAAACATCTGCTGACCGAGCGCTGCGGTGAGGTCGTTGAGATGACCTCGGGAGAGTGTCGCAGGCTTTCCAGCCTGCTGGTTTGGTGAACGGGTAGAAATGCCCGCTTCATTTGGCTTTTTAGGCGACCACAGCTTCATAATTTTCCACCTCGGGGTTGTTGGTTTCTTCGGCTTCGACAGCGCATTGGCAGTCCAGGCAGCAGCTCAGGTCATCCATCATGAAGCCGCGTTCTTTCCAGAGCTTCAGCGGCTTTTCCCACTCGTGACCGAGACGTTCCGCGATGGTTCGTGCGATGATTCCAAATCGAGCGCGGAATTTGTAGATGAAGCAAAAAAGCATCCCGCGATGGCTGAGCGATGGACCACTGTAAAACAGGCCTGGTAAGAGGGTGGATTCATCGGCCTCTTCGCTGATCAGAGGCAGACCTTTTTTCCATGACCAAAGATCGTGAATGGGTTCCAAAGCATGGCGGAAGCCTGTGGCGAGGATGGGCGGTGTGGGGCTGTGAAACGGTGTCTGCTCATCGTCCAGCAGTTCGTAGCCTCCGCTCGTCTTCCGCACTTCCTGGATATGTGCGTTCTTATAAAACCGCACCTGTCCCGGCGCTTGGGTGAGCGCTTTTTTCAGTCGGTCATGGGTGCGTGGACTCAGGCTGCGGCTGGGGTCGGGGTTCTCGCTGCCCCAGGGTTCACCACGGGAGAGCACGTGCACCTCTTTCCCCCGCTGCATGAGGTTTACCACCGCGTCGATCCCGCTTTCGTAACCTCCGATGATGGCGAACTTTTGCCCCTGCAAGGCGACCTGATCCCAGTCCTGGACCTTGCTATTGTGCAGACAGAGGTCAGCTCCACGGATGCCGCCATCATCTGGCCTGCCAAACTCACCGGCTGCCCAGATCACATGCTCGGCGGTGTAGCTGCCCTGATGGGTCTGCACCTCGAAGGTGGCATCCGCCAACGGTGTGATTTTCAGCACCTTCGTCGGAGCATCCACGAGCAGTTGGTAGTGAATGACGAGCGCCTGGAGGTAGCGGGCATACTCTTCACCCGTCGGGTGTTCTGTGTGCAAAAAATCCGCGCAGGAGGTCTGCGGCGTCAGAGCGTTCAGGTCCACACAGCCAAAGGAATTGCTGTGAAATGAAGGTGTGATCAGCCGCATCTGTCGGGGCCATTTTTTAAACGAGCCCCCGATTCCCTGCGCATCCACGATCTGGGCTTGGATGCCACAGGCATTCAGTGCCAGCGCACAGCCGATGCCTGCCGGACCTGCGCCAATGATCAATACCGGGATAGGTGCTGTATTCATGACCAGAAGGAGAGCACCCATGCACTGACGAAAGAGGTCACCGCCTGCCTTCCTGCGATGAGCGCCGCGGCTCTCCAACCAAGCTCGCGGCGCACGGTCCATAGAGTGACCAGGCAGGCGGTGAAAGTGGATGCCAGCCAGACAAGCACGAAGACCTGCCCGACTGACAGTGACGAAATCAGGCTGCCATCGCCGCTGTTGAGCGTGAGCAGGCCGTCTTTTCGCAAAATAGAAAACAGGATGCCTGGGGCTGCTTCACCCGGGAGGTGAAACAGCCCCAGCAATGGAGCCACGCCTGCCGTGAACCAGGCGATGATTCCAAAATGCTCCAGCAATGCTGCGACGAGGCAGATGGCGATGAAGATCGGCATGGCCTGTTTTAAAAACTGACCCAGCGCCGCCTTCACGCGCCACCAGACGGCTAGGAAAGTAGGCTTCTGCAAAAACGCACGCTCATGCAGCGGCAATGCGGCCTCCTTTGCCAGTGCCCCATGCCAGATCCGCGTGTGCAGCGCACCGACCACAAAGAGAGCGGCAAGATAGGGGAAAAACAAACTCGGCTGACCCGCCGCACCAAAGATGCTCAATGAAGCGCCGATCTGGTAACTGCACGCGCTGCCAAAACCGATCATCGACACGCAGGCGCCGCGACTGCACTTCGAGCAGGATCTCGTCTGAAACACCGCCACCACATTGCAGCCGAAGCCGCTGAGCACCGGGATCAGATCACGCCCGCTGAGGCCGATGTGCCGCAGCCAGGGGTCGAGCGCTGCCGTGATGCGGTCCTTCAGCCCCGTTTCCTCCGCCAGCGCCACGCTCGCGCTGATCAGCAGCACCACGGGGAAGGCCCAGAGGAAGGAATACCAACCCAGCGTGATGGCTCCGTAGCCACCCGTGAGCATCACCTGAGCGAGCTTTGGCCAGCTTTCAGCCACTGCCTTCAGGGGCGAGATGGCCAGCTCATCGACCAGCGGCTGAGCCCAGCTCGCGAAGACATAGGCCGCATACACCGGCAGGGCAAACATCAGCGCCATGCAGGCCAGAGCCAGCCACGGACCGGCGAGCTTGTTTTCAAACAGGGTGGTTTGGGGATGCACCGGAGTGTGGTGCAGTCCTCTCGACTGCGGAACCTGCCCTGAGGGCTGGACCACCTTCACCTGCGCAGCGCTTACAATAGCTCCGAGCACGCGCGTGCGCCCATCTGCATCCAACTCACGCGCATTGACCACCACCACGGGGATGCCCAGACGCTCGCGATACACCTGCGCCAGCGCCTCGATCTGCTCGGGGGCTTTGTCCTGGAAGGTGATGGCGAGCGCTGTCTTCCTTTGCTGAAGATCCAGCTCACGAAGCAGCGTCTCCACTTCGCTCACCGCATGAGTGCCACGCGCCACCAGCAGCACCACGTCTGCCGTATCCATGGCTGAAAGTGCCGTTTGCGTGGTCTGTGCATCTCCATTCACGCGGATGCCCGGCGTATCGACCACGTCGCAATGACAGTCAGCGACACGACATTTCCGGCAAACAGTGGTCGATCCACGGAAGTTCGCCTCATCGCCAGTCGCCTGTCCCGTAAGCCCCCGAAACAACGCGGATTTGCCAACGGATTCGAGTCCGGTGAGGACGACTTGGGGAGCAGAGGTGAGCATGTTGATTGGTAGTTAATACAAATAAGTTGCGATTAATATATCGGATGTTAAATGCAACTTGTTTGCACTTCAACCCTTGAGAGCTTGTTTCTCCATCTTCATTTTTCTTGGACTCGTCGTGGCCGCTTTGGGGCAAAACACGGTGCCAAGCATCACGAGCATCACCGGTGTGGGCGTGGATGGTAGCGGGAATCTCACGCTCAATGAGGATGGAGATGTCACAGTGAACTTCACAGTGAGCGATGCTCAGACGGTCGGCGGATCACTAACAGTTACTGGCACCCGGACAAATACGACGCTGTTTCCGAGCATCGGCACCAGTAGCTCACATCGACTGCGGCTGGCCACGGTGAGTGCTGGCCTGCGCAGTCTTCGCGTGCGTCCGGCGGCGAATCTGCATGGCAGCACTTCCGTCACGCTCACTGTGACAGATGCGGGTGGACTCACGGCATCGGTGACTTTCACCATCACAGTGAACTCGGTCTATGATCCTCCTCAGACGAAACCGGACCACTTGTTCGCCGTAACGGATCGCACCAGCACCCTGGATGTTCTCATCAATGACGCTCCCGGTGCGGAGCCGGGCCAGACTTTTTCAATACAGGGCATTACCCTGCCCTCCAGGGGCCTGCTCACGTTTGGCAGCACTCCGGGCCTGCTGAGTTACACCCCAGATGCAGGTTTCACGGGGGCTGATAGATTCACTTACACTGTGATGGATCATTTAGGAGTGCAGGTGACCACTGACGCCTACATCACGGTGGGGCAGTCTTTGCCGGTGGATTTGGTGCATACCGATCTGCGGGTGCTTTACTCAGGTGGGCAGTGGGGCAGCCGTGTGCAGGCTGACTTACCCTTTGGGACTCCCAATGTCGGTGGTGGCAGTAATCCTACACTACTGGATTTCGATGAAGCGCTGCTGTTGGTGAACGGGGCATCGCTGCTCGCCCTGCCAGGCAATTTGGACCCTGTCGCTTACAGTTTCCTGGGTCGGGCACCGGGTCAAAGCCTGTACTCTCTTCCGCAAAGCCAAGACCCTGAGCTTATTTGGCCCGGCATCAGCACAGAGTCCATCCCCTCGGGCACCTTTGCCAGCTACACCCCTTCTGGTGATCCCCGTGCTACGGCGAATGCCGCCTGGATGCGCTGTGAGTTGGTGGCTGTCCGTGTCCCTGCGGATGCGGTATTTTCCATGTTTTACAGTGGCAGTCCCCCGGTGGTCCACTGGGACAACATTGATGGCATCAATGGCCCAAACGAGGCCTCTCATGGCAACAACGTCAGTGATACCTTTTGGCTCACACCCGGCACTCATGCGCACATGAACTGGACCTTCACGCACACTGGCCGCTACGAGTTCGATGTGCGCTGGAAGGCCTTCATCAATACAGGCAGTGGCTTGGTGGAGGTGACCAGCCCGGTGAGCACACTGCACTTCTTGGTTTTCGATGGGCTGACTCCACCTGTGACCGGACCCATGACCGAAGCGGCACCCTTGGCCGTGAACGACAGCCTCATGGTGAACGAAGATGGCTCTGTCAGTGCTGACCTGCGCACGAACGACAGCAGTTCACCCGATCTCCACGAAGCTCTAACTGTCTCTGCCGTCACTCAGGGCACGAATGGCAGCGTCGTGATCACCGGCGGCGGCAGCGGGGTGAGCTACACGCCACTGGCGAACTTCAATGGCAGCGACAGCTTCACCTACACCATTACCGATGAACACGGTGGCACGGTCACAGGCACGGTGAATGTCACGGTGACGCCGGTGAATGATGCGCCGTCCTTTGTCAAAGGAGCCAACCAAGGTTATGCGCCCGGCACGACTGGAATGCAAAGTTTTGCCAACTGGGCCACTGGCATCTCCGATGGTGATGCGGGCGTGGAGCAGGCACTCACCTTCAATGTGAATGTCACCAGCGGGAGCGAGATTTTCTCCACGACTCCGTCTGTCAGCAGTGATGGCACGCTCAGCTATGCGCTCAGCGGCACCGCTGGCACGGCGCAGGTGGAGGTGACGCTCACAGACGATGCCACAGCGGGCACAGCGGCACTGACCACGGCGGCGCAGACCTTCGCCGTCACTGTTTTTGCCACGCCTCAGGCTCCCACGATCTCGAACATCTCGGATGCCACTATCGCCGAAGACGCCACGCTGGGGCCGGTGGCATTCACCGTCGCGGATGCGGATCTCGGCACGGGATCGCTCACACTGTCCGCCACCTCTTCCAATACCACGCTGGTGCCGAACGCCTCCGTCCTGCTCGGCGGCAGCGGGGGAAACCGCACACTCACGCTGACGCCGGCTTTGAATCAATCCGGCACGTCCACCATCACGGTGACGGTGACTGATCCGCAGGGCCAGCAGGCCAGCGACAGCTTCGTGCTCACGGTCACGGCGGTGAATGATGCACCCACAGTTTCACTCATCTCAGGCGCTGGAGTGGATGGTTCCGGCAATCTGACGATGAACGAAGATGGTGATGTCACGGTGAACTTCACCATTGGCGATGTCGAGACAGCAGCGTCCTCTCTTGTGGTCACACGCACCACGGCAAACGCCACGCTGCTGCACACCAGCAGGCTCACCCTCGGTGGCAGCGGTGCAAACCGCACCCTGCGCATCCGGCCCCAGCCAAATCTCTCCGGCACGGGCAACATCACCGTAAGCGCACGGGATGCGGGGAATATCACCACCACGCGCACCTTTACCGTGACGGTGAACAGCCTCTGGGACCCGCCGGTGGCCAATGCGGACAACTTCTTCGCCAAACAAGGCAGCACCTCCACGCTCGATGTGCGCTTCAATGACAGCATCGTCGAAGCCACCTCGACGGTGACGATTCAATCCTTCACCCAGCCCGCGAATGGCACCCTGGTGGCAGGCACGGCCCCCGGCACACTGCGGTACACGCCCAACAGCGGTTATACCGGGCCGGATAGCTTTAGTTATACCCTGCAAGACAACACCGGAGCCACCTCCATCGCGCCCGCCTTCATCACCGTTGGCGCTTATCTGCTGGTCGATTCACCCACGTCGAAGCTTCACACCGATGTGCGCTTCAATTTCAAAGATGGGGCGTGGCACATGAAGTATCACGCCGACTTCCAGTTCGGCCCGAGCCTCGAATACAGTCGCTCCACCGTGCTCGACACGGACGAGGGTGTGCTCTTCCTTGATCCCACCACGAAGGTCACCAATCCCGGCACGGCAGGCTTTGAGTTTATCGGCGTCCCTGCGGGAGCGTTCATCTGGCTTGCGCCGAGAAGCTCCGTCGGCGGACATAAGCTTGATCTCGGCTTCAACTCCGAAGAGACCTCCTCAGGCTTGCTGGCCAGCTTTCCTGGTCCGGCGAATGATCCGCGTGTGGCCGGTCTCTCCACCGAATGGATGGTGCTGGAAACCGTGGGCTTCACAGGGCCTGGGCACTTCTCCCTTTATGAAAACTCCGACTACCAGGGCAACATCAGTTGCTGGGTGGACACGGCGGATGGTGTGAACTCCGCTAACGATATCGCCGTGGGTAGCAATGCGACGGACAGCTACTGGTATTACCCCGGACAGCACACGCATATCAACTGGGCCTTCACCGCTGCCGGACGCTACACCTGGACCGTGCGCCCCGTCGGCTGGGTGAATGTGGGTGGCAACCTCACCCGGGTGGAAGGTGGCCTCACCACGCTCACCTTTGACGTGGACACTGAGACAGCCCCCGGCGTGCCGCTTCAGGACAATGCGCCGACCGCGAGGATGGACACGATCACGCTCGCCGAAGATGCGCCGGTCACGTCTGTGCCCGTGCTCGGCAATGATCTCTCGAATCCCGATCTACACGAAGCACTAACTGTCTCTGCCGTCACTCAGGGCACAAATGGCAGCGTGGTGATCACCGGTGGCGGCAGCGGGGTGAGCTACACACCGGTGGCGAACTTCAACGGCAGCGACAGCTTCACCTACACCATCACCGATGAACACGGTGGCACTGCCACGGCCACCGCCAACGTCACCGTGACGCCGGTCAATGACATGCCATCCTTCGTCAAAGGCGCGAACCAAGGCCACGCACCTGGCACGACTGGTGCCCAAAGCTTCACCAACTGGGCCACCAGCATCGCCGATGGCGACGCGGGCGTGGAGCAGGCCCTCACTTTCAATGTGAACGTCACCAGCGGAGCCGCGATCTTCTCCACCGCGCCAGCGATCAGCAGCGATGGCACGCTCAGCTATGTGCTCAGCGGTATGGCAGGCACGGCGGTGGTGGACGTGACGCTCACGGATGATGCCACCGCTGGCGGCACGGCTCTCACAACGGCGGCACAAAGCTTCATCGTCAATCCTCTGGGATCAGGCCTGCCGCCAGTCACCACGAATGACGTGGTCGGAGTGCAGCCTAGTGGAACAGCCACTGGCAATGTGTTGGTGAATGATCGCAGTCCAGAAGGGCGAGCCCTCACGGCTGTGTTGAAGACAGGCCCGACCAATGGCGTGCTCACCTTGAATGCGGATGGCAGTTTCATTTACACGGCAAATGCTGGCTTCACCGGCAGCGACACCTTTACCTACTGGGTGCATGATGGCCAGGGCGGCTGGACCGAGGGCACTGCCAATATCTTCAATAACTCACCTGTGGCCTTTAGCCGTGCCAAAGTCGCAGGCGCGGGTGGCCTGGGTGGTGTCTCGTCAGTCAATGCCGTGGACTTCGATGCCGATGGCAAGCTCGACATTCTCGCTGGTGCTTACGGCTCGAATAAGGTCGTGTGGTATCGCGGTAATGGCGATGGCAGCTTCCAGAATGAGCAGGTCATTGATGCCGCTGCTGCAAGTGTGTGGTTCACCCTGCCCGGCGATCTCGACATGGATGGCGATCCAGATGCACTCGCCGGCATGTATTCAGGCACCCTGGCCTGGTATCAAAACAATGGGGCGGGTGTCTTCACGCGTCATGTTCTGGCCACCGACATCTCGGGGCCGAACATCCGCATCGGCGATCTGAATGGCGATGGGCGCAATGACATCTTCGCCGGGCAGGATGGCGGCACCACGCTCTATTACTTCCAGGGCCAGCCGGGCGGCTTCGCGGCACGGGTGGTTATCTCCAGCAGCTTCAGCGGCATCGGCGGCATCTTTCTGAACGATCTCGATGCTGATGGTGACAACGATTTGCTGGTCGGGGACTACTTTGCCAACGAGATCTCTTGGTTCACGAACACCGGAGGTGGTGTGCTCAGTCCGCGTCAGTTCATCAGCACCCAGGATTTCGGCTCTCTGGATAACATGAGCGATGTCAATGGTGATGGCCGTGTGGATCTGCTCTCCGTGGAGTATGGGACCTCAAAAATCAGCTACTATGCCGGGCAGGCCGGGGGTGGTTTTGGTGCGCGGAATCTGCTGCCTTTTGCCTCACCAGCCTATGCGAACACGACGGGTGATCTCGATCATGACGGGGATCATGATGTCGTCATCGGTGCTTATGCCAGCGCTCCGGCGCTTGCGGCGGTCATAAACCAAGGAGGCGGCAGCTTTGGCTCGGAGCAGATGATCAGCTTGATGGAAGGCCAGACTAGCTCGGTGCGCCTCGCTGACCTGGATGCGGATGGGGACAATGACTTGATCGTCGGCAGCTTTTCCGAAGGGCGGGTCGCCGTATATCTGAACCGTCTGGGGCAATCGGCAACGGAGGTGGTGCCGCCAGCCTCTGGGCGCTATCTCCTCGGACAGCATTTGGATGTCATCATCCACTTCGGCTATCCAGTCACCGTCACGGGCACACCGCAGATCACGCTGAACTTTGGCAGTGAGCTGATCACCGCCTCGTATGTCTCAGGCAGTGGTCAAACGGAACTCGTCTTCCGTCATGTTGTCACAGCTCTGGATGAGAGCCCCGGGGTGCAGCTCAGCAGCTCGAGCATCGCACTCAATGGTGGCACCATCACATCCCCCAGTGGTGCGGCCGCGCCGCTGAGTCTGCCTGCCACGCCATTCACAGGCGTGTTGGTGGATGGTGATTTGCCTTTTGTCACGCAGATCACCCGGCTTGATGCTGCTGTGACGAACGCGCCCAGCGTTAAGTTTCTGGTCAGCTTCAATGAAGCCGTGCAGGGCGTGGACGCGGCCGATCTGGAGATCATCACGACAGATGATCTCGCCGGGGCGTCGCTGCTTGGCGTCAGCGGCAGTGGCAGCACTCGTGTGGTCGAAGTCAGCACCGGCACGGGCAGTGGCGTCATAGCACTGCACATGAAGAGTGATGCCAGCATCACCGACCTCGGCGGTGCGCCTCTTGGCAGCGGTTATCCTGGAGGAGAGGTTTACACACTGAAACGCCAGGCAGCTTTCACCATCACGAACTTCTATGGAGCGGGCCATGGCGACCTGCGCCCCGTGTATGAGGACAATCGGCTTGAACTCCAGGTGCATCCTGATGAGGATGCGTATGAGAATGAGGAGGTGGTGATCACGGGTACACCTGACGCAGCGATCACTCGGCCCGCAGGCGCGGCTTGGGATTTCATTGGTGTGCCCGCAGGCCAGACCTACTTCCGCTGGGATGCGAGCGGTAGCATTTCTTCACTCCCTGAGCTTGGCATCAGTGGTGAAGGCATCCCCGGAGGCACCCTGTCAGCCGTCGCAGTCAGTGATCCACGGGTCAATGCTACGGGAGCATACTTTAAGTTTCAGATGGTGGCGGTGCGCAGCAGCACGGGCGGCCAAGTCAGTGTGTTTGAGGTGGACAGCTTTGGCGTCCCGAAGGCATGGATGAGCAGCGCGGACGGCCTCAGCGGCAGCGACGCGGTCTGGCTCCTCCAGGGCAGTCACCAACACTTTGATTTCGGCTTTTCCACCGCAGGCACCTATGAAGTGGATTTCGTCACCAGTGGTTATCGCGATCTGAATGGCAATGGAGTCTATGATGCAGGTGCTGACCCCTATATCGAAAGTGGTGTGGAGACACTCTATTTGCAGGTCGGTCTCCCCGGCGGCCCTTCACCCTACTCCGTGGCCGCTGGCATGACGGGTCGCGCCCCCGTAGCTGTGAACGACTTCTTTACTGCCCAGGCTGGCGGAGTCATCACCGGCAATGTGCTCACCAATGACAGCGATCCTCAAAACGATGTTTTGACAGCCTTGGTGAATACTCAAACCACGCACGGCGCACTCACGCTGAACGGCAACGGCAGCTTCAGCTACACGCCCACCAGCAGCACCTACATCGGTGGCGATAGCTTCAGCTACTGGGTGCATGACAGCACAGGTGGCTGGGCTATGGCCACGGTCAATCTTGGACTCACTCAGGCTCTGACCAGTTGGCGCACGGTTCACTTCGGTAGCAGCGCGAACACTGGTGACGCCGCAGACACGGCAGATACCGATCGCGACGGCATCCCGAACTTCCTCGAATACGCCTTCGACATGAGTCCCAACTCCAGCAGCACTCATCAGCTCCCGCAGGGAGAGATGAACGGCAGCTTCTTTGAGATGAACTTCACCCAGCCAGCAAGCGTCAGCGGTGTGAGCTACGGAGCCGAATACTCCACCTCATTGGCCCCCAACGACTGGCACCCCGTCACCAACAGCGCCACCCCGCCTCTGCATAGCTACCGCGTGCCCACCGCCACCGGGCAGCAGGTCTTCATGCGCATTAAAGTCAGCACTCCCTGAAGCGAATGATCACCACCGCCGAAAACGCCATCACCGCCTGGCTGCACCAGCGTGATCAAGCTGCCGCCGCGTGGCTCGTCCACGAGCACCGCAGCCTCGTGCTCGGCACCGCCCGCCGCTGGGGAGTCCCCGCCGAGATGGAGCAGGATGCCGTGCAGGAGGTCTTTCTGCGCGTGTTCAACAAACTGCATCTCTTCCAGCCCGAGAAGCCCTTTGCCCACTGGCTCAGCGTCGTCGCACGCAACACCTGCGCCAAACTCCGCCGCCACTGGTGCCATCGGCACAAGCTCAGCGCCGTGTTTGAAGGTGCGGCGGTGGACGTTGCAGATGTGGAACTGACCCACAGCCGCAGTCCAGACCATGAAGCCATGCACAAGGAGCAGGGCTCAGTGCTTGAAATGGCCCTGGCCGATCTCCTGCCTCATGAGCGTGAACTGGCCGAGCGCCATTTCATCCAAGGAGAGGCCACTGAAGAAACTGCGGCTGCTTTGGGAATCACACCGGGAGCGCTGCGTGTGGCCTCACATCGCCTCCGCAAGAAGTTGCAAATGAACCTCTGCGGAGGGTGAGATTGACTCAGAAACTCCAGCGTACGCTGGCGGTGACGCCGATGCCTGGGAGAGGGGCAACGTCTTTGCGGAAGCTGGTATGCACGCGGGTTTCTTCGTTGAGGAGGTTGGTGGCTTGCAGGGTGAATAAGACATCGTGACGATCCTTCATCAGCCGCCAGGAGGCATCGGCATTGATCATGGTGTAGGCATCGGTGGGCAGCTCGCCGCGTGGTTCGGGTTTAAGGCGATCTTGCTCCAAGCTGTGACGCGCCTCGATGCCGCAACTGAAGCGCCCGGTGCTGTATTCCAGCCGTGCGCCGAAGCGGCCCGGCGGCATCCTCGGCAGAGGCTCGTCATCGGTGACGTTGTGGCCACTCACACTGTCTCCCATGAGCGTGAGTTTCACCTGTCGTTCATTGTTTTGCCAAACACGCCATTCCAGCTCGGCCTCCCAGCCGGAGATCATGGCTTCACGCTCAATGTATTGCACGGCACGGTTGATGAAGTTGGTGATCTCCTGGAGGAAGATGAAGTTCTCATACTCGTATTGGAAGGCATTCACCCGCAGGCTGACCTTCTCCAAATCAGCGGCCAGGCCGAGTTCGTAGCCGAGAGATTTTTCCAGACTCAGCGGTGTACCGTCCATGTCACCGCCGACGAGGAAACGCCCCATCGCAGCATTGTTCCAAAAAGCGTAGCGCTCTGTGGCGGTGGGCATGCGTTGAGTGTCGGAGACGATGCCAGTGAGGGAGAGTTTCTTCAGCCCGAGAAACTTTTCCCGTGACCAAGTCAGTCCCAGGGAATGGCTCTGAGATTCTTCCTCCAGCAGGCGTGCTTCGACGAGTCCGGCGAGGCTGTCGTCGATGATCCGCTGCTGTTCCCAGCGGGAGCCCCACTGGAATTGCCAGTCGCCGAGCTTCAACTTCTCCAGCAGAAACAGGCCGAGGTTTTCCGTGGAGTAATAGGCAGGCACGCGGAACTCCGTCGGTGGTGGCACGACGAGACGGCTCGCATCAAAATCCTCCACAAAACTCTGCATGCCGATCACGCCCTCCAATCGGCCACCGATGCCGCCATGCAGCAGGTCGATCCGGCCTTCGACGGTGTTTTTGGAAAGAGCGGTCTCATTAAAAAAGACGTCTGAATCGGCTCCACTGCCCTGGAAGAGTTCGTCATGCAGGTAGTCGCTCTGAGCCAGGCGGACTTGGATTTTCTGGAGCGGGCCGAGTTCGAGATCCAGCCCCATTTCCAGATCAAAACGGCGCTGCCGCATGTCGATCACCGAGTCCCCCAACGGGTCTGTGGCATCTCCAGAAAAGATGTACGGCAGGCCGTAAAAGCTGTCGAAATACGAATAGGAGACGCCCATCCAGAAAGGCCCTTCGGGGAGAAAAGAAAGACCGATGGAGTAGCTATGACTTTGGTGAAAAGTGTTCAGCAGATGGCCTTCAGGATTCTCTACGGGCACGCTTCCGGGACCTCCTCCTGGTGGGCGGGTGCGGGGGCGCTCGCTGGCATCATAAGCCTCCGTGCGCGCCTTGCCTGGGATGCGGATATTCTCTGATTCGCGGATGCTGCCGGTGAGCTGCAGCACCCACGGCCCTTGCTTTACGCTTAGCCAGCCAGTCTCTGCCCAGCCCTGGGAAACGCTGTCGATTCGTGAATCAAAACTGCCATTGAATCGCTCCAGCGGCAGTTCCCGTGCCAGCGTGCGGCTGCGGGTGTTCACCGCGCCGCCGATGGCGGAGTTTCCATAAAGCAGAGCTGCGGGACCGCGATGAATCTCCAGTGACTCTGCCAGCAGTGGGTCCACCGTCACACCATGATCCGGGCTGGTGTCGGAGAGGTCCATCGTGCTCAAGTCATCGCGCATGAGCTTGACCCGCACGCCGTCAAAACCACGGATGACCGGGCGGCTGGCCGCTGGGCCGAAGTAGTTCGAAGTCACGCCGGGCTCCCAGGCCAAAGTTTCCCCCAAAGTCCCCTGCGCTCGCCGCATGAGTTCGTCACCACTGAGCTCTGTCACCGGCTGGATGGAGATGCCCGCGATGCGCAGGGACCGCCCGACGGTCATAGCACTGGATGGCCCATCGCGGTCAGCCTCAATGACGATCTCATCCAGCATCTGAACCTCATCATTGCCAACGGCCTGCGGTTCCGCAGGTGCTTCTGAGGATGCCGCATCCACGACGTTCATCGCCGTTTCCGTCACCACGGATTCAGGCGCGGGAACCACCTCCTGAGACAGGAGCGGACCTATCTGAAGCAGAAGCAGCGCTGATAAATGGAGGTGAGGAGCAGAACCAAAATGCATGGCGAAAGGAATGCAGAGCAAAGGGTTTACATGCAATCTATTTGCATCTAATAAAGCGCCAGAAACATCATGTCACGCCTCACCTGTCTCAGCCTGTTTGCCGCCCTTTTCATGGGGCATGCCCTGGCCCAGACACCACTCACGGATTTGCTTTATGGCCATATCGAAATCCATGCCGACTATGAGCTTCCGCCTGCATCATCCAATGTTAACACAGGCTGGAAACTGAATGTCTCCTACAACAAAAACGACGACTTCAACGACCGCACTCAGATCGTGCGCATGGACCCTGAGACCACCGTCATTGTCGCATCGCCGCGCACCACGCAGCAGACAAATGGGAATGCTATCACCATTACCACGGCAGTTTCACGCCTCGGCACTGTGGGCTCGCCGCTCTGGTTCTTTCCACAGGCGAATGTGCTCGGCACACCTTTCCTCGGCGCTCGTGCCGTCATGGACCCCGGCATTTTTCAGGTATTCTTTATGGGAAACTACACCGCATCAGCCACCGGCAGCATCGGTCTGCGCCTGGTCAGCATGACGGGCACTGGTCCTGCGGCGGGCGGACGTTTCGGCCTTTGGGAGAGTGATGGCAGCACACTGCTGTGGTATCTCGACACCTCCAACGGCATCACCAGTGCGGACAGCATCCCCACGCTGCCGCCCAATGCTCACAGTCATTTCAACTGGGGTTTCACCAAACCCGGCACCTACAATCTCACCATCGAGGCCTCTGGAAAAACTAATCCAGGTCTGAGCAGACACGCCAATAAACTCACTTCGGCGCAGAAGACCTTTCGCTTCTCCATCCCCTTCAGCAGCAGGCTTCAAGCCCAGGCGACGATCCGCTTCGGGCACAACGCGACTAGCGAGCGCTGGCACAGCCTGCTGGAGGACAGCACCAACGCCGTCGCTTATGTCCCGACGCAGGGCTTTCTGGAGGCATCCACCACAGCCACCAGCCCTGTCACCACCACCCTCTCGGGAGCTGTGCGTCAGATGCCGCTGACCTTCACCACCGCAGGCAGCAGCGTGGCCAACATCGTCGGGCTTGATCCAGCGTTGGCCTCCGCAGGTCTGCCGACGGGCATTCTTCAAAGTGATCAGCTCATCTTTACCCTGACCAGTCACAGTGGTCCTGGAGTCTTTGCTCTTTTAAACAGCGCAGGAACAGCCGTGCTCATGAACACCGCAGATGGCATCACCAGTGCTGACAGCTTCACCCTCACTGGCGCGGCTGCGCTAAGCACCATTGCCGCCTTTACCCAGACCGGCATCCACCGCGTCACCGGCACACTCAGTGGCTTACCCGTAGGCGGCGGAACAGTTCGTGTCAGCGAGCCCTTCACCCTCGTCTTTGGCTCCGGCGTCACGGCCAATCACAGCTATGCCACATGGCGTGACAGCTTCGAGCGCACCCATGGTCTGGCAGCCAATACACTGGCCTCAGCCTCCGCCGACTATGACAAGGACGGCCTCGTCAACGGAGTCGAGTTCCTGCTTTTCTGGCACGGGGCAGACCCCGTGCGCCCAGGTGGTCACACTCTGCCGATGTGCGACCGCATCGGGACGGCGGCAAACTTCGACTTCCTCAGAGACACCTACAAAGACGCGATCATGGAAGGCAGCTACGAGATCAACGCCGCCACCAGCACCGATCTCATCAACTGGACTGTCCGCAGCCCACGCGTGATCGGCCTGCCGCTGGAAAGCTACGAAACCGGAGCCGAAGCAGGCAATGCCCACGGACGCATCATGCAGCGTCGTCTGCGCATTCTCACCGATCCTGGGGAACGACGTTTTTTTCGCTTCCAGCCAACATTCCGCTAGTTAAAGCAAAATATTTGCATTAATAAGCTCTGACGCTTATTTACCTTTCCTCTCACACGACCATGAAATCATACTTCTCCAGCATCCCCGCGCTCGTCCTGTTAGCTCTCGCGCTTCCAGCCCAGGCAGCCGTCACATTCACGGCAGGCCATGGTGACATCGGCATGGAGTACACGGGCCCAGGGCAGCTAGCCCTCCATGTTCATGCCCACACCGGAGCTACTGTGGACGGTGTGCCTCTCCCGTCTGACACCGAGTATGAGCCGGATGAAATTGATGTTCATGTCTCCACGAGCGCTTTTCACGTCCAGTCGGATAGCTCTCTTGTTTCTGGCACTGGAGTCATGCTCGGTCAGGGCCTCTGGCGTCTGCCTGAGAGCAATAACCCGCTTATCCCCTTCCTAGGTTTCGGAGCTGAAGAACTCAACGCCGCCGACTGGCTGGGCAATTTGTCCTTCAGCCTCGCCAGCATCTCTTCCCCCAGCGGCACAGGCCACTTCTCCGCCTATCAAAGCGATGGGCTAGGCGGCTGGAATTTCTTCATGTCCACGGCTGATGGTATCGGAGCTGGTGATAAAATCGACATCGCTGCCGAAGGACACGACCACTACAACATGACCTTCAGTGAAGCCGGAACCTGGACGATTAACCTCTTTGCTTCAGGCAACCACGCCACTGACGGCTTGCAGACCAGTGGCACCCATTCCTTCACTTTCCAGGTCGCCCCAGAGCCCAGCCGTGCCTTGCTGATGGGACTTGGTTTGATGGGCCTTTTCTTCCGTCGTCGCAGGTAGTTGAAGCCGCCGATCAGGGAGCGGTGTTGGAGATTGTGTTCCTCGGCCGGATTTTTCCTCAGGCTGCGTCGTTCCCCGTTTGAAAAATTGACCACGATTAAAGGCTACATTGCGGGCAGGTGCCAAAAAACTCCAATTGCTGTCTGACGTCCCACCAGCCTGTCTGCTGGGCGATGAATCCTTCCACGTTCTCGGACGGTTTCGGTGGATGAACCTGGCAAACCTCCCCGCATGAGGTGCATACGATGTAGTGACGCTGCTCTCCGGGCAAGCCGAGACGGTAATGAGCTGCACGCGTATGCAGGCCGATCCTTCGCACCACGCCCACCTGTTCCATCTTGGTGATGAGGCGATAGAGCGTTGTCGGATTGAGCATCTCAAGTGTGGGCAGTTCATTGAGTTCCGAAATAGTGATGGGTCTCTCATGCAGCAGCATCTCATCCACTAGGGCAGCCATGGCCTTGGTCGTCTTTATGCCGCATTCCCAAAGCTGGTTCAGCACTTGCTCCCGCATCTTCAAACGCTCTGCATGAGTCACTCCGGCGAGTGGAGTATCCAGAGTTTTTACTGCTCTATGGTCCATGGACAGAGGAAGATGCGTGTTCGTCGTTCTACGCTGATTACCAAATGGAAGCAGGATGCACTTTACCCAGCCAAGGGGGCACCGTAGGTCGTCTCAGCACCTGGAGATTTCCTGGCTTAGCGAGGCGCTCGTAGCCTATGCTACAGCTCAGATTTTCGAGCATAAATCCAAGCTCTTTCCAGTGAGGCTGTAACTCTTTCCCGTCGTACTTAAAGGACTCGAATCCTGTGAGGATAGCTTGGCAATGGGTTGGTTTCACTATGGGCGTTGGCGTAGCCCAAGGAGGAATGTAATGCAATTTATTTGCCTTATTGACACCGAGCTTTCAGGCGGTCCCTGAGCCGCTCAAGGCAGGCTTTCCATACCGCGCGACCAATGGGCACGTAGCGCGTGCTGCCATCAGGGAAGAGCTTGGTTTCGAAGATGTTGCTCGGCTGCTGGATCAGCTCGTCGTAGAGCCCATGGATGAAAAAGGTGCGTGCGTCGGCTCCATCCGGCCAGGGACTCGGCTTGCCGGAGGCTTCCTGGATCGCCGCCTCCACGGCACTGATGATCTCCAGCGGAGTCAGACGGATGTCGATGTCATGCCCGCCTTCCAGGTAATCGGCGATGACGACTTGCAGCTTCTTCACCACCTCGCTGATCTGGCTTTTGTCCACCGCACCTTCACCTGCGATGAGCCTTTGCAGCTCGCGCTCCGTTTTCACGGCGCTGATGACAGCCTCGGGCGCACCCTCGGCATGGCGGACATGGATTTCTCGATTCGGTCGGGTGGACATGATTGCGCGGGATTTAGCAAACTTTCACCTCCGGTGCTAGCTCGGCACTCGGCAGGGCTTCGAATTGAGCATGGATGTGAGTTTCTGGCAGGCCGACGCCGATGACGACGCCGCTGGGGATGATGCCGAGGGCACCGATCATGGGGAGGAACCACGTCTCGCCTTCGGGGCGCACGTGCTGGAATGAAAAGGGGATCTGCGGCATTTCGGCGAGGCGACAGAGGCCTTTCACGCGGAGGACTTCATCTGGCAGATGACGCAGCACGCGCTCGAGATCGCTTCGCTGCACGACAAAGGGCACGGGCACGCGCATGGAGGTGAAGGCGCGTTCGTTGTCGTGATGGTGATGATGTTCATGCGGCTCGGCGGTGGTGGCTTCGTCGAAAAGCTGGGCTTTCGGTGACTCTGGCGTGGCGAAGCGGGCGGTGGCGCTTTGCAGGCGCAGGAAATCGGCAAAGCGTTCCACATCAGTCTCCTGGCCGCGCGGGGTGAGGATCTTCAAGGCGGCGCGGATGCCTGCGAGGCGTGGTGCCTTGATGCTGCCGGTGTGCGTGAGCATCCAGTGCGTGCTGGTTTTCACCTGCTCCTGCTCCAGTTGGTTATGCTTGCGGCGCTTCTGCCAGCGGACGGCGTCGATCATGCTGACCTGCAATGGCGAAAGGAAGCGTCGGCACTCGCCACGCATGGCGATGGCGGAGATAAGCGTGATGAAATCAGATGCGCCATTCGCCTCGACGAGCAGCACGCCGCCGCGTGGCACGTCGATGGTGCCGAGCGTGAGCATGAAGTCGTTCAGCGAGGAGCAGCAGACGCAGGAGCCATTGATGGCCTGCACCTCGACATCGAGGCTGCGGAGGCGTGTGACGTCGATCTCGGCATTTTCAAAATCATTCACGACGACGCTGAAGCCGATGCGGCGCTCTTTGAGTGCCTCCATGAGGGCCCGGAGGAAGGTGGTCTTTCCCGCACCGAGAAATCCGGCGATAAGGACGATGGGGATGCGGCTCATAGCTTGGTG
>NZ_JBILYB010000020.1:0-58496 GCF_044378005.1 Prosthecobacter sp.
ATTGATCTGGTAGCCGGGGAGTCGAGCCGGGGTGCTTTGCCCTTCTCCACACCTCACTCCCGCCTTGCTTCCTGGGCAAGTGGCGGCACCATGCGCGCTCCTACCATGGCCAAGAAAGCAGCATCCCAGAAACCCGAGTCCCTTCACCGCAAACACAGCGCCATCGTCGTCGATGGACCCGAACGCGCCGCCAGCCGCGCGATGCTTCATGCGGTCGGATTCAAGCGCGAGGACTTCCAGAAATCGCAGATCGGCATCGCCAGCACCTGGAGCATGGTCACGCCGTGCAACATGCATATCGACCGCCTCGCCAAGGAATCCGCGAAGGGCGTGGACGCCGCCGGTGGTAAGAGCATCATCTTTAACACCATCACTATCTCCGACGGCATCTCGATGGGCACGGAAGGGATGAAGTACTCGCTCGTGTCGCGTGAGGTCATCGCGGACAGCATCGAAACCGTCGTCGGCTGCGAGGGCCTGGACGGCTTCGTCGCCATTGGTGGTTGTGACAAAAACATGCCGGGCTGCCTCATGGCCATGGCCCGCATGAACCGCCCCAGCGTGTTCGTTTATGGCGGCACCATCCTGCCGGGCTGCGTGGGCGCGGAAAAGAAGGACGCAGACATCGTCACCGTCTTCGAAGCCGTCGGCAAGCACGCCAACTGCCTCATCAGCGACAAGGAGCTGATCGACATCGAAGAGCACTCCATCCCCGGCGAAGGAAGCTGCGGCGGCATGTACACAGCCAACACGATGGCTTCGGCCATCGAAGCCCTCGGCATGAGCCTTCCCAACTCCGGCGCTCAGGCGGCAGTCTCGAATGAGAAACTCATCGACTGCTTCGACGCCGGCGCGGCGGTCATGAACATGATCAAGCGCGGCATCACGCCACGCGACATCATGACAAAGGAGGCGTTTGAAAACGCCATCACGCTCATCATCACGCTCGGTGGCAGCACGAACGCCGTCCTGCACCTCATCGCCATGGCGCACAGCGCGGGCGTGAAGCTCGGCATCGAGGACTTCGTCCGCATCGGCAAAAAAACGCCGGTGCTCGCCGACGTGAAGCCCAGCGGCAAATACTTCATGAACGACCTCGTCAAAATTGGCGGCACTGTTCCTCTCATCCGCATCCTGGTGAACGAAGGCCTCATGCACGGCGACTGCCTCACCGTCACTGGCAAGACGATGAAGGAGAATATGAAAAACTCCAAAATCGTCTGGCCTAAGAACCAGACCATCGTCCGTCCGCTGAGCGACCCGATCAAGAAGGACAGCCACCTCGTCATCTTCCGAGGCAACCTTTGCCCCGAAGGTGCCGTCGGCAAGATCTCCGGCAAAGAAGGCCTGAGCTTCAGCGGCAAGGCCATCGTCTTCGAATCTGAAGAAACCGCGCTCCAAGCCATCCTGAACGACAAGGTCAAAAAAGGCCATGTCATCGTCGTGCGCATGGAAGGCCCCAAAGGCGGCCCCGGCATGAGAGAGATGCTTTCCCCCACCTCCGCCATCATGGGCAAGGGGTTGGGCAAAGACGTCGCCTTCATCACCGATGGTCGTTTCAGCGGTGGCAGCCACGGTTTCGTCGTCGGCCACGTCACACCCGAAGCCTTCGTTGGCGGCCCCATCGCCGTCATCAAAAACGGTGACCCGATCACCATCGACGCCGAGAAGCGCTCGATCACCCTCGGCATCCCTGCCAAGGACCTCAAAGCCCGCCTCGCCAAGTGGAAGCAGCCAAAGCCTCGCTACACCCGTGGTGTGCTGGCGAAGTATGCCAAGCTCACGAGCGATGCCAGCCACGGCGCGGTGACGGATTTGTAGAACGAGTTTTCAACTCGTAAACTGGTG
Source organism: Prosthecobacter sp. (assembly GCF_044378005.1). Lineage (GTDB taxonomy): Bacteria > Verrucomicrobiota > Verrucomicrobiia > Verrucomicrobiales > Verrucomicrobiaceae > Prosthecobacter. Next base: position 1,849 of record NZ_JBILYB010000020.1, read on the forward strand.
GGGCGGGTTTGAAACCCGCCCTTCTTTTTGGGTGAGATACAATCTCACCCCACCAGTGTACGACTTATAAAGTCGTTCTACTTCGCCAGCGCCTCTTCGAACCGTGCGATGAGATCCGCGCTGTCTTCCAGACCGGCGGACACGCGGATCAGATGTCTCGGCACGCCGCAGCTCTCTGCCCAGTCGAGTTCGTCGTAGTGAGCCAGCAGGGTATAAGGGCTGACGAGGGTGAAATTCGTGCCGAGGCTAGGGCCTTTGCAGACGCGGAGGTGGTCGTAGAAGCGTGGGCTGGTATTGGCGGCGTCTTTCAGCAGGAAGGAAAAGAGGCAGCCGTAGCCGCCGCCTTCACGTCGGATGAACTCGTAACCGGCACCGCCTTGTTCGCGGGCGTGCCACACTTTTTCGACTCGTGGATGCGCACGCAGGAACTCGGCGAGAGCGAAGGCATTGCGGCTCATCGTGTCGGCACGCTGGGCGAAGTCGCGGCTGTTTTGCTCCAGCGCCACGGCATCGCCACGCCAGAGGATGTGATCGGCGTGCTGCGTGAGGAAGGCGGAGAACGCAGCGTGATGCGGCGAGGCGCGATTCAGGATCACGCTGCCGGCGAGAACGTCGCCTGCGCCGGAGAAGCTCTTCGTGAGGCTGGTGGTCACGACATCGGCCACCTTCAGAGCATCCGCATGAGCGACGGTGGAGATGGTGTCATCGATAATGATCGGCACGCCGGGCTGCGAGGACGCACGGATGGCGAGCAGGCGCTCCAGATCCACGCAGCGGAGCATGGGATTGCTCGGTGCTTCGCAGAAGATGCCAGCGAGCGGCTCGGACTTCAGCAGCGAGTCGAGCGTGTCGTATTCCTGCTCATCGATCATCGGCAGGAAGTGCGCACCGTTGCCGAACATCTGCTGGAGCTTCAAAACATCGACATAGGGGAAGTCGAGCTGCGCCGTTTTGCGCCCTGGGAAGAGAGTGGTGAGCATGCGATGCACGGCGAAGTTCGCCGCCATGCCGCTCGGGAAGAGGAAGACATCGCCGGGCTGCTGGCCGGAGTGTGTGGCAAGCCGTTCGCGGATGGTTTGATTGGCGGCGAGACCTTCGGCCTCGGTCACGGTGGTCTTGCGGGTGCCGAGGGCATCGCAGGCTTGGCGAGTGCTGACGATCTCACCGCAGAAGCGCCAGAAGCGGCGGGCTTTGACATAGGCGTCAGCCGGGAAGATGGCGACACCAAGCCCCTCGTGCCAGCTCGCTGCTCGTCCAGTGAAGCCATCGCGTGCGATGAACTCGATGCAGCGCTCGGCGTGAAGCAGACGCGGGAAGACAAGGCAACGCTCACCCGCACTGGCGAGGTCCTTTTCCGCTGCTGCAAAGAGCTGGCTCACGGCAGGTGGGCAGCAGAAGCGCGGATAGCCCGAGCGGAACTTCGAGACGATGTCCTGATCCCCCTCCTCATAGCCGATGACGTGACGCCACAAGGGCAGGCTGACGCTGACGCCGAACTCGTCATCCGGCAGCGCGCTGCCCAGCGAGTCGGCCTGCCAGAGGGGATGGCTCAAAAGGTCGGACATGAAGGTGAGGTGTCCGTTAACCCGACTTCGCGGCGAGGCAAGGCGAGGTTCCATCTTGCCGATACCTCGGCGGCCTCAGAGCAGCCTTGCCAAAATCGGGCGCAGGCTGTCCACGGTCTCCGTCGGCCAGAGTTTCCGGTCCGTCATCACCGCGCCTTCCAGAGACTTGTGCTCAGGCCAATTGGCCTTTTTGGGGATGCGCGGGATGACCCGGGCGATCACTTCTTTTGCCAGCGCGACATTCGCCGCCACATGCGCCATCACGGCCTCGACGGTGACGTGCTCCTCATCCGTCTTCCAGCAGTCGTAGTCCGTGATCATCGCCATGGTTGCCAGGGCGATCTCCGCCTCGCGGGCCAGCTTTGCCTCAGGCAAATTGGTCATGCCGATGACATCGAAGCCGAGCTGGCGGTTCGCATTCGACTCCGCCCGGGTGGAGAAAGCCGGGCCGTCCATGTTCACATAAGTGCCACCATCATGCACGCGGGCTCCAGTGGCCCGTGCCTCCTCCGCCAGCAGCCCACGCAGACCTGGGCTGATCGGATCGGCAAAGGCCACATGCCCCACGATGCCACGGCCGAAGAAGGTGTGATGCTCGCGGCGGCTCGTGCGGTCGAAGAACTGATCCGGCAGCAGCACATCACGTGGGTGGTATTCCTCCTTCAGGCTGCCCACGGCGGTGACGGCGATGATCCAGCGCACGTTCAGGCTGCGCAGCGCCCAGATGTTCGCGCGGTGATTCAACTCCGTCGGCAGAATGCGGTGGCCTTTGCCATGCCGTGGCAGGAAATACACCCGACGGCCGGCATATAGACCCGTCACCAGCTTGTCCGAAGGCGGGCCAAAGGGTGTCTCCACCGTGATCTCCTCCCGCTGCTCGAAGCCCTCCAGATCGTAAAGTCCGGAGCCGCCGATGATGCCGATGGAGAGGGGAAGGTCTGTCATGCGAGCGAGGCTAGACCTTGTCTCGAAACGTCTCCAGCTTTTCCTTCAAACGTGACAACTCTGTTTCCATCTCGGCGATCTTTTTCTCCAGACCGGCGCAGTACTTCCGTGGGTTCCGCTGCTGGAAGCGCTCGAAGAGATTGAAGGCCAGCATGAGCTGCCAGACGCGGCTTTGCAGCGTGCGCAGGCGATAGGCGCGCAGCAGCTTGCCCGCGCGGAGGAAACGCAGCGCGCTGAGCACCCGCAGGAAGGCCACGAGTGGCAGGAGGATGATCGCGAGATTGATCCAATGCTTCTGGCAGTAGAGGAGCTTTTGCGGTGTGGCGGAGATCATCCAGAGAAACTCCGCCGTGAAGCCGATCCAGATCAGGCTCGTCGCCAAATGCACCGCCGTGGCCAGTCGCGGGCGGGTTTCCAAAGCCTCGCCTGCGCCGAGTTCAACACCGAGCACGGGCAGAACGAGCAACGTCAGCACCAGCATCGGCACGGCAAGTTTGCCCTCCAGTTTGGCGGAAGTGGTGGGACCTGTCGCGCGCCAACCGACGCCGGGAATCCATAGCCAACCGTCCGGCGTGCTCGTGGCCGTGGTCATGCGCAGCGGCGGGATCAGGATCGTGAGCACAAGCCGACGCAGCCGCGCCTGCCACGCATCTTTGGCAAAAAACAAACCCGCCACCGCCTCCAGGCCGATGCCGCTCCACAGCACCAGCAACGCCCAACGATGCCAGGGATGCGCCTGCAGCATCTCACGAAAAGCCTCCCCGCTGTCGCCATGCGGCAGGATCACGCCCACCACGACCAAGAACGCCATCGCCAGCACGAGCATCAGCCCGTGACGCAGCGTGCCACCCGCAGGCGGAGTGTGGAAAGGGGCGTCGGGAGAGGTCATGACGGGCGGGATTGTACAGGCCGATGCGCATTTGCAAAGCGGCCACTTTCCCCCATCTTCGCGCCCCTTTTATGCCCGAACTCGAAAAGACCTACACGCCAGCCGACGTCGAAGCCCGCTGGTATCAGCGCTGGCTGGATGACAAATGCTTTGAAGCCGATCCCGCCCGCGTCAGCGAGAAGCGCCCGGCTTACTCCATCGTCATCCCGCCACCGAACGTCACGGGCATCCTCACGCTCGGCCATGTGCTGAACAACACCATCCAGGACATCCTCGCCCGCCGCGCCCGCATGCTGGGGAAGGAAGTGCTCTGGCTGCCCGGCACCGACCACGCTGGCATCGCCACGCAAAACGTCGTCGAGAAGACGCTGAAAAAGCAGGGCGTCATCAAGCACCGCGACGATCTGGGCCGCGAGGGCCTCGTGGCGAAGATCTGGGAGTGGAAGGAGAAGCACGGCGGCATCATCATCGAGCAGCTCAAGAAACTCGGCGCCTCCTGCGACTGGAGCCGCGAGCGCTTCACCTTTGACGACGACTACAACGCCTGCGTCATGCGCGTGTTCGTCGATCTCTACAAAAAGGGCCTCATCTACCGTGGCAAGCGCATGGTGAACTGGTGCCCGTCCTCCCTCACCGCGCTCAGCGATGAGGAGGTCGTCATGAAGGCGCAAAACGCCATCATGTATCACTTCAAAGTCGAAGTCGTCGAGGAGCCCGGCACCTGGCTCACCATCGCCACCACGCGTCCGGAAGTGATCCCGGGCGACCAAGCCATCGCCGTGAATCCGAAGGATGAACGCTATGCCCATCTCATCGGCAAACACGTCCGCCGTCCGCTGCCGATCGAAGACCAAGCGCTGCTGCCGATCATCGCCGATGAGCATGTCGATTTCACCTTCGGCACCGGCGTGCTGAAGGTCACGCCCGCGCATGACAAGGCCGACTTTGAGATCGCGCAGCGTCACAACCTGCCTGCCGTCGATGTCATGCATCCGAACGGCGTGCTCAACGAACTCGCTGGCAAAGACCTCGCCGGCATGGAGCGCTTCGCCGCCCGCAAACGCGCCGCCGAGTTGCTCGCGGAAATCGGCAGTCTCGTCAAAGAGGAGCCGTATCAGAACAACCTCGGCTACTCCGAGCGCGCCGACGTGCCCATCGAGAGCCGCCTGAGCGAGCAGTGGTTCCTCAAATACCCGAGCGTGAAGGAAAGCCAGGCCGTCGTGGCCCATGGCGAGATGAAATTCCACCCCGACCGCTGGGCGAAGGTCTATGACCACTGGATGACCGGCCTCCAGGATTGGTGCATCAGCCGCCAGGTCTGGTGGGGGCATCGGATTCCGGTGTGGAGAAATCGACTTCGTGTCCCAAATCAACCCGGTTATCACGGCAAGGGCTGGTGGTTTGGAGAATTGGACAGTGTGTTGGACAACGAATGGCCCGACACAGTGGTTCGCATCATTCACGTTGGCAGTGGCAAGGAAGTTGATCCGCGAAACCTTGCCCTCACAGAGGAAATGGATTCAGGGAAACCCGACCATGAGTTTGATGTCTTTGTTTGCACAACAAATGAGGAGGCAGTCCAGAGGCTTGTGACCGACGAAGGCTTCACCCAAGATCCCGACGTCCTCGACACTTGGTTCAGCTCCTGGCTGTGGCCGTTTGCGACGATGGGATGGCCGGAGAAGACCTCCACGTTGAAGGCCTTCTACCCCACGACCGATCTCGTCACGGGGCCGGACATCATCTTCTTCTGGGTCGCCCGCATGATCATGGCGGGCTTCGAGTGGATGGGCGAGCTGCCGTTCAAGAACGTCTATTTCACCGGCATCATCCGTGACAAGCAGGGCCGCAAAATGTCCAAATCGCTCGGCAATTCGCCCGATCCGCTGGAGCTCATCGCCAGCTACAGCGCGGATGCCTTGCGCTTCGGCATCATGCGCAGCGCCCCGCTGGGCCAGGACATCTGCTTCGACGAAAAGAACGTCGAGCTCGGCCGCAACTTCTGCACCAAGCTCTGGAACGCCGCCCGCTTCCGCCAGATGCAAGGTGGCGAGGTCGAGACCGAGATCAGCGCCGCCCTGCTCAGCAGCGACGACAAATGGATCCTCCTGCGCCTCAACACCGCCATCGCCGAGGTCAGCACCGCTTTGGAAGAATACCGCTTCAGTGACGCCACCGCCACGCTCTACCGCTTCTTCTGGAGCGAGTACTGCGACTGGTACATCGAGGCCAGCAAAGCCGTGCTCCAAGGCAGCGACGACAAGCGCAAAGCCAACACCCTCGCCGTCATCGACTTCGTGCTCGGCCACACGCTGCGTCTGTTCCATCCCTTCATGCCCTTCATCACCGAAGAGCTGTGGCATGGCATGGGCTTCAATACCGACCTTCCCGACAACCAAGGCGGCAAGAGCATCATGTTCGCCATTTGGCCGAAGCCGCTCGATGCGGACGAACTCGCCCACTTCGGCATCCTTCCCGAGGACGAAAAGACCGCGAACGACAAATACGAAGCCGTCAATTTGGGCCGTGGCCTGAAGAGCACCTTCAACATCAACAAGCGCGTCCGTTTCGTGCTCAAGCCGAGCCAGGAGCTGCCCGACCACGAGATCGAAGTCCTGCGCATCCTCCTGAATGCCGAGCCTCTCGATGTCGATGCCGCATTCGTCCCGACGAAGGGCACCCCAAGCGCCCTGACCCCGCTGGGCACCATCTTCCTCCCGCTCGATGGCCTCATCGACGTGGAAGCCGAGCGCGCCCGCGTCAGCAAAGAGATCGCCAAAGTCGAATCCGAGCTGGAGAAAGTCACCGCCAAGCTCGCCGACACGAACTTCACCTCCAAGGTCCCGCAAAAGGTGCTCGACGAGCATCAGCAGCGAAAGACCGACTGGCAGGAGAAGCTGGCAAAGCTGCGGGAGATGATGGCGGCGCTGGGGTGATGTCCAATTTTCGACAGCCATGAGAGATGTTTTTGCAGGCAACTCGATCGGCGGAGGCACTTCTGCTCGTGTGGATGAATTTGAAGAATTCATCCACACGAAGATGCCTGCTGACTACCGGGACTTTCTCGTAGCCTTCAATGGAGGCCAGCCCTCGCCTTCAAGCAGTCTGTATCGAAGCGGTCTCGAATTGCCGGGAGGAGCTGAAATCGAAGTGAGTCAGTTCTTTACCCTCGAGAGCAGCCACCCCGTCGTGCGCAACCTCCATCGCGAGCTCGAGAAGAGCATCGAGTGGCTGGGAATGAATTCCATCTGCATCGGGGCCGATGATTTTGGCAACTTGATCTGCCTGGACTGCGAAACGGGGTTTGTCGAATGGCTGCTGCTTGAAGAGCGATTCCATTTGGACTTCGCTCGCACCTTTGAACTTGGTGTAAGATTGCCTGATTTTTTAGATAAGCTCGAAGCTGGGGCTTACGCGACAAGTTGAATGCGGGAGATGATGGCCGCGCTGGGTTAAACCAGCGGCGTCTTACTCCACGATCTCGTGTTTCCCCTCTTTCACGGCGACGGCTTTCAAGCCGCTGCCCGTGATTCGGTTTGCCTTCACGACTTGCCCTTCGCCGGAGAGGCTGATGCCGTTCCTGCCGCTGCCCGTGATCTCGTTCTGAACCACCGTGTTCCCCTTGGTGCCGGTGGCGATCTGCACGGCATTGCCCTTCGTGGTCTCAAACAGGTTCTGCGCGATGATGTTGCCTTCGTTGAGCCCTGGCTGCTTGCACCAACGCCAGAGATTGATGCCTGTGCCGCAGTCGCGGAATTCGTTTCCGGCCACGAGGCAGCTCGTCGCATCATTCAGCTCCACGCCGACCAAGCTGCGGGCGATGTAGTTGTGCGTGGCGGTGGATTTGATCGTGAAATGGTCAAAGTCGATCGCCTCGTCGGAGGTGTCCCGGATCGTGCAACCTTCGATCTCCGCGCTCTCCACCGAATACAAGGCGATGCCGCGCCCATGGCAGTTCTGGATGAAGCAGCGTGAGATGGCCAGCTTCTTCACCTGGGGTCCCGTCGGACCTTTTTCATAGCTGTAGGCTCCGGCAGCCATGATGCCACAGAGCTGAGCATGGCCACGAATGGATGGATCATCCTCCACGCGACCTCCGTCGAGCGTGAGCTTTTCAATCCGCACGTCCTCGCAAGCACCACGCAGCTCGATCAAGTTCGGCGCGTCCTCGTGGCGGATCATCGTGCCGTCGGGAACGGGAAATTTCAGCGCTGCTTCGAGCTGGATCGCTTCTTTTTCGACTGCCTTCACGATGGCGAGATGGAAGGGCTTCGGCTTTTTCGTGAAGGAGTCGATTTCGCCATCCGCTTCGATCTTCAAGCGCATGCCTGGCTTGAATCCACGCGGTGACTTCACCCCGATCTGCATCGCTCCAGCCGCAGTCGGCCCGGACGCGATGGCATAGGCCACAGGAGGCAGTTTCAGCACCGTCTCTTCCGCATCCAGACCGACGAGGCGGAGCTTCTTCGCGTCCTTCAGCATGAGGCCACGCTCGATGAGATGCACCCCCGGCGGAATGACCACCTCACCGCCACCCGCCTTGATCGCGTCATCAATGAACCGCTGAATCTCCGCCTCCGGCAGCGCCAGGGCGGGCGAAACGGCGGAGATCAGCAGCAGGGCAAGCGGGGGGAGAAACTTCATGGCCGGGAAAAGACGATCCCAACAGGCTCGAACTCGCTTTCAATCTTCTGCTACTTGGTGAAAGCGGCCACGACACGTGGAGCGGAACCCTTTTTCAGCGCGAAGACTTCAGGGCTCGCAGCATGAGGATCGTCTTTGTAGCGGACAGCGAGGTCGGCGATGAACTCCTCCAGTGCTTCAGCTTTGGCAGGAAAGACGAACAAGGAGTGTCTGTCGGGCAGGGCGACCCAGATCTCAGGGCCGAACATCTCTTCAAAAATCACGGGTAGCGACGGCGCGATGAGCAGCGAGGCCATGACGGGACGATCACCGCGATAGACGGCATAGGTCACTTTGCCGTCGGCTCCTTTGATGAGGTCGGGTTTGATCTCGGTGAGCAGATGTTCGGCGGTCTTTTTCGAGCGCTCGGCGAAGGTCTCCGGACTGAGGCCGAGCTTGGCGAAGTCTTCCTTGGGGTACACCTCGATGCCGGGCACGTCAGCGATCTCGCGGGCTGGAGTAAGCACGGTGGACTGAGCGCCTTCGGGGACGATGGAGCGCTCCGTCCGCATCTCGCGCGGCTCGGGAAGCATGAGCAGGGTTTCCAAACGTGGCTTTTCCTGCGCCAGGGCGGCGGTGGTGAGCAGGAGGAGGGCGAGTTGTTTCATGTGGATGAGGATGCACGCGAAGGCCAGGTTCGCCAGCTTGGAGATCAAAGCTCTTGCACGGCTTACCGCTCGCGGCTTGATGGGCGGCATGATCGCCTTTCTCCGGGGAAAACTCGTCGAATCCATGCCGCACCAAGCCATCGTCGATGTCGGCGGTGTCGGCTATCTCACGAACATTCCGCTGACGACCTTTGATAAGCTGCCGCAGCAGGGTGGGGAGGTGAAGCTGCTGACGCATCACCACGTCACGGAGCGAGAGCACACGCTGTTTGGCTTTTTCACTAGTGATGAGCGCGATTTGTTCCGGCTGCTGATGGATCGCGTGTCGGGCATCGGGCCGAAGATGGCGCTGTCGGTGCTGAGTGGGATGCCGGTGATGGCTTTCAAAGATGCGGTGATCCGCAATGACACGGCGGCACTGGCTCGTATCAAAGGCGTGGGCAAGAAGACGGCGGAGCGCATCGTGCTGGAACTGAAGGACAAAGTCGGTGTCGTGGATGCCTGGCAGGCGGCTGTGGTCGCCAAAGGCACGCACGATCCAAAGCAGGAAGCGCTTAGTGACGCCGTGTTGGGCTTGATCGCCCTCGGCTACAAGCAGAGCGAGGCGCAGAAGGCGGTGAATGCCGTCGTGAAGCAGCCCGGATTCGAGATGGGGAATGGCCCGGACAAGATCATCCGCGAGGCACTGCGCGAGTTGCAGTAATCGGCCTTCAAAACCCGAAGACCATCGGTCCAGGAATGATCTTCACACCGCCACCACCGAGCGGGTTGCCTTTCGTTTCTTCGATGGTGTCCACGACGTTGTCTTTGAGGTTCACGGCGAGGCTGCCGGTCTCGACTTTGATGTAGGTCACGGTTTGAAAGGGGCGGCCAAAGGCATCGACGCTGGTGGTGTACTGCGGCACGCGTTCGTAGATCACATACTCGAGTTTCTCCTCCTTGCCGGTGGCGCTGAGTTTGCTGGATTTGCGGGTCGGTTTGCCCATGGAGGCGGAGACTTCCTCGCCCGTCATGCCGAGCGCAATCTGGTGGGCGGCGATGAGTTCCTCGACCTTCGTCTGGCGCTCGTGGAGCTTCTTTAAATTGGTGACGAGGTTCGGATCAGGATGGGCGACGGCGGCAGCGGGCAGCCAGCCGGAGGTATCGCCATGACGTGCTTTTCCGCGGACGCGGAAGGCGGTGTCTGACATGCCGACGAGCTTCACGATGGTGCCGGGGGCCATGGAGCCGATAGCGCGATCCAGCTTCGAGCTGACGTAGATCGGCGAGTCCTGCATGACCTTCATGAAGACGGCCTTGGGCAGGATGTCCTCGACATGGATGGTGCCAGGCTCGACGGCGAGTCGTGAGCTGGGGCGTTTGGCCGTCTGAGCGCTGAGTGTGCCGACGAGAAGGGCCAGGAGGAAAGGGATCAGTTTCATGGCGGGCGGAAAGTAGCAGACTCCGACGCGCCTTGGGAAGCCTTTGTTCGACTTCGTTGATCCTCAGCGGGAAACTACTCGGCCTTCCTGGCGCGCGGTTCGCGGGCGACGGTGTCTTTGCCACCAGCGCTGGTGACGAAGGGTCCATCGGCCATTGGAGCGACGTTCGTGAAGCCGACTTCGGGCATGTCGCTCGGTTTGCCGGCGAGGGGGAATTCTTTCCGCAGGGGGAAGAAGGGGTAGCCCTCCCACATGAGGATGCGGCGGAGGTCGGGATGACCGGCGAACTTCACGCCCATCATGTCCCAGGCTTCGCGCTCGTGCCAGTTGGCGGTGGGCCAGACATCGCAGACGGTGGGCACATCTTCGCCGTCGGGGATTTTGGCACGCACGCGCAGATGCTCGTGGTGGCCGTAGCCGTAGATTTCATAGACGACCTCGAAGCGGGGCTCCTCGCCCATGTGGTCGAGCGTGGAGATGTCCACGAGGTAGTCGAAGCTCAACTCGTCACGGCAATACTTCAGCAGCGGCTTCGCGGAGGCGAGGGTGACGTGAAGCGTCTGCTCGCCACGAAACTCGGTGGTGCTGAGCACGGCGTCGCCGAATTTTTCCTTCAGGGCGGTGACCATTTGCGCGGCATTCATGGGCGGAGTCAGTGACTAGAGATTCAGTGGGACGGCAGATCAGGCGCTCATTTCCTCGAAGAATTCCTTCTTCTGGTCTTCGATGGCGTGCTCGGTCTCGATCTTCTTTTGCAGGCGCATCAGTCCCTCAAGCAGCGCCTCAGGGCGTGGAGGGCAGCCGGAGATATACACGTCCACAGGGATGAGATTGTCGATACCCTGAAGGACGGCGTAGCTGCGATACATGCCGCCGCTGGAGGCGCAGGCACCCATGGCGATGCACCATTTTGGCTCGGGCATCTGGTCCCAGATGCGCTTCACGGAGAGCGCCATTTTGTAAGTGACGGTGCCGGCCACGATCATCACATCAGCCTGACGGGGGGAGAAACGCATGACCTCCATGCCGAAGCGGCTCAGGTCATAGCGGCTGCACGCGGCGGCCATCATTTCAATGGCGCAGCAGGCGAGACCCATCGGCATCGGCCAGAGGGAGTTTTTGCGCATCCAGTTCGCAGCCGCATCGAGCTTCGTGAAAACGATGTTTCCCTCGATTTTCGAGTCGTAGGCGGCATGGGTTTCAGCAGGGGCGACCATGGTTTTGGGGGGCAAAATTGTGCGCAGGGATACGCCCCTGCCTCCCCCCCGGCAACCCCTTTGTGAAAGTTTTCACAAGCACGACGAAGGCCCGTTTTCGCAAGCCGCAGCCTGCCTCCCGCAGCGGAGAGTGGGCATCGCGGCGCGAGGAAAGCTAGCCTCGGCACGTTTCATCCGACCTGTGACCTCCATCATCGCCTTCTTTGTCATCGCGCTCGTCTCGCTCATCGCCGTGCGGGTGGGGTCCACGGCGCTCATGATGACCGGCCTGAGCTATGACACCGCCAGTTTTCAAGCTTACTCCGCCTTCTTTGGCGTCGGCTTCACTACCCGGGAGGCTGAGATGGTAGTGAATCACCCCGTCCGCCGCCGCATCATCCGGGATCTGATTTTAGCGGGCAATGTGGGCCTGACCTCCGCGCTCGCCACCTTGGTGGTCACGCTCATGCAGTCGGCCACGACGGCGCGACTGCTGATGCTTGTCGGCTTGGCGATCCTGGGCCTGATCTCCCTGCTGATGCTATCGAAAGTCGGCTGGCTGCAAAAGCTGCTCGATCACACCATCCAGCGTGCTTTGGAAAGCACCGGCATGGTCCGCGCGCTCGACTACGAACTGCTCCTGCGCATCCAGCACGGCTACGTCGTCTCTGAGATCGAGGTGCTGACAGACACCTACCTCGCGGGTCGTGCTCTCCGAGATTCACGCCCCTGGGACCGCGGTGTGGTCATCCTCTCCGTGAGCCGGGGCACTGAAATCATCCCCGGCCTGCCCGGCCCCACCGATGTCATCCAGCCCGGCGATGTCGTCACCGCCTATGGCAAAGAAGCCTCGCTCAAAGCCATGGTGGAGCCTTTGAAGAATGATCCTTTGCCGGGGCCGGCGGAGTGAGGCTCAGGCACTGGCCGACGCCTGCCGCACGATCTCTTCGAGCACCTGATGCGTGCGCACGATCCACTTCTCCTCCATCGGAGTCTTCCAAAGCAGTTGGCGCACCTTGGCTTTATCGAGACGATTCGTTTTCAGCAGGAAGACCAGGCAGAGGTTTCGTTTGCCCGGCTGGCAGGAAGCGCAAGACTGCCGGGCCGTGCCTCGTTTGCACACGCTCATCCCTCCACTACCCAAATGATCCGCCCTTCGCTTCTCCTCGCTGGTGGCTCGCTGCTCGCAGCGGCCAGCCTTTCCGCCCAAACCGCCGCCCCTGCCGAATGGGCGAAGTTCCGTGGTCCGAACAACGACGGCACCGCGCCCGTGCTCAAAGTCAGCAATTGGAAGAGCGCCAAGATCAAGACCCTGTGGAAGACAGACACACCGGCGGGCTTCAGCTCCTTCGCGGTGGCTGGAGCCAAGGCCTACACCATCGTCACCGGTGAAACGGATGGCAACGTGGGTGAGGTCGTCGTCTGCCTTGATGTCAGGAATGGCAAGGAACTCTGGAAACAGCCCCTGACAGTGATCAGCAAATACGATGGCGGCGGTGATGCTGGCGCGAATGACAACAAAGGTGGCGACGGCCCCCGCTCCACGCCTGTGGTCGATGGTGATAAAGTCTATGCCATTGACGCCAACCTCGGCGTTTTCTGCTTCGATGCAGCCACCGGCAAGCCCGTGTGGAATCTCGATGTCATGAAGGACAATGCTGGCGTGCAGATCAAATGGCAGAACGCCGCATCTCCCGTCATCGACGGCAACGTGCTCATGATGTGCGGCGGTGGTGCTGGCCAGGCGCTGCTCGGTCTCGACAAGACCACCGGCAAAATTTTGTGGAAAGGCGAGGACGACAAAATGACCCACGCCACGCCCGTGATCGCCGACATCCACGGCGTGCATCAGTGCATCTTCTTCACCCAGACCGGACTCGTGGCCGTGGCTCCTGCCGATGGCAAGGTTCTCTGGCGCGCTCCCTTCCCCTACAAAGTCTCCACCGCTGCCAGCCCGGTCGTGTTTGAAGACATCGTCTATTGTTCGGCCGGTTACGGCGTGGGTGCAGGTGCCTTCAAAATCAGCAAGACCGGCAGCGGCCTGAGTGCCGAGCAGATCTGGCGTCGTGAAAACGAGTGCTTCAATCACTGGAGCACTCCCGTGGTGAAGGACGGCTACCTCTACGGCATGTTCAGCTTCAAAGAGTACGGTGCCGGCCCCCTCGCCTGCGTGGACATCAAGACCGGCAAAGACATGTGGAAAGAAGCCGGCTTCGGCCCCGGTCAGGTCATTCTCTCTGGTGACAAGGTCATCGCTCTCAGCGACAAGGGCGAAGTCGTCGTGGCTGAAGCAACTCCTGAAAAATACACCGAGCTGAAGCGCGACGACGTGCTCGACGGCAAGGTCTGGAGCTATCCCGTGATGGCCTACAACCGCCTTTTTGCACGCAGCACCAAAGAAGGTGTCTGCCTGGAAATTCAGTGATGCGATCTTGGACGTTCGCGATGTGAAACACCAAGGCCCGGGGCGAAAGCTCCGGGCCTTTTTGCTTACTCGACTTCGTTCACCGGCTCATCGAGCGATGACTTCTGCCAGCGCCCATCCAGCGTGTAAACGAGATGCGGCGTGTAGAGCTGAGGTTCGAGCAGGAAGGAGTCGTGCCCTTTGTCCGAATGCACGGTGATGTGCATGGAGGAGACTCCAACTCGCTCCAAAGCCGAGACCATTTCCGCCTGCTCTTCGGGATAAAAACAGAAGTCACTGTCGATGCTGAAGATCAGGTAATGATGCCCCGCCGCCTTGCTGCGGGCGAACAACTCTTCGTAGCTGCTGACACCAGCGTCACGCAGAGGATCGTAGCGCAGCCACATGTCGAGGATGCGCAGGTAGGAGTTCGCATCGAAACGCTTCACGAACTTCTTCCCCTGATGCAGCATGTAGCTCTCGACGTTATGCCCGACTTTATACCAGGAGAGCTGTCCGTTCGGCTGGGACACAGTCTGGCTCGCCCGTTTTTCGATGGCATCGAGATGCACGAAGGTCTTGTGTGAGATCATGCGAGCGAGTGCGAGCCCATATTCCGGCGTGGCATCATCGCTGTAGTCACCGCCGTGGAAATGCGGATCGTTTTCGATGGCGAGCACCTGCTCAAACAAAGTCAGCCGCGTGAGCACGGTCGTGCGCAGGCCCGTAGCCACGGGCATGATGATTTTCACCCGCTCGGGATAAAGCGTGGCGAAGTTGATGGCGAGCAAGCCGCCGACGGAAGAGCCGATGACGGCATGAAGTGTCCTGATGCCGAGATGATCCAGCAGCGCCGCCTGACTGCGGACCACGTCACTGCTCAGCACAGGAGGGAAATCCTTCCCATACGGCTTGCCCGTTTCGGGGTTCGTCGAAGTCGGGCCGCTGCTGCCATAGCAACTGCCGAGGTAGTTCGCGCAGATGACGAAGTAGCGGTTCGTGTCCAAAGCCTTGCCTGGGCCAATGAAAAGATCCCACCAGCCCTGCTTCACATCATCGGTCCAGCGTCCAGAGAGTCCCGGCACCTCGGAATTGTGTCCCGCAGCATGCTGGCTTCCCGAAAGCGCGTGGAAGAGGAGGATGGCGTTGGTTTTACGCGCATTCAGCTTCCCGTAGGTTTCATACGCCACCGTGATTCCCGGCAGCGAGTCTCCGCTGGCAAAGACAAAGGGCTCGGCAGCGCTGCCGAGTTGGAAAAAATGGGTGGATGTCTCGCCGAGACTTTTGGACATGGGCTGGGATGAAGAGGTGAAGATGAGCCTGCTGTCAAAGGCCGAACCAGTTTACAGCCAGCCCGTCTGCTGTAGGCGGCCTGTGAGGTCCATCTGACGTTCGAGCTGCTCGGCGTAGTGCTTGGCGTTCGCGGCGTTGGGTTTGCAGCGGGTGCTTTCATCCAGTGTCACCAGCTTGGCGCAGAGCGCCTCGTAGCTGATCGTCTCGCCGTGTTCGTTGGCTTGGGCATACGCGGCCTGGATGGCTCCGCCGAGAGCGGCACCTTCACTGGTGCTGAGCGTGACGACTTCGGCATTGAAGCAATCGGCGGCGATCTGACGCCAGACACTGCTTTTGCTGCCGCCGCCGGTGAGGCGGATCTCGGTCGGGTTCATGCCGAGGTCACGGAAGCGCTTCAAACCATACGCGAGGCCGAGTGTGGCACCTTCCACAGCGGCACGGGCGATGTTGGCAGGTGTCATGTTCGTGGGGCGCAGGCCATGGAGCACGCCGGTGCCGTTTGGTAGGTTCGGGGTGCGCTCGCCATTGAGGTAAGGAAGGAACATCACGCCATCCGCACCGACAGGCGCAGAGGCCACGGCGGCTTCGAGCTGTTTCAAATCCCAGCCATACATGTCACGCACCTGCTCGGTGACGACGGTGACGTTCATGGTGCAGACGAGCGGCAGCCATTGATCCGTGCTGTCGCAGAAAGCGGCCACTTCGCCCTGGCCATCGACCACGGGTGATCCGGCGACGCCATAAAGCGTGCCGCTGGTGCCGAAGCTGGCCGTGATGACGCCGGGTTTGATATTGCCGGTGCCGATCGCGCCCATCATGTTGTCGCCACCACCGGCGGAGATGATGACGTTGTCGCCGAGTCCCCAGGCTTTCGCCAGCTCTGGGCGGAGCCGACCATGCACGCTGCGGCTGGAGCCAAGCTCAGGCAGCATGGAGCGCACACGCGGGTCGATGTAATCGCACAGCTCGTAGCACCACTGACGCGTGTTTACGTTGAGGATGCCCATGCCGGAGGCGTCGCCATATTCCATGCGCTTCACGCCGCTGAGCCAGAAGTTGATGTAATCGTGAGGCAACAGGATGGAGGTGATCTTGGCGAAATTCTCCGGCTCGTTTTGTTTGATCCAAAGCAGCTTCGGGATCGTGTAGCCGGGTAGCATGGCATTCCCCGCCAAAGCGATGACTCCGGGCTGACCGCCGAACTCATGGGCGATCTCAGCGCACTGAGCCTGCGTGGAAGTATCGCACCACAGCTTGGCGGGCCGCACGGGTTTGTCGTCCGCACCAAGCGCCACCAGACCATGCTGCTGACCGCTCACGCCAATGCCCGCGATCTTCGATTTGTCGGCCCCGATCTTCCCCAGGCACTGCTTCACGCTGCTCTCCACAGCGTCGATCCAGCTCTGCGGATGCTGTTCGAGATGACCTGCGGGCAGGCCTTCGATCAAATCATAGGTGCTGTGCCCGGAGGCGAGGATATTGCCGCTGTCGAGATCGAGCACGATGGCCTTCGTGCTCTGGGTGCCGCTGTCGATGCCGAGGAAATACATGATGAAAAGATTGGGTGAAGTGGCCGCGATGATGGCGGGGCGGGTGAGTTTGGGCAAATGAGAAAGTGGCTGACCCAGGTCGCCTCATGCCGCGATCATTGTCAGCCCGAACGACGACCTGTAGCTCAGCCAATGGAAACCCAGTATCGCCCCTGCCGCTCTATCATGAGTCTTTGATCGGCAACATCCGCTGAGTTCAGCCCGTAGGTTTCGGCCCCCTGATGAAGTTCCCAGCTTTACTTTTACTCACCGCCTCTGCTTCCGCAGTAGAGCCACTGCTCACCTTTGAAAAGGACGTGCGGCCCATCGTGAAAGCACACTGCACGCACTGCCATGGTGAGGAAGAAAAACCGAAGGGGGACATCGATCTGCGTCTTCGACGTTTCATGGACGAGATCGTCGTGGTCGGGCATCCCGAGAAGAGCAAGCTCGTCGAAGTGATCCGCAGCGGCGAGATGCCTGAGAAGGGGAAGCCGCTCACCGAAGAGCAACTGGCTGTGATCGAGAAGTGGATCACCCAAGGTGCCAAGACAGCGAAGACGGAACCGCTCGTGCTGGCACCAGGACCGATCATCTCGGATGAGGATCGCGAGTATTGGGCCTTCCAGCCGGTGAAACGGCCTATGGTGCCCAAAGCGGCGAACACTCGAAATGCGGTCGATGCATTCATCATCGCCAAAGCGTCCGAAAAGGGCCTCACGATGGCTCCCGAGGCAGATCGTCGATCATTGATCCGCCGCGTGACGCTCGATCTGACCGGCCTGCTACCAACGCCAGAGGAAGTGGAGGCATTTGTCGCCGACAAATCGCCGCTGGCTTATGAACAGCTCGTGGAGCGCTTGCTGGCCTCGAAAAACTACGGCGAGCGCTGGGCGCGGCATTGGCTGGATGTCGTGGGCTATGCCGATTCAAACGGTTACACCGAGGCGGACAGCGTCCGCCCTCACGCGTGGCGTTATCGCGACTATGTGATTCGCTCAATGAACGAGGACAAGCCGTGGGACCAGTTCATCCAGGAGCAGATCGCGGGAGACGAACTCGCTGGCGCGACGCATGGCGACTTTCAACAGGCGGTGCTCGATCCGAAGCGAACCGACCAGCTTATTGCCACCGCTTTTCTGCGCATGGCTCCCGATGGCACGGGCGACACGGTGGACGATGCCAAGCTCGCGAAAAACCAAGTCATCGCCGAGCAGATCAAGATCACAACCTCGTCGCTCATGGGCATGACCGTGGCTTGCGCGCAGTGCCACGATCATCGCTACGATCCGATCACGCAGGCCGATTACTATCGCCTGCGGGCCGTCTTTGATCCGGCGTATCATTGGGAAGCATGGCGTGCGCCGAACAGCCGCCTCTACTCGCTTTACACACCGCAGGAGCGCACTAAAGCCGCCGAGATCGAGGCGAAAGCCAAGGAGATCGAGGTCGAGGCCCGCGCGATGTCGAAGAAGTTCCTCGACGAGATCTTTGAGGTCGAGATCAAGAAGGTGCCGGAGGCCGAGCAGGCCGCGTTCCGTGTCGCCCGCGACACGCCGGTGGCCAAGCAGACGCCGGAGCAGAAAGCACTGATCAAGAAGTATCCATCCGCGCTCGCCACCTATTCACTCGACCTGTACGACAAGAAAAAGCAGGACATCGTCGATGCAAAGATGGCCGAGGCCACGAAGCTCCGCGCGACGAAGCCTGCTGAAGGCTTCGTCATGGCGCTCACCGAAGTGAAAGGCCAGATGCCCGTGTCGAAGCTCTTCAATCGTGGCGATCACGACCAGCCGAAGCAAGTCGTGCAACCTGGCGAACTGGGAATTCTCGCCAGCCCGCAGATCGAGCCTTTCAAACCGGTGCCGGTGAGCAGCGGCTCCAGCGGTCGCCGACTCGCGTATGCGCAATGGCTCACGAGCGGCAAGCATCCGCTCGTCGCGCGAGTTTTAGTGAACCGCTTCTGGCTCAATCACATGGGTCGCGGCATCGTGAACACGCCAGGCGATTTTGGCCGCCAGGGCGAGCTGCCCACGCATCCCGAACTGCTCGACTACCTCGCCGATGAGTTCGTGAAGAGCGGCTGGAAGCTCAAGTCACTGCATCGCCTCATCCTGCTCAGCAGCGCTTACCGTCAGTCGTCGGTGAATGACGCCTCGCTGCGGGCCGATCCCGAAAATCGATTCTATGCCCGCTTCAAAATGCGCCGCCTCGATGCCGAGACGCTCCGTGATTCGATGCTCGCCACCACTGGCACGCTCGTGCAGGCCAGCTACGGCCCGCCCAGCGGCATTGGTCGCGATCCGCAGGGTCGTGTGATCACTGGCATCGACAAAGGCACCATCACCAATCACAAGGTCGATCCCGCCGGTGCCGATGACTTCCGCCGCTCGATTTATGTGCAGGTGCGCCGTAGCAAACCCGTCACCGTGCTCGACACCTTCGACGCGCCCACGATGAGCCCGAACTGCGAGATGCGCAGCCAGACCACCGTCGCGCCGCAGTCGCTCTTGCTCATGAACGACACCTTCGTGCTCGACAGCTCGCGACGTCTTGCCGACCGCGTCACCGCCGAAGCCCCGAACGACCGCGCGAAGCAGCTCCAGCGCGTTTGGAACCTGCTTTACAGCAAGCCCGCCACCGATGCCGACATCACGAAGTGCCTCGCTTACCTTGATGAGCAAACCAAGGCGCTCACGCAATATCACCACGACATCCAGCACCCGAAGGGCGTCGTCCCGAATCCACCGCAAGAAGCCATGGCCAGCCTGTGCCAGATCCTTTGCAGCTCGAACCGTTTCCTCTACGTCGAATGAACCACCCCCAACTCTGCTCACGTCGTCATTTCCTTCACGCCAACGGCTTCGGTCTTGGCACCGTGGCGCTTGCCTCGTTGCTGGAGCGCGATGGCTTGCTTGCCGCGCCGGTGAAGCCGGAAAGCTTTGGCGAGATCCGTTATGATCTGTCGCCGAAGAAGCCGCACTTTGAGCCACGCGCGAAGGCGATGATCTCGCTCTTCATGATGGGCGGGCCGTCGCAGATGGACCTCTTTGATCCAAAGCCGATGCTGACAAAGTATGACGGTCAGAAATTCCCCGGTGAGATCAAATACGACAACCTCGCGCAGGCATCGGCCAAGTGTTTCGGTTCGCCATGGAAGTTCGAAAAGCGGGGCCAGTGCGGCATGGAGATCAGCGAGTTGCTGCCGAACCTGAGCAAGGTGGTGGATGAGATCACGCTGATCCGCTCGATGACCTCCGGCGTGAGCAATCATGCGCAAGGTCTCTACGCGATGAACGGCGGACGCATCACCGCCGGACGCCCCGCGCTGGGCTCGTGGCTGACGTATGGTCTCGGCAGCGAGACGGACGAACTGCCCGCCTACATGGTGCTCTCGCATCCCGGCGGCCTGCCAACTTTCCAGGGCGAGCATTTCACGAATGGCTGGCTGCCCGCGTTGTTCCAGGGCACGCTCGTGCGGCCCACCGAGCCGCGCATTTTGAATCTCGATCCGCCTGCCTCACTTGCTGGTGCGCCGCAGGAGCGGCAACTCGCGTTGCTGAAGGCCTTCAATGAAGATCATCTCTCGCAGCATCGCGGCGAACTCGATCTCCAGGCGCGCATTTCGAGCTACGAACTCGCCGCGAAGATGCAGACTGCCGCGAAAGAGGCTCTCGACATCTCGAAGGAGCCCGAGCACGTCAAAAAGCTCTACGGCGTCGATAATCCGATCACGAAGGACTACGCCACGCGCTGCATCATCGCGCGTCGTCTCGTCGAACGCGGCGTGCGCTATGTGCAGGTGCTGAATGCGGGCCAGTCTTGGGATCAGCACGGCTCGCTCATCACCGCGTTGCCGAAAAATTGCGAGGCGACCGATCAACCGAGCGCGGCGCTCATCAGCGATCTCAAACAGCGTGGACTGCTCGACACCACCGTCGTCCATTGGGGCGGCGAGATGGGCCGCCTGCCCGTGCTGCAAAACGACGCAGGCCGCGAGAAATGGGGCCGCGACCACAACACCTATGGCTTCAGCATGTGGGTCGCCGGCGGCGGCTTCAAGAAGGGCTACGTCCACGGCGAGACCGACGAATTCGGCCACAAGGCCGTCATCGACGAGGTGAAGCACTTCGATTATCACGCCACGCTGCTGAAGCTCTTCGGTCTCGACCACACCAAGCTGACCTACAAACGCAACGGCCTCGCCGCGAGTCTCACGGACAACCAGGGCGCGAAAGTAGTGGATCAACTGATCGCATAAATCGCAGTCACATCGCCGCTCGAATCCGACATGACTCCCGACGTTGATTCGAGCGCGACAAATCGCTCCGCCACCTGGAAGTGGACCATCTGCGGCCTGCTGCTGCTCGCCTCGGCGATCAACTACATGGACCGCCAGACGCTGGCGAATGCGTCCGTGCGCATCACCAGGGAGTTTCAGCTCACGCAGGCGCAGTATGGCAACATCGAGGCCGTCTTTGCTTATGCTTTTGCGGCCGGATCCATTGTGTTTGGCTGGCTGGCGGACCGTTTCTCCGTGCGCTGGCTGTATGCCGGCGTGCTGACGATGTGGTCGCTCGCCGGACTGGCGACAGGTTTCGTGCATAACGAACAAGAGCTGCTGTGGTGTCGCATGGCGCTCGGTTTTTTCGAGGCCGGGCACTGGCCTTGTTCCATCCGCACCACACGGGCGCTGCTCGATGCGCGCGAGCGTTCACTCGGCAACAGCGTGTTGCAAAGCGGCACCTCGATCGGCGCGATCATCACACCGCTGATCATGGCCGGACTCATGACCTCGGAGATCGGCAGTTGGCGCATCGCATTTCAAGCCGTCGGTGCGGTCGGTTTCGCGTGGCTGGTGTTGTGGTTCGCGCTGGTGAAAAAGTCCGACCTGCCTGCACCGGTGAGATTGAGCACGAACGAGGTGGAACCAGCCTCGGAAAGCCTGTGGAGCATCATCTTCAGCCGTCGCATGCTCGTCGTGTTCTTCGTCATCGCCTGCATCAACACGACCTGGCAAATCCTGCGCGCCTGGCTGCCAAAAATCCTTCAAGAAGGGATCGGCTACACGGAATCGCAGACGCTTTACTTCACTTCGGTCTGGTATGTGGCGACGGATGTCGGCTGCCTCGGCGCGGGTGCGCTCGCGGTGTGGCTCGGCAGACGAAAGCTCTCGGTTCATGCCGCTCGCGTGATCGTTTTCGCCGCGTGCGGTGCGTTGTGCGCCACCTGCGCGCTCACGCCGATGCTCGACAAAGGCTGGGTCTTGCTTCTCGTGCTGCTGCTGGCCGGTGCGGGCGCTCTCGGTGTGTTTCCGCTCTACCACGCCTTCACGCAGGATCTTTCCGCGCGACATCAGGGCAAAATCACCGGCATCGCGGGTGTCGTCGCGTGGGTGCTGCCCGCGCAGGCGCAAAAGCTCTTCGGCGCGCTGGCAGATCGCTCGCACTCGTTCGATCAAGGCCTCCTGCTTGCCTCCTTCCTGCCGCTCATCGCCGTTCTGCCTCTTTGGTTGTTTTGGGAAAACAAATCGGACCGCACCTCATGAACACGAAGCTCATCACCCGTCGCTCCTTTCTGCTCACCAGTGCCGCTGCGGCCGCCGCCAGCGCCGCGCCAACTCCAGCGCGCAAAAAGATCGCTCTCATCGCCACCGTCGTGTTCGAGAAATCACACGCGCAGCATTTCATTGACCGCTTCGCGCTCGGTTACGGCTGGAACGGTGAATGGCGGAAGCCGAAGGTCGATCTCGTGTCGCTCTACGTCGATCAATTCCCCGAGAAGGATCTCGCCCGTGGTCGCTCGAAGCGCTACGGTATTCCCATTCACAAAAGCATCGCCGAGGCACTCACTTTGGGCACTGGCAAGCTCGCCGTCGATGGCGTCGTCATCATCGGCGAGCACGGCGACTACCCCGAGAACGAAAAGGGCCAGACGCTCTACCCGCGCTACGAGTTCTTCAAAGAAGTGGTCAAGGTCTTCGAGTCCAGCGGACGCAGCGTGCCCGTCTTCAACGACAAGCATCTCTCCACCGACTGGAAAAAGTGCGTCGAGATGGTCGCTGACTCCAAGCGCCTGATTTTTCCCTTCCTGGCTGGCTCCTCATTGCCCGTGACACGCCGTTTGCCCGCCATCGACCTGCCATGGGGCACGCCGTTGAGCGAAAGCGTCTGCGTCGGCTACGGCGGCGTCGAGAAATACGACTTCCATGGTCTCGAAACCGCCCAGTGCATGTCCGAACGTCGCAAAGGAGGCGAAGTCGGCATCAAGAGTGTGCTGGCGTTGCGCAGTGACAAGATGTGGTCACACGCCGCCGGTTTGAAGCAAACGCAGCGCCTCCTCCTCGCCGCGTTAAGCCGCAGCCACACACTACCAGTCAAAGAAGGCTATCCCACCGAAGCGATCAGCTTCGATTGGGCGAGGCGAAACTTACCCGACGCCTACGCCTACTTCATCGAGCACCGCGACGGCTTCCGCACCACGCTCTTCATGCTCGGCGTGCGCGACTTCAACTACGCCGGCCTCAACAGCGAATCCGGCGAGATCACCTCCTGCCAAATGTTCCTGCCGATGCCCGGCAGCAGCGCGACCACCGCCGACTTCTTCAATCCACTCGTTCAACACATCGAACGCATGGTCATCGAAAACCGCGCCGCCTATCCGCCCGAGCGCACTCTTCTTACTTCTGGGATGATCATCGCCGCCGTCGAATCGCTCCATCGCGATGGGATGGTCATTGAGACGCCCGACATGGAGGTGCGCTACACCGTGCCGAAGGAATCATCCTTCTGGAGGGACTGATGAATTACTTCTCCGCATCAAGCCGATCACAGACGGCGGCGGCGAGGGCTTGCACGCCGGTTTTGATCGAGGCTTCATCGCAATCATACATGGGGGTGTGACCACCGGCGGTGATGCCTTTTTCCTCATTGGCCACGCCGAGGCGAAAGTAGAAGCCGGGCACGACTTGGGCAAAGAAGCTGAAGTCTTCGCCACCCATGCCGGGGATGAGTTCGACGACGTTGTCCTTGCCGAAGAGGCGGCGGAAAGATGGCAGCGTGGCTTCGATGAGAGGCTTGTCGTTGATGATGCTTGGGTAGGTCTTGCGGTATTCCATCTCGTAGCTGGCCCCGTGGGCTTCGGTGATGCCTTTGAGGATGCGATGCATCTGCTCGATCACGCCATCGCGGAAGGCGGCGTCGTAGGTGCGGACGGTGCCGCCGAGTTCGACTTTCTCGGCAATGATGTTTTCACGGTCGCCACCGCTGATGGTGCCGATGCTGATGACGAGCGGCTGTCGTGTGTTGGTCTGGCGGCTCTTGATCATTTGCAGAGCCATGATGGCCTCGGCGGAAACGGTGATGGCATCCACGCCTTTGTGCGGCGCAGAGCCATGGGCCATTTTGCCACGGATGATGATGTGAAAGCGGTCGCTGTTCGCGTTGTCGATGCCGGGCGTGTAGCCGATCTGGCCTGCCTTTAAATAATGCACGCCATCGTCGGTGGTGCTCGCAGGCTGGACGATGGCGGTTGTGTGCAGGCCGAAGACCGCGACGGGCTTTGGATTCTCCATCACACCTTCGGCCACCATGAGCTTCGCGCCCCAGTCGCCTTTAAAGGTGGCGGGCATGGCTTCCTCGGCGGGCTGAAAGAGGAACTTCACGCTGCCGCGCACCTGATCGCGATGCTTCGATAGCAGCTCGGCGAGTCCCAGCGCGCAGGTGACATGCACGTCGTGGCCGCAGGCGTGCATGACGCCGGGGGTTTGCGAGCGATAGGGCACGCTGCGCAGTTCTTTGATGGGCAGTGCGTCCATGTCGGCACGTACGGCCACGCAGGGTCCATCGCTGCCGCCTTTGAGCAAAGCGACGACGCCATGTTTCGCGATGCCGGTCTTCACCTCCAGGCCGAGTGATTTCAATTTTTCCGCGACGAGTGCAGCAGTGCGGACTTCTTCGTTGGAGAGTTCGGGATGGGCGTGGATGTCGCGCCTGATCTCGACGAGCTGCGGGAACATCGTTTCGACGGACTTCGCGAAGACGGCATCTCGGGTGGTGGTGTCGGCAGCGCTGGCTTGAAGTGCGAGGAGGAGGAAGAGCGCGAATTTCATGCGGCGGATGTTAGGGGCACGGCTATGGAAGGCAAGGCTGCTTCACACACCAAGTCTGCACTTCCCCCGACTGGAGGCTGTGCGTAAGGTGAGGCTGACCTTTCTCTCCTGATGCTCGATCCTTTTGCCAAACTCGCCGAAGCTGGCTTCTCCCAACAGGGAGGCCTGATCACGGCTGGACCGGTGACGGAGCACTGGACGCCGGAGCTGATCGCGAGTCTGGACTGGATGCGTGTGGCGGAGCTGGTGCGGGCCATCGCGGCGCATGGTGGGTGTGAGCTGGCGAGATCGATGGTGCTGGAGGATGGCTCGGTGATGTTTGCGATGATCGAGCAACCGCTCACCGCGCATCCGCAGCGGGCGCTGGTGAAAATCGCGGCATGGAATGAATGGGGGGCCACGCCTGAGGCGGTGATGCAGTTCGCTCGTGAAGTGCGCACGGCGCATAAGGCTCGTGGCATCATGATCTCGCCGGGCGGGTTTACGGCTTCCGCGATGTTGGCGGCGCAGGAGCATCGGATTGAGGCGGTGGATGCGGCGGCGCTGCATCAGGTGTTGCTCAGTCTGCCGGCGGATCGCAGCGATTTCTTTTTCACCTTCGCCACGGCGGGTGACTGCACGACGCCGACATGTCCGGTGTGTTTGCAAAAGCTCTCGCGGGTGGAGTCGGTGACGCGCACGGATTTGCCGGAGGTGCGTGTGTTCAAGGAGACGGGTCTGATCGCCGAGCATGTGCAGGCGCGTCGTGTCATCGTGGCACCGTTCACGGAGGTGACCTTTCTGCATGAGGTGAAGGCGGGCGAAGTCCAGATCGCCGGGAATGCGACAGGCGATTTTTTATGCGAAGGGCCGGTGACGTTGATCTCCGGCGGCACCTTGAATGGCACCGTGGCGGCGCGCTCGATCAACGTGGAGGACGGAGGTGAACTGCGCGGGAGCTTCCGCATCCTGCAGGGAGCTCCCCAATCCTTTGTTACGGAGATCCGCCACTGGCAATGGCTGTGCCGCAGTGATCGCGCGAAGCCGGAGTGCCCACGCATCGTCTTTGAACCGCACGGCGATCAGAGAAGCGCCAAACTCGCCAGCTCGCGGTAGTAGGTGCAGCTCTCCACGAGTTCGTCATGCCGGCCATGCGCGAGGATCTGGCCTTGGCGCATGACGTAGATCACATCCGCACTCACGACGGTGCTGAGACGATGGGCGATGACGAGGCAGGTGCGGTCCGCGCGCAGTTTTTCCAGAGCTTCCTGAATCGCAGCTTCGGACTTCGTGTCCACGGCGCTGGTGGCTTCATCCAGCAGCAGGATGGGGGCGTCTTTGAGAAAGGCCCGCGCCATGGCGATGCGCTGCCTTTCGCCGCCGCTAAGCATGACGCCGCGCTCGCCGACCTCGGCATCGAGGCCAGCAGAATGACGACGGACAAAGTCCTCGGCGCTGGCATGGCGGAGGGCGGCCCACATTTCGTCATCGGTGGCAGCGGGATCACCGAGGCGGAGGTTGTCGCGGATCGTTCCGGCGAAGAGAAAGGCGTCCTGCGTGACGTAGGCGAGCGAGTCCCGCAGTGTGACGCGGCTGTAGTTGGCGATAGGCTGGCCATCGAGGCTGATGCTGCCTGACTGCGGTTCGTAAAAGCGGGCGAGGAGCTGGAAGAGGGTGCTTTTGCCCGACCCCGTGGCACCGACGATGGCGACCGTCTGACGCGGCAGCACGCGCAGGTTCACGCCTTGCAACACAGGCTTGTCATCGTTGTAGCCAAAGACCACATCGCGGAACTCAATGTCACCGCGCACGGCTTGGAGCGGCTTGCCGACATCGAGATCCTCCTGGCCTTCCTGATCGAGAATCTTGAAGACGCGCTCGGCGCTGGCGAGGCCAGTGACGATGGTTTGATTCACTCCATGAAGTCGTGCGATGGGCTCGAAGAAGAAGCCAAGGAGGAAGATGAATTTAAAAAGCTCGCCCGTGGTCATCTCGCCCTGGATCGCCCCATATGCGCCGAGGCTGAGCAGCAGCACGAGGCCAAAGCTGCCGAAGAATCCCATGAGCGGACTGTAAACAGCCCACGCGGTCATGAGTCGCTGCTGCGAGCGGCGGAGATCATGGCTGGCGCGGTTGAAGTCATCCTGCTTCGTGTCTTCGGCGGTGTAGCTTTTGATCTGGCGGATGCCGGTGATGGTGTCGTGCAGGAGGGAATTCATTCGGCTGCTGGCCTCACGAGCCTCACGTGAACGTGGCGCGATCCAGCGCGCGAAGAGCCAGCCGCCCGCCGCGATGAAGGGCGTGGGCACCATGACGATGAGCGCGAAGGTGACGTTGGTGTAAAACATGACCACCGCGCTGATGATGATCTGGAGGATGGAAGTGAGCCCCTGCTCGATGCCTTCGAGGATGACGCGTTGTGTAGCGGGCACGTCATCGGCCATGCGCGTGAGGATGTCGCCCGTGCTCTGGCGATCAAACCAGGCCAGCGGCAGGTGGGCGATCTTGTGGTGGAGCTGCCCGCGCAAATCAAAGATCATGCGCTGCTCGAAGGTGCTGTTTACCCGCGTGCGGATGTAGAAGAGGAACTCGCGCAAGAAGAACGCGCCCACGGCCAGCGAGCCCGCCTTCCAGATGCCGGGCACGTCTTTGCGCGGGATGAGGTCATCCACAAACCACTGCACCACGCCGGGAAACACGACGATCAATGACGTGCCAAGCACCGCGAGCACGAACTGGATCAGCGCCATGCGCCAGTGCGCGCGGGCGAACTGAAGCAAGCG
Organism: Prosthecobacter sp.; assembly: GCF_044378005.1. Classification (GTDB taxonomy): domain Bacteria; phylum Verrucomicrobiota; class Verrucomicrobiia; order Verrucomicrobiales; family Verrucomicrobiaceae; genus Prosthecobacter. Next base: position 29,254 of record NZ_JBILYB010000020.1, read on the forward strand.
GCGGCCAGTGGCGCGGAGAGAAACGGGTTTGGATGACATGGGCAGCTTCAGACGCAGTTCGCCCTGCGCCATTCGGAGAACTTCGTGCCTATCGTGCCTGATAGACGACGGTGTCCATCGCCTCCTCCAACGCGAGTCCTTTGAGGAAAGGTTCGAGCTGTGGATTTGCGGCAGCACGGGCGACCTGCGGAAGTTGGATCAGGCCTGCGAAGTCACGATGCTCGATGGCCTGACGCACCTTGGCATCGCCGCCGAGAGCGATGATGTCGGGATGATTGAGCGCATTGGCTTCTGTCTGACCGCGCATGGCTAGCTGCTGCCAGACGCGGCCATCCGGCCAGAGGATGAGCAGACGTGCGAGATTTGCGCGGGCACGCATGTCATAGGGGTCCAGCTTTTCGACGAGACTGCCGACGGAGGTGCGGTCAATCTTCTGTGCCATCTCTTCGATCCATGCACCGAGCTGGCTTTTCGTGCCCTTGCCCGCCAGCTCGATCTCGGCGTTTTCCATGCCATACACGCTGCCGAGCAGACGCATGACCATGGCCCCGAGCCAGACGAGCACGCCGGAAGGCAGCAAGCTCAGCAGGCCCGCTTTCCAACCGGTAAAGCTGGCCAGCAGGGAGATGAGGCCGAATCCGGCAACGAAATTCACCACGCCACGGACGAGAAAGTAGGTCAGCACCGCCGCCGCTGCCGAGGTGCCGAGCAGGGTGTTCGTGCTCATGGTCGAGGCGTAGGCTCCGAAGACCTCTGTGCGATGCTGAAAAACAAACAGCCCCGCCATGACCGCGATGGCCAGATTGATCATCATGAGCATCTGCGAGACGATGCCGCGGGCCACGGCCATGCCGACAAAGAAGGCCACGATGGCGAGCCCCCAGGCATTCATGCCCTGGCTCGAAACCGCGCGCTTCACGCTTTCGACAGTGCCGCCGAGTTCAGGCAAATTCAGAGCGAGGAAATCCATGGATCAGCTATCAAAGGGCACGCCGCTGGCGGTGCAAGCCGTTTGTGGAAGACGCAGAGCCTGCCGCCCGAATGTGGCTAGGCTGCTCGCTACTCAGCCAGACAGCAGAACCTGCACGATAAGACATGAGTTTGTCCGGAAACGGCAAGTGATGTGGGGAAGGTTGTGGGAAGCTTCTGCGTAAGCTCTTCAAACCTCTTTTTCCCATGACTCGTGCCGCGCCCATTCTTTGTCTGCTTGCTGCCAGTTCGGCTTTTGCCGCTGACAAACTGAGCTTTAATCGCGACATCCGCCCGATCCTCTCGGAGAACTGCTTTGCTTGCCACGGCTTTGATTCGAAGAAGCGCGAGGCCGAGTTGCGGCTCGATACGCCGGAAGGTGCCTACACGGCCAAAGAAGGCGCGTTCCCGGTCAAGCCAGGTGATCTGGCAAAGAGCGAGGTCTGGCAGCGCATCATTACGAGCGATGAGGATGACCTCATGCCGCCGACGAAGTCGCACAAGAAACTCATTCAGCAGCAGAAGGACACCATCAAACTGTGGATCGAGCAGGGAGCGTCGTATCAGAAGCACTGGGCATTTGAAAAACCTACCGAGAAGGCTGGAGCGAGCATCGACAGTCTGCTCGCCGAACGCCAATCAATGGACAAACTCACCTTCGCTGATGAAGCCGAGCGCGAGACGCTTATCCGCCGTGTGTCCTTCACGCTCACCGGGTTGCCGCCGACGCTGGCGGAGGTGGATGCCTTTCTCAAAGGTCAGTCCTACGAGGCGATGGTGGACCAGTACATGAAGTCGCCACGCTTTGGTGAGGAGATGGCGCGGCATTGGCTGGATGTGGCGCGGTATGCGGACACGCATGGCCTGCATCTCGACAACGAGCGCAGCACCTGGGCGTATCGAGATTGGGTGGTGAAGGCCTTCAACGAGAACCTGCCTTTTGATCAGTTCACCGTGTGGCAGATCGCGGGCGATCAACTCCCGAATGCCACGCCGGATCAAATCACCGCCACCGGTTTCTCCCGTTGCAATGTCACGACGAGTGAAGGCGGTGCGATTGATGAAGAGTATCGTCACCTCTACGCCGTGGACCGCGCGGCGACGCTCACGACGGCCTGGATGGGCCTCACCGGCGGCTGCGCACAATGCCACGACCACAAATACGATCCGCTGACAACGGCGGAGTTTTACTCGCTCTACGCCTTCTTTTACAGCGGTGCTGATCCGGCGATGGATAAGAACATCTCGTCCACGGAGCCCTTTTTGAAACTGCCGTCGCCGGAGCAGCAAAAGGCGCTCGATGCGGCCACGAAAGATGAAGCGGATGCGCTGAAGTCACTCGAGGCCTTCGTGAAAAACGTCGCCTACACCGATCCAGTATCGCTCAAACCAGTTCCGGGAGCACAAACGACGACACAGGTCATTTTCGACGATGACTTCGCCCTCGGCTCCGAGACGAGGAACACCTCGCGCAATCCGAGCCTGTGGCTGGTGCAGCCCGGCTTTGGAGCCAAATCAGGCCGACGTGTGTTGAAGCTCAGCAACGGGCAGTTCAGCCAGGAAGCCATCACGCCCGTGCTTCAGCCGGTTGTTCTGGGAGATTCGCCGCGTGTAAGTGTTTGGGTGCGGCTTGATCCGCTGAATACGCCGGGTGTTGTTTGCCTTGAGATCAATGGCCGCCGCGTCGTGTGGGGCGATGCCCAGGTCTTTGATGCCACGACTTATGGCAAGGAGGACACCATAACCGCTGGTCCTTTGCCGAAGCCCGGCGTGTGGACCTTGCTGAGCTTTGATCCCACCACGCTCGGCTTGAAAGCCGGTGCGCGCATTAGCAGTGTCGCCGTGCAGCAAGTGGGCGGCACGGTCATGTGGGATTTGTGCAGCGTGACGAGCCAGGCTCGGCCATCGTCAGATTTGCTGGCTTCATTCGCCGCCTGGTGGAAAGCGGTGAGCACGGGCAAAAAACAACCGTCGGAAGTCCCCGCGAATTTGGTGGGCACCCTGATGACAGATCCAGCCAAGCTGTTTGAAACTCGTCTTGCCGCCTTGAAGGCCAAACTGCCGAAAGCCGAAGCGTCGCCGACGCCTGAAGCCGCTGCTGCGTCTGCCAAACAACTGGCAACCGCAGAGCGTGAAGCGCGCGCCGCCGAAGCCAAAGAACGCGAGGCCCTGCTCCGATTCTACCTCGCCCGCATCATGCATGCCACGACGGACGAACTCGCCAAACATCGCACCACTTGGGCAGAGGCGAAGGTCGCTCGCGCCGCCGCAGACTCGGCCATTCCGGGAACCTTCGTCTTCCGCGATGCCGAAACACCTCGCGACACCTTCATCGCCATGCGCGGAGCCTACAACAAACTCGGCGACAAGGTCGAGCCCACCACGCCCGCCGCCTTTCATCCGCTGAAAAAAGCTGGTGCCCGCGCCACGCGGCTCGATCTCGCGAAGTGGCTCGTGGCCCCTGAAAACCCGATGACAGCTCGCGTGACGGTGAATCGCTTCTGGCAGCAGGTTTTCGGCATCGGTTTGGTGAAGACGAGCCACGACTTCGGCTCCCAAGGCGAGCCACCGAGCCATCCTGAGTTGCTCGATGATCTCGCGGTGCGCTTTCAGAAGAACGGCTGGAATGTGAAGGAGCTCATCAAGCAACTCGTGATGACCAAAGCCTTCAAACAAGCCTCGCCAGTCGAATCAAACCTCCTCAGCCTCGATCCTGAAAACCGACTGCTCGCCCACGGCCCACGCATCCGTCTCGATGCCGAGCAGATCCGCGACAACGCGCTCTTCGTCAGCGGCCTGATCAATCTGGAGATGGGTGGTCGCGGCGTGCGCACCTACCAGCCGCCGAACATCTGGGAACCCGTCGGCTACGGCGACAGCAACACGCGCTACTACCTGCAAGACCACGGCCCCGCGCTCTACCGCCGCAGCCTCTACAGCTTCCTCAAACGCACCGCCCCACCACCCTTCATGAGCAACTTCGACGCGCCCAACCGCGAACAAAGCTGCACCCGCCGCGAACGCAGCAACACCCCGATGCAAGCCCTCCAACTCATGAACGACGTCCAGCACTTCGAAGCCGCTCGTGCTTTGGCTGAGCGAATCATCGCTGAAGGCGGCAAAGAAGACGCTACAAAGCTCAACTGGCTCTTCCGCACCGTTTTGAGCCGCCAACCGGACGCGAAGGAGTTCTCGATGATCACCGCGGCTTTGGCCAAACAACGCGAGTTGTATCAAAGAGACCCGAAAGCGGCTGAGAAGGCCATGCAGGCCGGTGAATCGACGCCAAAGAAGGTCGCCGCACCTGCTGAAACTGCCGCGTGGACCTTGATCGTGAATTTGGTCCTGAATTTGGATGAAACCGTCACCCGCAACTGAGTCATGAACCCACTTTTCGAATCCAATCTCCTCCAAACCCGCCGCCAGTTCTTCGGGCACTCCGGTTTGCGACTCGGTGGCATGGGCCTCACCTATCTGATGGGCAAGGATGCACTTGCGGCACCGGATGCTCGTGTTCATCCACCGATTCCTGGGCTGCCGCATTTCGCAGCGAAGGCGAAGGCGGTGATTTACTTGCACATGAATGGCGGGCCGTCGCAGCTCGATACTTGGGATTACAAACCGGGCCTACAGCAGTGGTATGACAAGGATTTGCCGCCGAGCGTGCAGGGCGGGCAGCGGCTGACGGGCATGACGAGCAAGCAGGCGCGGTTTCCGGTGGCGCCGAGCTTGTTCAAGTTCGCGCAGCATGGGCAGTGCGGGCGCTGGGTGAGCGAGTTGCTACCGCACACGGCGAAGCACGTCGATGACATCGCTTTGATCAAGACGGTGCATACCAACGCGATCAACCACGACCCGGCCTGCACCTTTGTGATGACCGGACGCGAAGTGCCGGGCTTCGCGAGCCTCGGTTCGTGGCTGAGCTACGGCCTCGGCAGCGAGAGCAATGATCTGCCGGCCTTTGTGGTGCTCACGCCGAACTGGAGTGCGAAGGCGATGGCTCAGGCGCTCTTCACCCGCATGTGGAGCAGCGGCTTTTTGCCGAGCAAATTCAGCGGTGTGGCGCTGCGTGCGGTGGGCGATCCCGTGCTCTACATGCAGAACCCGGAGGGCGTCTCGCCCGCGAATCGTCGCGCGATGCTCGACACGCTTTCGCAGATGAATGCGCACAGCTTTGAGAAGTTCGGCGATCCCGAAATCCAGACGCGCATCTCGCAGTATGAGATGGCCTTCCGCATGCAGACGAGCGTGCCGGAACTGGTCGATCTGAAGCAGGAAAGCCAGTCCACGCTCGACCTGTATGGCCCGGAAGTGCTCAAGCCGGGCAGCTTTGCCGCCAGCGCCATCCTCGCGCGTCGGCTCATCGAACGCGGCACACGCGTGGTGCAGGTGCTGCATCGCGGCTGGGATCAGCATGGCAATTTGCCCGCCGACATCCGCCTGCAATGCCGCGACACCGACCAGCCCATCGGCGCTCTTTTGACCGATCTCAAACAGCGCGGCCTGCTCGACAGCACGCTCGTCATCTGGGGCGGTGAATTTGGCCGCACGGTCTATTCGCAGGGCGGTCTCACGCAGACGAACTACGGTCGCGATCACCATCCGCGAAACTTCTGCATGTGGATGGCCGGCGGCGGCATCAAAGGCGGCACCACCTACGGCGAGAGCGATGACTTTAGCTACAACATCGCCACCGACCCCGCGCACCTCAATGACATCAACGCCACCATCCTCAACCAATGCGGCATCGACCACGAGCGCCTGAGTTACAAGTTCGCCGGACTCGATGCGCGGCTGACAGGCGTGGAGAGCCAGCATCCGATCAAGGAGATCATTGCGTGAGGAAGCTGGCCTCCAGTTGATGAAGTCGGAGGAACACATCCGCTCGAAAAAAACTCCGACAAACTCAAACCAGGTTCACTTGGAATGAAGTTGAGGAAACTCTTGCACCTGCGCCTTCGTTAGGCTTACGACAACGCAACGCATGTGGGACTTCGTGACAGAGCATTGGCGCGACGGCGTGGAGATCATCATCCTCGCCGCGCTGGCTTATCATGGATATCTGTTTTTCCGGGCTACGCGTGGCGCACGCATCCTCACGGGCCTGCTGATCCTGCTGCTCAGCCTCGCGCTCATTTCTCAGCTCCTGGAGCTGGAGGTGATCAACTGGCTGCTCCAGCGCATCTCCGTCTTCCTTGCCATCGCGCTCGTCGTACTCTTCCAGCCTGAGCTGCGACGCGTGCTCGCCGAGCTGGGCAGCCACCGCGTATTTTCCTTCAATCGACCTGACCCCGAGTCGCTCGATGTGCTGCTGGAGGCGATGCAAAAGCTGTCCGCCCGCCGTTGCGGTGCCTTGTTTGCCCTGAAGCGGGGCATCGACTTGAAGCAGTTCGTGGAAACCGGCGTCGAGGTGGACGCTGCCATGAGCGTGGAACTCATCACCACCATCTTCCACCCGAAGACCGCCCTGCATGATGGTGGAGTCATTATTGACCAAGGAAGAATCCAGGCGGCGGGCTGCGTTTTCCCCGTGAGTCAAAAAGAGGTGCGTGACCGCGCCATCGGCCTGCGTCACCGTGCTGCCATGGGGGTCACGGAAGAGACGGATGCCATCGCCCTGATCGTCAGCGAGGAAAGTGGCGCGCTCTCGATCGCGTATCGCGGCAAGCTGGAGCACGATTTGGAGCCTGAAGAGGTCCGAGACCGCCTGAACGAGATCCTCACCTTTGGCAGTGTGAAAAACGAAACCTCAACGGAGGAACCAACTCGTGAAATTGGAGCAGCTTAAAAACATCTTCGTCCGCAATTGGAAGGAAAAGCTGCTCGCCGTCGTGCTGGCCTTCCTTTTCTGGTTCATGATCAAAGGTCAGGCCGCCCGCTCAAACATGCCCTACGGCTACGGCAGCGAGCGCTTCCCGCGTGCGGGCACGCGACTTTGAGACCTTTATCATCAAAGCCGTGCATTCAGCAGCCGCCTCACTTTGTAGCCCATGTGCCAGAGGAAGGGTCGCACTGAGCCGATGCGCTTGCCGATCAGGCGGGTGGCTCGGCGGGCGCTGTCCAGCATGATGGGATTGCCGGAATGGCTGTTCATGAACTTCTCCAGCCGCACGGCGGTCGCGCTGAAGGAGGCTGGGGTAGGTGAGCGGTCAGCCTGATGCTCCCGGAGGGCTTTTTGGAAGTCGAGCAGGGTGTTTCCATAACCATCGAGCTGGGCTGGGTTTACGGCGTCCATGAATTCATCGGCCTTGCCCGCATCACCGACGAGGAGGCTTTCCATCGCGCACCAGATGTGGAAGCGCATCTTGATGCCGCCGTTGCTGGCGAGGGTTGTTCCGTGGAGCATCACGGCCTCCGCCTCCGCTCGCTGATTGGTTTCCTGGAGACTGAGCAGGAGGTTGTTCAGGATGTAGGGCTGGATGTGGATGCCACGTTCGCGCCAGTCGGAGAGCCATTGGATGGTTTCCCGCGGCTTGCCAGAGGCATGCAGGGTGTAGCAAACAGCGCCGTAGAGGGCGGGGTCGGTGCGCAACCAGTCGCGGTTCTTGGTGAGGATGCGATGGAGGAGGCGTCTCTCTCCCAGCGCGTTGAGCTTCAGCCACCGGAGCGGGGACTCGACACTCTTTTTCCAGCGCTCACCGATCCAGTGTAGCATCTCGATGAAGGCCAGGCTGCGGGCGCTGTCATCCTTGAGATCTGCCAGAAGGTGGTAGGACGGGAGCAGGTTTCTGAGGCGGCAGATCTCGACATGGAGCTTGCCGGTGCGCGGGTTGCTGACGGGCTTTTGGAGGGCCTCGTGGGTGATGGCGTGGAAGGCTTTGAGCTGCCGACCGCGCTCCCAGAGTGGCAGGTTTTCCATTTCTGTGCGGACGCGGACAAAGGCTTGTTCGTCATCCTCGGGCTCGGCCAGCATCGCTCTCAGCACCTTCCGGGCTTCATCCCACTTTTCACGGCGGCAGTGCAGGATGAACCAGCGGGATTGAATATGCGTGTCCGAGTAGTGATCGGCCTGCCGTTCGAGCAAGGCAGCGGCGGCATCCCACTCTTTTTCCTCAATGTGCAGCCAGAAGAGCCGCTGGAAGGCGAACTCGTAATGAGGGAAGCGATCCACGGCCTCCGCGAAGACCTCTTTAGCCTCCTTGAGCTTCTTTTGAGAGGCGAGGACGCTGGCCAGATAGCCCAGCGGCACAGGCTCATCACATTCGATGCGGGCCAGCTGGCGGCAGGCGCGTTCGGCCTCGGGGTAGAGTTCGTCCTGCTGATACCAGTCGATCAGCATCCGCCACGGCCAGGAGTAGCGTGGATCTTCGGCGACGGCCGTCTCCAGCACTTTCACGGCTTCTTTGCGCGCGCCTTTTTCATTCAGCAGCCAACCTTCACGGAAGCGGATGTTCGGGTTTTTCGATGGATGCGTGCGGCAAAGCGTCAGTGCCTCGTCAAAGCGGCCCGCTTCACCGAGCAGCAGTGCTTTGGCATCTATAGGACCCCAGGAATCGGGTGCGAGCGAGATGGCTTTGTCCAGTGCGGCGAGGCGGGCGGTGAGATCGTTCGGATGGTAGAGCCGCTCCGCCGCGATCATCCAGGTGCGGGCCTCGCCGGGGCGCTCATCCATCACGCGCTGGGCGGCTTCACGCACGGCCTCGGGCTTGTCAGCTATCGGCCCCCATCGCTCCAGGGAATTCCAGGCCCAGTGGTAGCCGGGATCGAGCTTCACCGCCTGCGTGAGGCAGGTGATGGCGGCCTCACGCTCGTCCAGATCCCAGAGCACTTCGCCGAGCCAGCCGTGATTCAGGCCATCCTGCGGATCGTGTCGGAGCAGTTCTTCCAAAACGGCACGTGCCTCTTCATAGTCGCCCTCCTTGCGCATCATTTCAGAAAGGGAACGCATGCCCCATGACCAGCCAGGATTCAGCTCACGCATCTTCAGCCCTGCCTGAATGGCTTCAGGGCGGCGGCCAGCGGCCTCCAAGTTCAACGCGTGCTCCATCCAGACTCGCGGCAAAAGCGGGAACTTCTGCGTCGTGGCCTCAGAGATGGCGACGGCTTCGTCTTCCTGATCATTCTGCCGCAGGTGCTCGGCCAGCATCAGGGACGTCTGCCAGAGGTCAGGCCGCTCCTGAGCCGCATCGCGGAGGCAGGCTTCCACTTCGTCTGGCTCGAGCACGGCCTTGGCGAGTGAGGCAAACTCCAGCACGCCGTCGCCCATCGTGACCTGCTTTTTCAGCTCGGCTTGGATGAGGCGCAGCGCCTCCACGCGCTGCTCCTGGCTTTCACTCACACGCACGAGCCCACGCAGGGCGGAATTCTGGTCCACATCCAGACAGACTGCCCGGCGATACTCCTCACGCGCTTCGTCGCGGCGCTCCTCGTCCTCGAAGACGCTGGCGCGCACATTGTACTGGCAGACGGAACTGCTGTCGATGCGCTCGGCCTCGTCTAGCTCGCGATGAGCTTCCTCAAAGCGCTCCTGAGCACGCAGGGCATCCGCCCGCTCACGATGAGCCCAGGCATCATGTGGATCGATGCGCAGCAGCTCGATCACGGGCAGCTCCCACTCCTCCGCCCCTTCTCCACGGGCCCAGTCCAGCCATGCCAGATGCAGATGCCAGTGCCAGCGGAAGCGCGCGCAGGCTTCTTTGAGAAAGCGCAGCCCGCTCTGCCCGCCCTCCTGGGAGTCCAGCAGGCTGGCCACGGCGCGGTGGGCATCGGTATCGAGTGGATTGTCCTCCAAAATGGCGCGCTGATGCTCCATCTGCGTGGCACGGTCTCCCTGCATCCGGGCCAGACGTGCCTTGGCTCGATGCCACTCCGCCGCCCGGGCACCACTGGTGACGGAATCCAGGATCTCCCGGGCCCGCTCGCGGCGGTTCCAGATGGCCAGTTCCCCGGCGACGAAGACGGCGTGCTCCGCGTCGTCGGGACGCTGCTTGAGCGACTCTTCGAGCACTTGCAGCGCTTCTTCGGAAAGCTTCAGCATGTCGAGCGCACGATAAAGTGTGACCGCTGGCTGGCTGGAGCGCGTGCCTTCCAGCGCCAGCCGTTGGCGCATCATTTGCAGCGCTTCGTCCGTCTTCTTCACCCAGCGGCTGGCTTTGAAGTAAGTCATCACCGTGTCCTCATTACGGAAGTCAAAGCTGGCCGCCAGCCGATACAGCTCCGTCGCTTCTTCATAGCGCTGTTCCCGCCAGAGCATGTCTGCTTCACAGGTGAAGAGGGTGGCGTCCACACGTCGGCGTTCGATGCGGCGCAGCAACCGGTGCGTCTCGGGGCGGTGGCGTTCATCGTAGTGCAGCTCACGCGCCAGCATCTGCCAGTGCAGAGGATGGCTTTCCTTCTCCGCACAGAGCTGCTTCAGCCGCTCCAGCATCGCCTCGCGGCCATGGACTTGATTGATGAGATGCAGGTGGCTCGTGCGCCAGTCCTCCACCTTCGGATGCCGTTTCAGCATCTCTTCGAGCGCCGCCAAATGCTGCGACTGCTGCCCATCATAGCGGGCCATGGAAAGCTCGGCCCGCCAGCGCAGGGTCGTGTCTGCATGAGCGGCCCGCAGATCTTCCAGGGCAGCCTGGGCCGACTTCCGGTCATGGCGTGAGAGCGCCAATTGCAGTCGATGCAGACAATCGTAGGCTGCCGTGTCCAGCAGTGGCAGGGAGGCCAGCTTTTCCGCCTGCTCCTGTGGCACCATGGCAAAGCCACGAGGCCCGAAAGGAAGCTGCTCTTCCAGGGATTCCAGCGCCAGAAACTCAGATGTGTGCCGGCTTCCCGGATCACGGATGAAGAGCACGGCGCGGTGGTCATCGTAACCCATCACCACCTGCGCATGAGCGCCGCCGGGATAGACCGTGTTTAGCACAAAGGGCATCCCCGCATCGATCAGGCACTGGGCGGACTCCACCGTCACGCGGAACTCACGCACCGCCCAGCCTGCCTTCTCCGCCCAGTCACGTTCGCGATAGTCCGGGGTGCCGTCGTAGCAGATCTCGTCCGCCACCTCCAGATGCTCCACCCCGCGCTTCCAGTATTGGGCGATGCTCGTCAACGCCGCCGGAGCACAGGTGTGGTGATGCTGCTGCACAAACGGCACCGGCAGGATCACGCGACGCCATTCCTTGGAGCCTGCGGCCTCCAGCTTCGTCACCAGCTTCTTGTGAAAGCCGCTCTCCTTTACCTGACGTGCCCAGTGCAAGGTCTGGTCATGGTCACGCGCATGACTGGCGATGTCACAACGAGTGGCAGCCAGCCAGTCCTCGCAGGACTCATCGCGCAGCGGCATGAGTTCCTCATAAAGCTTCAGTACGGGTTCGGCTTCGTCATAGCGGTCCAGCTCCGTCAGCAGGTTCGCCAGACGCCGGGCGATGGCCCCGGACTGCACCACTTCCAGCGCGGATCGCATGGCCTGCACGGCATCCTCATCGCGGCCGAGTTCGACCAGCAGCTCTGCTTTGGAAATGTGGGCCGTGATGTAGTCCGGCTCGGCTTTCACCACCTCTTCCACCAAAGCCAGAGCCTCTTCGCGCAGATCCTGCTCCTGGAGCATGTCTGCCCGCAGCAGGGAAAACCAGCGCTCCTTTTTCTGGATCTTCTGCCCGCGGTCCAGACAGGCACGGGCGCGCTCAAAGTCCCGCAGCCGCATCAGCACCACGGCCATGTAAGCCTCATGATCCGCGTGACGGTCCTCAGATTCCTCCGGAGATGGCGCATGCTTCCGCAGCCATTTCCACGTCAGAAAAGCTCCACGCATGTGTAACACCTCCCAGAACATGTCGGACCGGGCTTCAGCCCGTGATGCGGGATCATGCCAGGCCCGGAAAACGATTTTCTGCGCACGCGCATCCGCGCCCAGCTTTTCCAAAAGCAGTGCCCCGCCGAGCCGGTCAGACACCGTGGGCCACTGTTCCGGCGGAGCCAGATCACGCACGAGTTGCCACGCATCCAGGATGCGGCCTTCCCTCCGCAACCTCTTCACCTCGCTTAAAATCGACTCATCAGGCAAATCCATCCGCGCTTTCAAGCAGTGCGGATGAAGTATGCCAAGCAGAAACTCGAGGCTGGTGCCTCTGTTGTCACATCGCGTCCTTTTTGGGATAACTCCTCCCTGTTCGTCATTAACCAACCAGCCCTTTGACCATGAAGATCCCTGCCTTTGTTCTTTGTCTGACCCCCTGCCTTCTTCAGGCCCAGGAGGTGAAGCTCGAATGGATGCCGAAAGGCTTTTTTGAGATCACCGGCTACTACAAGCCCAAGATGGCCAATCTCTCGGAGGTGAAGCCCGCCCACATCAGCAAGCTCCCAGAAGCCTTGGTGAAGCCTCAGTTTGCCAGCATCGAAATGGGGCCGAAGGAAGCGCGCATGAAGGTGGGAATCGTGATCGAGCAGCGGGGCCTGAAGGAGGCGCGCATGTGGCTGGATGCGAACGGCGACGGCGATCTGACCAACGATCCTGCGGTGGACTGGAAGCCCCGAGTGATGAAAAGCGATGCGGGTGAAAAAGTCAGCTGGGGCGGCGAGGCTCAGGTCTCCGTGAAGCATGGCGACACCACCCTGGGCATGGGGCTGCGTTTTTACCGTAATGGCATCTCGGATGGAGCCAGCAGCAGGCCCGGGCCGCTGATGTATAACCGAGATTTTGGGCGCAGTGGCGTCATCCATCTCGGTGAGCGGGCCATCAAAACCTACCTGAGCGACGACACCACATTCGGCGACTTTCTGGCGGGTGACACGAGCATCGGCATCGATCTGAATGGCGACAATCGGATCGAAATGCGGACAGAAAAATTCGCGATCACCGCGCCTTTCAATATCGTCGGCACGACTTATGAAGTGAGCGGTCTGACATCGGATGGCAGTCACTTTGAGTTAGTGAAATCCGACAAAACCGTGCCGGAGGTGAAGCTCGCCCAACCCTTCACGCCGGAGATGAAGGAGCGGCAGAAAAGCGCCGCCGCAGTGCGTTTGGCTGAGGCTCGTTCGGCTCAGGCGGCCATGGTGGGCAAGCCACCGCCTTCTTTTGAGGCCAAGACGATTGATGGCAAGGCGGTGAAGTTCCCGCAGGACTACAAAGGCAAACTCGTGATGCTCGACTTCTGGGCCACCTGGTGCGGGCCGTGCCTGCACGAACTGCCTGGACTGATCCAAGTGCATGAGGAGTTTCACGCGAAGGGTTTCGAGGTGCTGGGCATCAGTCTGGACAGCGAGGACGATGTGGCGACGCTGCCCGAGTTCACAAAATCCAAAGGCATGAGCTGGCCGCAGATCTGTGATGGGCACGGCTGGCAGTGCGCCATCGCCCGCAGCTACGGCGTGCGCGGCATTCCCTCCTGCTGGCTCATTGATGGAGACACAGGTGTAGTCGTCGCGACCTCACAGGAGCTGCGTGGTGCTGCTCTACGTGGCACAGTGGAGCGCTGTCTGGCAAACCTTGGCAAAGCGGTGCCGACGAAGGTTGAGGCGAGCAGCCCGCAGCCTCCCGACCCCGTGGCGCTCCGGGTGCAGAGCCTGGCTGCGGAAGGCAGGCTGACTCCGGCGGAGAAGATCGCGCAAGAGCTGAAAAGCCCGAAAGCTGCACGTATCGAGCTTCCCGCCGCCTCAACGACTCCCATTCGCGGACGCGAGATCGCCAAGCGTGCCGCGGCTGCTCATGTGCGTGTGGGATGGGTGTATCAATGCACGAAATGCGACCGCTGGCACAGCAACCTAGCCGGTGGATATGCCATCGATACGGATGTCGTGGCGACGGCTCGCCATGTGGTCGAGCCGCCCGTCACCATGCGCCCTGGCAGTGGCCATGCCGTTGTCGTCAGGGGTTCTGACGAGGTGCTGAATGTCACCAGCGTGATGCTGGCTGATGAAGTCAGCGACACTGCCATACTGCGAGTTTCGGCGAAAGACCTGAAGCCGCTCGCCTTCAGCCGGGATGTGCAGGTGGGAGACACTGCCTACTGCCTCAGCGATCCGAAAGGGGTGATCGGGCATTTCAGCGCGGGCATCGTGAATCGCCTCTTCTCACTGAGCAAGGCGGGCGAGAAGGCGGATCCACTTCAGGAAAGGATCGCCGTGAGTGCCGACTGGGCTCCTGGCAGCAGCGGTTCGGCGATCCTTGATGAATACGGGAACATCATCGGCCATGTGGCCCGCATTCGTCCGCTCTTCGGCAAGCCGGGAACGCCTGATTCACACGGCAAGGAGCCGACGACCATTCCGACTCTGATGACCGTGAACGAGGCTATCCCCGCATCGGTGATTGTGTCATCGATTGAGAAGCTGGGGGAGAAGTGAGAGGTCAAAGGTTCGTCAAGAGGTCAAGCGTCTATGCTTGACCTTCTTGACCCGCTTCACGGCGAAGCCTTGCCCCTCTCATCCACCTACTTCTTGCCGAAAAAGTCCGCCAGCTTCTTCAAATCTGTCGGCTCTGCAGGCTTCATGGCGCTGTCGATGACCTGCTGCTGGAGCGCGCAAAGTTCAGCCACGCCTTTGCGGCCGAGCACCAGCATCGCATCGAGCTGAGCCTGGGTGAAGGTGGCCTCTTCACCGCTGCCCTGGATCTCCACGAAGTCTCCGCCCTCGGTGAGGACGATGTTGCTGTCCACGTCAGCCTTGGCGTCTTCTTCGTAGCAGAGGTCGAGCAGAGCTTCCTCTTTCCAGAGGCCGACGCTGATGGCGGCGACCTTTTTCTTCAGCGGCTGCTGAGTGATTTTCCCCTTCTCCAGCAGTCGGTTGAAAGCGATCGCCGCTGCGACACAGGCACCAGTGATGGAGGCGGTGCGGGTGCCGCCGTCGGCCTGGAGCACGTCGCAGTCGATGCAGAGGGTGCGTGAGCCGAGCTTCTTGAGGTCCACCACGGCACGCAGACTGCGGCCGATGAGGCGCTGGATCTCGATGCTGCGGCCATCTGGCCGACCGCGGGAGCTGTCGCGGTCTTTGCGGTCGAGCGTGGAGTAGGGAAGCATGGAGTACTCCGCTGTCAGCCAGCCACCCTGGACTCCTTGCACCTTCATCCAACGCGGCACTTCTTCCTGGATCGTGGCAGCGCAAATGACGCGCGTATTGCCAAAGGCGATGAGAACGGAGGCATTGGCATGGGGGGCGATGTCGAGAACAAACTCGACCGGACGAAGTTGGTCGGCACTACGGCCATCGATACGGGGCATGGCAGCCCTTAGCACAGGCTGGGCGCGTTGCGCAAGGCAGGCCCGTTTAGATCAGCACCATGTCCTTCACCATCTGGAACCACAGGTAGAAGCAGCCGCGCCAGGAGTAGCGGAACTCGCCTTCGCCCGTGAGTTCGATGAGGCCGACGTTGATGTTGTGGTCGATCTGCGCGCACATGTCCCGCTCGATGTAGGCGGGCAGTTGCTCGGCATCGATGCCGATGAAGTCGGCGTCTTCGAGTCCCTGGCTTTCGAGAAAGTCAGCGTGGGAGGCCAGCAGATCCTCCATCGAATCCGCGTAGGTGAAGCGGTTGAGATGCTGCCGGGGAGAGGGCTGCATGGTGGCGGGGAAGGGATAATTGCTCGTCGTGTAGGTCACGCCGTCCTTCGTGCGGGAGGTCAGGCTGACGTAGGAAAAGACAAAGCCCT
Organism: Prosthecobacter sp.; assembly: GCF_044378005.1. Taxonomy (GTDB): domain Bacteria; phylum Verrucomicrobiota; class Verrucomicrobiia; order Verrucomicrobiales; family Verrucomicrobiaceae; genus Prosthecobacter. The sequence goes on from NZ_JBILYB010000020.1 coordinate 44,799, forward strand.
CCTGCTGTGCGAGCCCGATGGCTGCCTGGGCACGCAGATCGGCATCATAGAACAGCCGCATGAAGTGATCCGTGTCACTCCACTTCCAGCCCGCGTCCTCCACGCGCTCGAAGCCGTGGCCTTCGATCTCGCGGGTGATTTCATCGAGATCAGGAAACAGATCGTCAGAGGGCGGGAAGCGGCCTTTCACTTCACTCTTCACCGGAAAGCGCATCCGCCGGATATGCACCACGATCTCCACCCACGGCAGCATGAACCACAGCGCGATGCCACAGGCTCCGGCGGCGTGACTGCCCGTGAGGAAGTAGCCGAGCATGTACGAAGCCGCCAGCAGCGAGAGAAAGCCCAGCTTGCGCACATGCCGGTGATGGAACGTCCGGCAGGCGAACGCGAACACCACGACGGCGGCGAGGATGAGAAACTGCTGGAGGTCCATGACAAAAACAGGCGGGGTTCAGTTTACGAAACAGCGGGCCTCAAGTCCACGAAAGATTCTACCGGCTCAATTTCGCTGCCGTTTGCCCAGTCGATAGGCCGTGCCGTAATACATGCAGCGGAAGCCGAAAGTCGTGAGCAGGGAGAGCACGGCGGAGGCCCGGTGGGACAGTGGCCACAGGCGGAAGGCATCCGCATGCTTGTGGCAGCGGCGCTGGCGCATCACCGCGCCATGGCAGAGCGGGCAGGTGAGTCCATCACCGATGATGAAGACGACCACCCGCGTGATCACCACCACCCCAAGGCCACCGAGCGCCAGCCAGCCCCACTCCGGCAGACGAGTCGCCATCATTCCTGCCGCACCTGCTACGAAGGCCAGGAACCCCACGAGGGCCAGGAACAGCAGCAGCGCCACGATCAGCAGGCGGGCCGAGTGGGGGAAGTGCCGCACCCGCCGCTCACGCGATTCCTCACGAGGGCGTGGTTCAGCAGGTTGGAAGCCGGGGTCTTTCATGGATGGAGCGGACAGCTTTTGAAATAGCGAATGACTCGACGGACGAAAAGAACAAAACGAATCCCGGCGGCAGAAGTCCTTTTTATCCTTTCCGTCTCTGGTGTCCTTCGCTAGCACTAGGCACTCTGCCATTCTCCCCATGTCCACCGCGCTGCTTCCCCTCACCGACTTCCCGGACCGGCTCTCGCCGATGGTGGTGAAGGAACTCCGCCAAGGGCTGCGCACGCGCGCCTTTGCCAGCACCCTGCTGATGCTGCACGGGCTGCTCATCATCACCACCCTGATCACCGGTTCTGCGAGCAATGCCGATGATACCCGCTGGATGTTTGACGGCCTTTCCACGCTCGTGCTGTGCTTCATCATGCCCTTCCGCGTCTCCAATGCGCTGGCCGAGGAGGTGAAGCAAAACACGCTGGACATGCTCATGCTCACCCGCCTGTCCTGCGGTCGCATCGTCTTTGGCAAATGGGCCAGCGTGGCGCTTCAGGCCGGTCTCATCACGCTCAGCCTCATGCCCTACGTCGTCGCACGATACGTCTTCGGCGGGCTGGAGCTCACGTCCGAGCTGCTGATGCTCGGGGCGAAGTGGCTCGTCGGCATCGTCATCACCGCCGCGCTCGTAGCACTCTCCACCATCCGGCAGGGCTGGCTGCGCATGGTGCTCATCATCGTGCCTCTGTTCTTTGGCGGCTTTGGTCTCTTTGGCTGGTTCTTTGCCGTGTCGATGAGCCGCACCCTCGGCGGCGGTGTCAGCGCCGGGCCGACGACGTTCGAGATCACAGCACTCCTCGGCACCATCGCCTTCTCGGCCTGGGCCATCTTCGCCTTCCTCAGCCTCGCCGCCTCACGCATCTCGCCGCCGAGTGAACCGCTCTCCTGGCTGAAGCGCAGCGTGCATGTCGTGGCGTTCTTCGTTCCCATCGTCGCCTACTGGATCACCGGAGAAAAAGCCCTGCTCGCCGCCTGCTTCCCCATTCTCGCCGTGCTCACACTGGATGCGCTCACGGAGACGCTGAACGACGTGCCCTCCGCCTACGTCCCGTTTTATCGTCGTGGCATTCTCGGACGCTGTCTGGTGAACCTGCTGTCGCCCGGCTGGGCTTCGGGATTCTGGCTCTCGCTGGCCCTGGGCGCTGCGATTGCCGCTTTGATGGCGACCACTGGTGGCAATGACGAGCTGCCCTACTTCGTCCTCGCCGCGTGTTCGGTGTGGATGATCAGCGCCATCATCCAGCTCCTGCCCACACGTCATTCGCACGATCTCCTGCCCATCTTCCTCGGCCTCTTCGCCCTCGTTTATCTCATCACCGCCATGTTCTCCGGGCTCGGCGTCATCGTGGCAAAAAGCGCGGGCGAGCAGCCCTGGTTCCTCACCGTGCTGCCACCTGCGGCGATCATCGGCGCGCAGAGCATCACCTCCGGTCCGCCGCGTGATCAATTCCTCCAAACCGCCATGCTTTGTGCCTCTGCATGGCCGCTGCTCCACCTCGTGCTCAGCCTGCGCGCCTGGCGCTGGCTGCGTCCCGTGCGCGATGAAGCCCGCCAGCTCGCCACCGGCCCCGCATGACCCCGCCGCTGCCAGCCCTGCGTGATTTCAGCGACCGCCTCAGCCCGATGGTGGTCAAAGAGATGCGCCAGGGACTCAGGACTCGGTTTTTCACTGCGGCGCTGATCCTTTTCCACCTCGTGCTCGGCTGCCTGATGCTGAGCTACCTATTCGATGTAAACCAGCGTGACACGAAAGAAGTTTTCTGGCTTGTGATCATCGTGACCCTTCTCGGCGTGCTGCCCAGCCGCGCCTTCAATGCGCTAAATGCGGAGGTCAAAGATGGTACGCTGGACATGCTCATGCTCACGGGCATCACCTCCTTTCGCATCGTGTGGGGGAAGTGGGTGTCGCTCTACTCACAGACGCTGCTCGTCGCCAGTTCGCTGCTGCCCTACATGATCGTGCGGTATCAGTTCGGCGGCGTGGAGATTGCCCGCGAGGCGTTGGGGCTGGCTGTGTTGGTTCTAGGATCGGGGGTCGTCACGGCGGCACTCGTCGGCTTCTCCTCGCAAAAGCTTCTGCTCGTGCGGTTGCTCATGGCGGCGGCCGTCGGTGCCGGAGCTTTTTCCATCGGCGTGTTAGCCTATCTCCTCGCGGCTGAAGACTTCATAGGTCAGGAGATCAGCCAAAATCTGATCTCCGCAGGTGCGACTCAGGCCAGCCTGATCTGCCTCGGCATCGCAGCGATGGCATTCTATCTTGGGTATCAATTTCTCTGCCTGGGTTCCGCTCGGCTGCCTTGCGTGACGGACTCTCATGCGGCGATCAAACGCGTGACTGCCATCCTCCTGATCGCGGGATTGGTCGTCTTTGCGTGGGTGCTGGTTTGGCAGGGCTTTGGTCAGTCGGTGATCATCGCCTCCACCTACATGCCAGCCATGCTGTTACTTTTGATCCTCGGTATGGATCTCGTGACGGAAGAGCCGCCTGTGGAAAGTCAGACATCCTCCCGCTGGTTTCTCAAAGCGGGCTGGCCTTCCGGAGTACCCTTGTCCTGCCTGCTCTGGCTGGCGCCATTCCTGATCCTGCTGGCCTATGAATGGCGAACATCCGATGGCTGGGAAATAGAGCCCTGGTTCATGACACTCGGCTTCATGGCAGCGACCTTCGTTCCCCTCTGCATCCCGATCTTCCGCCGCCATTCGCGACTGAGCCAGTGGTGGGCGGTGCAGTTGTTGATGCTGGCGGCGGGTATCGTCCTGACCATCGCCCTGGAAACCATGAGCTATGGTGATCGAGAAGGTTATGGCTTCCTGGGTTTGTTCTTCCCCGTGAGCAGCATGTTCGCCTCCGAATCCGCGTCTTCCGCCGACCGAGATGCCATTCGCTTCCTGGGTTTCTTCACGCACTCGATCTGGATCATCGCCGCCCTGGTTTCAGCCATCCGCGAGCGCCGCCGGGTGCGTGATCTCAAGACTGCGATTCATCGGGCAGACTCGCCCATCCCCGCATGACCAATCCGCTGCCAGCCCTGCGTGATTTCAGCGACCACCTCAGCCCGATGGTGGTCAAAGAAATGCGCCAGGGACTCAGGACGCGCTTCTTCACCGCAGCACTGATCCTTTTCCACGTCGTGCTCGGCTGCCTGATGCTGAGCTACCTCTGGGATCTGAATCAAGAAAACACGCATGAGATGTTTTGGCTCGTGATCATCTTCACCCTGCTCGGCGTGCTGCCCAGCCGCGCCTTCAATGCGCTGAATGCGGAGGTCAAAGATGGCACGCTGGAGATGCTCATGCTCACCGGCATCACCTCCTTTCGCATCGTGTGGGGGAAGTGGGTGTCGCTCTACTCGCAGACGCTGCTCGTCGCCAGTTCGCTGCTGCCCTACATGATCGTGCGGTATCAGTTCGGCGGGGTTGAAATCGCCCGTGAGGTGCTGGCGCTGGCAGCGCTGGTGGTCGGATCGGGTCTGGTGACAGCGGCGCTCGTGGGCTTTTCTTCCCAGCGGCAAATGTTTCCCCGGCTGATCACAGCGGCGGTGGTAGGGCTGGGGGCTTTCGCTGTGGGGGCCTTCGCTGGAGTGCTGGCTTGCGAAGACTATGAAGCAGAGGAAATCATGACGAAGCTTTCGGCCATGGGAGTGACCCAAGTAACCCTGATCTTTTCGAGCATCACCCTGCTTACTGTCTATCTGGGCTATGTCTTCCTCTGCGTGGGCTCGGCACGTCTTTCCGGCATGGGAGACAGCCAGCAGGCGCTAAAAAGAAAGGTGGGTTTGATCGTCCTGAGCTTCTTAACCTTGGTCAGTTTGTGGATTGGTTTCGTGAGGCCCTGGGGGCTGACTCAGAATGAAGCGGAGAAAATCATTGAAATTGCGGTTATGTTTCCCGCACTTCTAATCTGCCTGTTGCTGAGCATGGATCTCTCCAGCGAGTCGGTGCCAGAGGTAGAAAGCCGGTTCGCAGCGCAGGCAGTGAAAGTGAACTGGTTTACTCCTGGCTGGCCCATGGGAGTGCTTTTAAGTCTGGCGCTGTGGGCGATGACCTTTCTGATCCATCTCTGCATGTGTAAAATCGCGGGTAGATGGTATCAACAAGGTTGGTTCCTCATTGCCAGCTTCATGGCGGCGAGCGTGATGCCGGTCTGTCTGCCCCGCCGTTGGCTCGCCAGCTTTTCACTACTCAGCCGTTGGTGGCTGCTGCAGGCCTGCCTTGTTGTCCTCGCCATCGTTTTGCTGGCTGGGACGGAGGCCATGCACTATGAGGAAAGATACTTATTTGGGTATTTCGGCGTCATGACACCGCTGGCCGGGCTGCCGCTTTCCTTATCCTTACCTTGGGGACATCGCGAGGTGATCTGTGCTTTCGGTCTCTATACCCATGGCCACTGGATTTTCCTATCTACATTCATCTCCCTGCGTGCCCTGTTCCACCAGACTCGCCGCAGCCCCTCAGGCGCACCTTTCTCCTCTCAAGACTCCCATGCGTGACTCCCCCGATGACCTCCGCTCCATCCAGGCTCATGCCCGGGCGTGGGCGCGTGTGCTGAAGCTGCCCTTCCGTCAGCAGCGCTGGCGTGGACAGACGGGGGAGTTTGCGGGCACAGGCACGGGCAGCAGCCTGGATTTCCAGGATCATCGCTCCTACATGCCGGGGGATGATCCGCGCCAGATCAACTGGCAGGCCTACGCGCGCACCGGCAGCTACACGATGAAGCTGTATCGCGAGGAAGTCCGCCCGCTGGTGGATCTGATCCTCGATGCCAGCGAGTCGATGTTTGCCTATCCCGCCAAGGAACAACGTACGCTCGAACTGCTGGCCTACACCGTCGAAGCCGCGCTGCAAACCGGGGCCACCGTGCGCGCCTTTGCCGTGCGGGGTGCCGCGCATGTGCCGCTGGAGGTGGATGCGCTTGTCACGGGCCGCTGGGTCAGTGAGCTGGATAAACTCCCCGCCACAGGCGATGCCCCCGCGCTCTCGCGCCTGCCTTTGCGCGCCGGAGCCATGCGCGTCTTCATCAGCGATCTCCTCTTCCCCGCCGAGCCCGAGCCCATGCTCGCGCCTCTGGCTTCAAGAAATGGACGCGGGCTGGTCTTCGCTCCCTTCGCCGCCGCCGAAGCCGCGCCGGAGTGGGATGGAAACTACGAATTCATCGATGCAGAGACACAGCAGCCTCACGAGCACCGCGTGGAGTCGGATGTCATGCAGCGCTACCTCCGTGCCTACACGCGCCACTTTGACCTGTGGAAAAACGCCGCCGCCAAACATGGCATCGCGCTCGCTCGGGTGAGTGCGGAGGCGGAGTTCCTGACCGCGCTGCGCGCCGAAGGGATCATCACGAATGCCGTGGAGGCAGCGTGAGAGACTTGTGCTTTCTTATACCGCGTTTGTGCATCCTGCCAAAGATGGGTGAGTTGGCCCGTTGAAGCCTGCGTGCGTCCCATCCCGCTCATTCTGTCTGCTGTCATGCTTGCCCTGCCCATCGTCGCCGATGAAGCCGGGCCTTTGCTGTTTAAAACCGTCTGCGCCCAATGCCACGGCGAGAAAGGTGAGGGCAAGATCGAGATCAGGACTCCCTCCATCGCCAATGAACCCGTGTGGTATGTGACCACGCAGCTCACGAACTTCCACGATGGCAAACGCGGCTCGGACACCGCCGTGGACCCGCAAGGCGCGATGATGGCCGCCATCGCGAAATCACTGAAGCCCGAACAGATCAAAGCCGTGGCCGAGTATGTGGAAAGCCTGCCGCTCGTGCCGCCGAAGGAGCGCGAGATCGCGGGAGCCGATGTAAAGCGCGGCCAGGAGTTGTTTTACGAGCGCTGCATGGAGTGCCACCGCTACAACGCGAGCGGTGAGATGGCCTTCGGCAGCCCGCCTCTCATCGGTCGGCAGGGCTGGTATCTGCTGGATCAGTTGAAGAAGTTCAAGAAGCTCCACCGCGGTGCCGCGAAGGGCGATGAAAAGGGCGCGAAGATGGTGCAGATGGCCACGCTCTTCATCGAAGACGAGCAGGCGATGAAGAACGTCGTCAGTTACGTCCTTACGCTGAATCCAGCACCGACAGAGGAAGCGGCGGATGATCTTTTCGGAGCTCCTGCCGCAGGCAAGTAGGCCGCTTATCGCTCAATGCTGAAGCTGCGCACTCCCACCAGTGCCGGGATGCTGGACATCTCGCGTTCTTTGATGAGAGAGCCGAGATTGCTCTCGTCGATGGCGGCGAGGAAGGCGTCCAGTTCATCGGCATCGTGGGCCATGGCTTTCAGCTCCACGCGCCCGTCGGGAAGATTGCGCACCGTGCCCGTGACATCGTAGCCAGAGGCGATCTGCTTCGTGCTGTAGCGGAAGCCGACGCCCTGGACGCGGCCGGAATAAAGGATCTGTTTGGCGGGCATGAAAGGCGCGTGCTTTAGAGCTTGGCGGCGGCTTCTGCAAATGCTGCGCTCGCGGCATCGATGAGCAAGACACCGGTGCCCTCACGATTGGTGACAAGACGAATGTGTCGTCCCAATGCCTCAAGTTTGAGCTGACCGGCCTCGTCATTGATAGGCTTCACGTCGTAGCGCTGCGTGAGCCAGGAACGCATGGCTTTGGCAAAGGCGGCGGCGTCCTGCGGCGTCAGCCAAAGCGTCTGCCACACCGCGTGATCACGTGGTTGATCCGGTGCGGCATAGGCTAGCAGACGGTCGCCCTTCCAACCTCGCGCACCTTGTCCGGCGTCCTCATCACTGTTGTAGGTTCGCAGTGCGGTGAAGGTGGCGAAGCGCCCGAGCCGATCATCCCAATAAGGCGTCTCTCCGGCGATCTCCGTGCTCGCGAGTTCGACCTTCGCGGGCGGCAGGCGATTGGCATCAAGGAAGCGCTCTGGCTCGATGACCTCGCCACAAGATTGCGGTGGGCGCGAGTAGGCGGCGTTCAATTGCGGAAACTGCCCCGCGCTATGCAGAGCCTGGGCAAACTCAAAGCCGCGAGCGAAAGGAAAGAGCGCCAGCTCGCGCAGGTAGAGCGGCATCATCACCTGATTCAGAGGATGATCGGGGTCCTCAGGCGGCAGGTCCGTGGGACTCTGCGGGATAGGATTCTGGATGCTGTAAAGGAAGCGCGTCAGAGCGGCATCACCCGTGAGCAGCGAGAGTCGTGCGAGACGTTCATCCGTGCTCAATGGAGCCCGTGGTTCACCCTCCCTCTGCGGCGGGAAAAGCGTGCCACCATACTCGCGCAGGAGCTGCCCATAAGCCACGGCCATGGGGCGATCTGGCGAGGGTTTGCCCGGCTCGGGTTTGTCATCAATGACGAGCAAGGTGCCTGACTTCGCATCGAACCAGCCGCCGAGCTGGCGGGCGAGAAGCGCCGCCTGCAGCGGCAGCGGGTCCACGGGCTTTTCAATCCAGCCCAGCGCCGTCAGTGCGAGCGCGAAACGCGGGGCCTCATCATCCGGCTGCTGCTCACGCAACCACGTCAGGATGGCAGCCTCCACCTCCGCCATGCTCGCGCCCACAGTCGGCACTGGCAGCGCTTTGATTTGGCGGAACTTCATCAGCTCGATCCCGAGCCCGACGAAGTCCGGCGGCTCATCCGTCGGCAGGGGTGTCGCATCCATCTTTGCCACGCCCTTCATGCCCAGCGTGCCGAGCTTTTGCAGGAGTTGCGTGTTTTCCTCCTGAAGCGCGCCGACCTGCCCCTGAAGATATTCCACCTGACCTTCGAGCAGGGTGATCTGCTTCATCAGATCCTCGGCGGGTTCTTTCGGTGCGCTGACGGTTGGCTCAGAAGCCGGTCTTTGAGAGATCCAGACACCAGCACCCACGCCTCCGAGAAGAAGCAGGACAAGCAGAGCGGCGGGGGAAAGTTTAAGCATCGGGCGCGGACAGTAGTGAGATGCACCATTGCCGCAAGGTGCCCATGTTTTTCAACCAAACAGCCTTCGATAGTTCTGCGCGATCTGCCCGATCAACTCCTCCACCTCCACGCCACGCACTTGTGCGAGCAATTCATAACTCACGCGGAGGTTCGCCGGATGGTTGATCGTCTTGCCTTCGTGCTGAAGCGGATGCGGGTTCAGTTCGTCAGGCGGCCACATGTCAGGTGCATCCGTCTCGGCGAGCAAACGATCCAACGGCACGGCGGCAAAGGTCGCGAGCTGTTGCGCTTTGCGAGCATGGCCGAAGTATGGTGAGAGGGAGAAATAGGCTCCGAGCTTCACGAAGCCGGGGATCATCTCCACCGGGCCACCATACGAATGCAGCAGGAAACCTCGAGAAGGCAGCCGAAGCGTGCGGAGCTGCTCATCCAGCAAGCCCCAGGCGCGCAGGCAATGGATCGTGGCGGGGCGATCGAGTTCGGTGGCGAGTTCGAGCTGCCAGCGGAAACATTCGATCTGCGCCTCAATGTCTGGATTCGCGATCCAGCGATCCAGCCCGATCTCGCCGACAGGTGCCTTTGAGAAGGCGTGCAAGTAGTCGCGCAAACGCTCCTGCCAGGCTGGCGTGCGCTTCTTCACATGCCACGGATGCAGGCCGAATGAAGGACGTACCCATGCATAACTCCTCGCGAGTTTGGCGACGTCTTCCCAGTCATCTTCCGCCGAGCCATCAACCACGACTTCACCGATGCCGAGCGTCGGCAAAAGCTGCATCACCTCGTCGCGAACCGCATCAAGCCGGGTGTCCTGGAGGTGATTGTGAGCGTCGAAAAGCATGGCGAGCTACTGCCATTGTTGGGCGAGTGCCTTGATCCTGCCACGCACGGCGGCGAGACCGTTCAGGCGTGTGGGTGAGAGCAGCTTCGTGAAGCCACAGCGCGTCCAGATTTCAGGTTCGACTGCGGCGACCTCGGCGGGCGTGGATTCGTTGTAGAGATCACAAAGCAGAGCAATCAATCCAGCGACCATCGGTGAATCGGCAGCGCAGCGGAAGTGCGTGAGGCCCTCGCGCAACTCGCCAAGAACCCAGACGCGAGAGACGCAGCCGGGGACGATGAGGTCATCGGTTTTCAGCTCTTCGGGAAGACGAGTTCGGGCAATGTAACTCGTCAGCGCAGCGAGGCGCTCGTGAGCGTCTTCGATGAGGTTGAGGTCGTCGATGAGTTCGGTTTGTTTCGCGGCGAGAGACATCAGAGCGAGGTATTATTTTCCGAGCAATCCGCCGCCGAGTCCTTGGAGCAGATCGATGCCTTTTTTGGCGGCATCGCCGGGGTTGGTAAGGACTTCTGTGGCGCTCTTCATGACTTCGCCGGGCTTTTTGGACAGGTCTTCACCCAGCACCGGCTTGAGCAATGTCTCACCGGCTTTGCCGACGATTTCCGCAGGTGCATTGAGCAGAGCTTTGCCAGCTCCGCCGATGAGTCGCTCAGTCAAATCCTCACGCGGAGCATCGACACTGCCGCTGATGTGCAGCGGCGTCCAAATCATGCCGGCGGGTGCGGTGGGATTCGTGCTGGTGAAGACGTGCTGCTGAGCACCGGGAATCCACGACAAGGTCTCGGGCGTGACGCCGACCATGAAGCGCCCGTCGATCTGTCCGGCCTGGATGGTGACACTGCCTTCGAGGCGCATGAGGCCGTTGGATTGAATGACGATCTTGTCGAGATGCCGTGTCTGACCGCTGCCACGCACACGAGCGCTGGCGATGTCGAGGACGATGCGCTTGAAGCGATCGACGTGGGTGTAAGTGGCGAGCTTGTCGAGCAACGGGATGGCGGTGAGCACGGCGTTCTTGAGCTGCACATCACCTTCGACTTTAGGATCAGTGCCATGGCTGCCCGTGATATTCAGATCACCTTCGAGCAGACCGGTGAGCCGGAGCTTCCAGTCATCGCTCACGATCTCGCGCAGCGGGATGGCGGTGAGGTGCGTGTTGAGTTCCCAGGTCTTGTCCTTCGGACGAATATGGCCACGCGCGGTGATCTCGCTGTCATTGACCCAGCTCAAGGTGGCGTTGGTGAGATGCAGATCCTCGCGGCTCAGACGCGCTGTGGCACGCGTGAGATTGAACTTCATGGGATGAAGCTGCGCGGGAAGCTGCACTGGAGTCTCGAAGATGCCACCTTCTACCGTGGCTTGCACGGACGTCTCTCCCTGCTGCCACGCGCCGAGGCGGAGCTTGGATTCTTTGAGCCACCAGCCGCCGGGATAGGTGAGCGTGAAAGCATCAAAGCGGAGGCCGTCGATAACGGTTTGGTTCGGCAGGTAACCTTTCAGCCAGGAAGGGATGGAGCTTGAGTTTGAGTTAGGAGCTCCGGCTTCGGACGGTTCTGAATGGATTCCGGCTGAAGCCGGGGCTCCGAACTTCAGATCCAAACCGTCTGCACCGGCATTGATGATGCGCCACTGGCGGTCACGGAAGGCATTCCAATCCAGCGCGAGATGCAGGCTGCTGATCTCAGCCTTCCAGCCGGTGGCGGTGGTGGCTTCGGCGGATTGCGTGGTGACTTCATCGCCAGTCCAGCGCAGGGCATCGAGCGCGACGGTGCCCCTCATCTGCGTGCCAAGAAACTGCTCCATCTTGCCGCGAAAGGCTTCCTTTTGCAGATAACCACGCACCCAGCTCATGACGAGCATGGGTGCCAGCATGAGCATCACGACCACGATGACAACGAGCCCGATGAGGGCAAAGAGCCAACGGGGTGATTTCTTGGAGCGACGATGTGAGCGGGCGGACATGACGGTGTGGAAGATGCCCAGTTTCGTCGCCGTGGCAAAAGTCTAGCTGCCGGACAGTTGAGCCAGCGCGTTGTTCACCGCGATCACAGCATCAAACAAGGTGCTGACGCCGAGATGTGCGCCCGCAGCGGCTTTGGCCTGCTTTTTCGTTTCAGCATCGGCAGCCATGGTGCGGATGATTTTGTCCCAGTTCAGCAGGAGCCGCTTCTTGTGGAGGTAATAGAGCTTCTTCGTGTCGTCGCTGGTCTTTGGACTGAAGGCTGCCTCGGCGCTGGCGAGCGTGGTCATGGCCGATTTGTAGCCGCTTTCGACCTGGGCATAGGCCTCGGGGGAGTAGCTCTGGCCCGCTGTCTGCCAGTCGCGCACGAGCTCGGAGTCGATGACTAAAGCGGGCAGCATGAGCAGCAGGATGTGATCTCGATTGCCCGCCTCAGGCTGGGCTGAGAGGCCATCGCTGACGCTTCGCAGAGCGGGCTTGAAGCTGCCCGTGCGCCATTCAGAGATGCCACGCATCATCCAGGCGGTGGGCTTGAGCTTGTCATCGGGCAGCCCGCTGATGAAGGCGGGCGTGATCGTGCTGACGACCTGCGTGTAGCCTGAGGCGGCGCCTCGGATTTCGCCATCGCCGAGGTTGTCGGCTTCGGCAGCGGCTTCGTATTTGGCACGGACGTTTTGGTAGTCCGCGAGGCTGGTCTTCGTGCCGCGATGGAAGATCTCACAACTGCTGAGCAGCAGTGGCAGGATGAGGAGGAGAGGCAGTTTGGTCATGGCGATGGGTTAGAGGGTTTTGAGGATGATCTTGGCGGTGGCAATGACGGCGGCAGTGTCACTGGTGGCGAGTTCCTCACGCAGTACCTTGAGTAGCATCTGCTCGATGAGTGGGGCGAGATTTGCCCCATTGACGAAGTTTTCCAAGGCCCCGCTGGAGGCTTGATCCAAAATGATTCGGATGGTGGTTTTCACGGGTTCCTTCACTCTTTTGCCGAGCAGAGGATCGAGATTCGCGGAGACGATGGGGAGGATGCCGGTGACGGTGGTGACGAAGACTTCGCGGCTCACGAGACGGCGCGGATCTGGGTGCTGACTTACGGCATCGGCAGCTTCCTTGATGACTTGATACAAGATGTTCGTGCTGACCTTCGTCGTGTCGAGATCGAGCAGCTTGTCCGCATTCAGCAGTCCTGTTTTCAAAGCTGCCTGCACGAGCGTGACGTAGCTTGCTCCATTCACGAGGCGCTTGGGATCTTCGCCGAGCGCCTTCGCGGTGGAGCCGACGATCTGGGCAAGCACGGTCTTGAGTTCATCATCGCCGACACGATGCAGCAGTTGCTCGGGATGCCGCGCCACTTCGGCAAAGACGAGGCTCGTCAGTTCAACCAACTGCTTTTTCGACAGCAGCTCGCGTGCAGAAGCTTTGCCAGCGAGCTTTTGCCCGAGGCCGTTCGCCAGCGCAGTGACGGCATCGGCGAGCACTTGTTTCTCGGGCGAATCCACGTCCACAAGCGTCTCGATGTTTTCCGTCACGGTGGCGAGCGCGGCCTGCACAATAGCGGAGACGGTTTCCTGACCGAACACGGCTTGCGCCTGCTTGCTCGTGAGCGCGGTCACGGTGTTTTTGATCATGGAGGAAAGCAGGGCGTCATCGGTAAAGACGGTGCTGTTCTCAGCCACAGCCACGAGTGCGCTTTGATAAATGAGTTCGAGGGATTCATTGGTGAAGAGATCCTCTTTCCCCTCGATGCCCTTCACGATGCCGGAGAGTGTGGACTTCACCACAAGCGTCGCTTTTGCATCGCCCGGCATGAAGAGGTCCACATTCCCAGTGAAGGCAGCCGCACCTCCGCGCATGACGCTGGAGGAGATGCGCTTGATCAACTGACCGCGCTGCATCTGATCGGAGGCTTTGATGAGCTGATCGTAGTCGCCGAGCAGAGCCTGCGTGACACCACCGATCAGCACCTGCACGCGGCGATCATCATCATCAATAAGCGTCACCCGATCTCCCAACGTGCTCAGCGAGGCATGCATGACCTGCTCGATGAGATCACGGGGCATGGCTTCAGAAAACTCCACCTCATCCAGCCTGCTGATGAAAGCC
>NZ_JBILYB010000137.1:0-15737 GCF_044378005.1 Prosthecobacter sp.
CGGGCAGCGAGCGCACCACGGTGTCCACGATGCCGGGGAAGCCGATCAGCGTGAGGAGGATGCAGAGGGCCACGGAGACGATGAAGCAGACGACCTGGCTGCGGGTGTAGGCACTGGCAGCACTGGTGACGGCGAGACAGCCGAGCGCGTAGAGGTAGCTGGCGGTGTAGCCGGTGATCATCGGACCTGGATCGGGATCGCCCAGCCAGGAGACGGTGATGACGATGGAGAAGGTCAGCGCGAGACCGATGGCCCAGACGAGCGCCGCGGCGACGAATTTGCCGATGATCGCATGCCAGGGGGAGAGCGGCATGGTCATGAGCAGCTCGATGGTGCCCAGGCGATGCTCCTCAGACCACATCCTCATGCCCACGGCGGGCGCGAGCACGATGTAGATCCAGGGATGCCAGAAGAAGAAGCTCTGCGTCAGCGAAGCGTTGTCGCTGTCCAGGAAGCGTCCGAAGAAGAAGGTGAAGCCCATCGTGGCCAGCAGGAAGATAACGACGATGACGTAGAGCACGGGGGAGTTGAAGTAGGAGAGGAACTCCCGCTTGAAGATCGCCTGCGTGATCGCGATGCCAGAATTTTTCATGAGTGAAGGAATGAAGAAGGGGGTTGAACAGGGTTCTTATTTCTCCAGATCGGAGCGGGTGATGGAGCGGAAGACCTCGTCGAGCGTGGTGGCCGTGGGGACGAGCTTGCGGAGCTGCTCGGGCGTGCCATCGGCCACGACTTTGCCGCGGTCGATGATCATCGCGCGGGAGCAGGCGGCATCGACTTCTTCCAGGATGTGGGTGGAGAAGATGATCGCCTTGTCCTTGCCCATGTTCTTGATGAGCTGACGCACTTCATGCTTCTGGTTCGGGTCCAGACCATCGGTCGGCTCATCGAGGATGAGCACATCCGGGTCATGGATGATGCTTTGGGCAAAGCAGGTGCGGTGGCGGTAGCCCTTGGAGAGCGTGTCCACGCTTTGATTGCGCACCCGATGCAGGAAGCAGAGGTCCAGCACGCGGTCGATGGCCTTCGATTTGGCCGCCCCGGTGATGCCGCGCACCTCGGCACAGAAGCCGAGGAAGCTGGCCACGGTCATGTCCGAGTAGAGCGGGGCATTTTCCGGCAGATAGCCGATGCTGCGCTTCGCCTGCTCAGGGTTTTCGAGCATGTCGATGCCGCCGACTTTGATGCTGCCGGAGGTCGGGCGGAAATAGCCCGTGACCATGCGCATGGAGGTTGATTTACCTGCGCCGTTGGGTCCGAGGAAACCGAGCACTTCACCTTTGTTGACGGTGAAGGACACGTTATCCACGGCCACCTTGGCGCCGAATTCTTTTCGGAGGTTTTGCACTTGGATCATACTGTCACTGTCATGGTTGTTGGTTTGGAGGGGATGGGAGGGGAGCGCCGTGTGACACACTGACTCTCCGGCACGTTCAAACGCGCGGGCCGCTGTTATGGTTGAGGCCGGAAAATTTGCAAGGGTGATTTGCAGCCCCTCCCGCCCCCCTCTTATCCCGCCTACGCCCCCAGCCGGACTTCGTTCCGGCTTTGAAGCAGGTCTCCCCGTCTCCCCATCGGGTCCACCTCCACCAGAATATCGATGCCACTCTCCGGCCCCGCCTCCCCGCACGCCACAGAACCAAAGAGGCCCCTGTGACGGATCGGGTCGTGCTGCCGCAGCCACATGGCGCAGACGAAGACCCGTTGCAGCGGGTGCTCAGGATCCCCGAATGAGATCCTTGTCTTCGTCTTCGATCACCGGGCTGCTCAGCAGGGCCTTGCGGATGCGGCACAGCAAATCCGCAGGCAGGTCCGGGTGGTAGGATATCTCCTTCCGCCGCACTAGGTCCGCCATCTCGCTCAGGCTACGGCGGACGATCACGTTGCCGTCCACGGCGGTAGGCCTGTCCAGCGGGGCAAACTCGGCCGGGCCAAATTCCACCACCGTCTCAGGACGTTCGCGGTTCCGCTGGCGCACCTTGTCGATCTGGGAGGTGAAGACCGTCAGCAGCAGCAGTTGATCCCGCAGCGGGTCCGCATTCACCACCACAAAGAAGTGCGGCTTCTCGGAGAGCATCTCCCGAGCTTGAAAGTAAAAGACACTGCCGACTCGCAGTCCCAGCCTCAATTCCAGCGGCAGATGGGTGTGGGACATCGGGGTTCAGCTCAGCATGCGTTCCGCCTCGAATCGTTCCTGGATGCCCGCCGCCATGGCCGCGCGGTCTTCCGCATTCAGCGGATGGCAGAGTTCCGTGCCGTTATCGGGATCATCGAGAAAATCTCGCCAGCACATCGGCACCCGAGTTTCACGCCCGCCTTCCAGCGCCGCCTCGTGGCGCTTCCATTCCGGGTAGCGGTGCGTGTAGTCCGCCAGCTTGAAGCGGTCCATCCCGCCAAAGGTCTGCCACGCCCACTCCATCGCCGTGCGGTCAGACTCCGAGAGCGTCTTCTCCGCCACCTCCGCAGCAGAGCGGTAGGTGTAGCGGTCCACCGGTGCCAAGAACTGCGCCCCATAGGCCCGCTCGTCATCGCTCAGGAAGTCCCCCATCTCCGCCAGATCCTTCGCCCCGGAGGCCACCGGGCCATAGGGCATGGCCAGATATTCATCTCCCGTGATCGGGCGACCGTAACGGCGCAGGTGGTATCGGTCGGCAAAATACACCAGCTTCAGTGCCTTCAGCTTGTTGATCTCCCCGCCGGACTTCCGAGCAAAGAAATTCAGGGCCTGCGTCGTCTTGCGATGGGAAAAAGGAAAGGCCATGGGTGGAATAGTAGGCTGAAGATACCCTGAGCGTCAAGATGCGGCCTCGGTCTCACTGCCGGCAGGACTTCCACACCGGGCAGGCGCCGCTGTGATGGTTGAGGCCGCAAAATTTGCAAGGGTGATTTGCAGCCCCTCCCGCCCCCTCTTTTCCCGCCTAGCGGATGGACTTGGCCTGCGAGTGCTCCTTCTGGATCACGGACTGCTGCTCGACGGAGGGGATGTTCTTCCGCTTGGCGTCGTCGTGCTTGAGGGTCTCGACGGATTTGGCGGCGCTGGAGGCTTTCTTGGGCATGAGAGGTCAGGATGGATGCGCAGCTGGGTCGCCCTTTCAGGGCTCACGTCGTTTTTGCGTGTGTCCTCCCAGGGCGTTGCCCTGGGCTGCGATAGACCGCGCCTGTGGCGCTACGATCAAGTGGGGCAAGGTGTGCAGGATCTGGAGTCCAAAGGCCGCGTGCATGGTGTTCATGACCTCTGGAGTCCCAAAGGGACGCGCTATCGCAGCCCAGGGCAACGCCCTGGGTTTGCGGCGCGAACAACCCGGAGCCCTGAAGGGGCGGCCTAATCCCATACATATCGTTCATCATATTGGATTTTGTGTTTCGCGAGGAACTCCCGGTATTCCTCTTGGAAGGTCTTCATCCGATGATGCTCCTCCTGACCGCGGATGTAATTCGCCACCTTCGGCACATTGGACTCGCTCACGGAAAACCCGCCGTAACCTGACTGCCACGCAAAGGTGGTGAGGTCCGAGCCTTACTTCTTGATCCATTTGGAAGACGATTTTTTCACGTCTTCCACCGCCTGGGCCAGCGTCACCGTGCGGCCCATGTTGAAAAGGATATGCACATGGTCCGTCACCGAGTTGATGAGCACCGCTGGGGAGTTCAGATTTGCCAGTACTGTCGCCATGTAGGAATGGAGGTCAGGGCGCACCTCCCTGGATAAAAACGGAAACCGTTCCTTCGTGGAGAAGATCAGGTGGATATAGATGTTGGCGAGGGATTGGGGCATGGCGTCAGGGGTTAGGCCGCCCTATCAGGGCTCCGGGCTTTTCGGGCATCCTGTCCCAGGGCGTTGCCCTGGGCTGCGATAAGCCGCGCCGTTGGCGCTTCGAGCATACATGACGCGATCCTCCAGCAGGGAGGCGGAGCCCAGCACGATCATCTCGCGGTCCGCCGCCAGCGTGCGGACGGCACGCACCAGATGCTGGAGGGAAATGAGATTCATGCCGAAAGTGCAGGTTTGGGGAAAGGCCCGCCGACGAAGGGCGAGCAGGAGCGCAACTGATCTCGATCGGCAGTTCCTCCAGGGTCTTCATGAGGGGAATAATCAGCAGCGGCGAGCCGCTGAAACTCGGCCAAGACCTGCGTGGGGGCCAGCACCGTAGCGAACAAGGAGACGAGTAAGTTCTCCTGCCGCAGGAGGCAGAGATTGAGGATCACGGAGGTGTCCGTGACGACGATCACCGCAGGCTGAGGGTGCGGAGGGTTGCCAAGTCCTCGTCCAGCATCTCTTCCGTGAAGGAGGGGATGCGGCGGGTGAAGAGCGCCTCGTCAAAGGCATGACGCTCAAGCCCGGCCATGCGGGCGGCCACACCACGAGAGACATGCCCGGCGGCAAAGGCACCACAGGCCAGATCGAGGCGGATGTCCTCCACACTCATGGCGGCGAGAGCAGGATCGTCTGGCAGAGTGATGGTCATTGGTCAGTGCGGGTGATGCTTCCGAAGTGTAAGACAGGCAGGTTTCAAATCAACCGCGTCCTTCCGGTGAGGAGTTCCTCTTCCCCCCGGCTCCGCATCTCCCTGTCCCTGGGCTCCACAGCTTCAGCGAAGGATGCATCCCCATCCTTTTTTCACAGGAGATTCTGAGTTCGTCGTTCGGGCTTTAGCCCGCTCATCGCCTCCCAGTTTGACAAGCCCGCGCCTCACGCAGTGCTCGCCCGTTGGGCGAGTTTCAGTCGTCAGCCCGCTCATCGCCTCCCAGTTTGACAAGCCCGCGCCTCACGCGGTGCTCGCCCGTTGGGCGAGTTTCAGTCGTCTGCCGCGCACGTCGCCACCGTGCTTGGCTCATAGTCTCCAAGTCCCATCGTCTCATAGTCCCATAGTCTATCAGTCTCCGGCGAAGCCGCCTCCCCGTCTCCCCCCTCCGCTGTAGCTTGGCTCTCCTGAGCCGAGTTCTGGGAGCTCCCCACCTTCAAAGACTCGCCTTGGGAAAGGCAAGCTACGTCTCCGGCGCTGCCCCCAAGCCACGCAAAGTTCACACCCACTCCGCACACAGCAGCTCCGCCTGCGCGAGCACGGTCTTCACCGCCTCCTCTTGCAGGTCCGGCGGGTAGCCATGCTTGTTCAAGATCCTCTTCACCATCACCTTGATCCTGGCTCGGGCGCTTTCGCGGAGAGTCCAGTCAATGGTCACGCTCTTCTTCACCTGAGTGATCAACTCGGCAGCGATGAGCTTCAGCTTGTCGTCGCCCATCGCGGCCACGGCGGAATCATTCGCGGCCAGCGCGTCGTAAAAGGCGATTTCGTCGTCCGTCAGGCCGAGGTCTTCCCCGCGCTTGGTGGCGGCGTCGAGGTCTTTGGCGAGTTTGATCAGTTCTTCGATGACCTGCATCGTGCTGATCGCGCGGTTGTGGTAGGCGTTGAGGGTCTTCTTGAGCTTCTCGCTGAAGATCTGACTCTGCACGAGGTTGCGCTTCGAGCGCACCTTGAGTTCGTCCTTGAGCAGTTTCTCCAGCAACTCGGCGGCGACGTTCTTGTGCTTGAGGCCGCGCACCTCGGCGAGGAACTGGTCGCTGAGGATGCTGATGTCCGGCTTGGGCAATCCGGCGGCGGTGAAGACGTCGATCACCTGGCCTTCGGTGGTGATGGCCTTGCTGACCAGTTGCCGGATGGCAGCGTCGATCTGCTCGGGCGTCTTGCGGTTGGTGCTGCTCTGCTTATTCAGCGCGGCTTGCAGGGCTTGGAAGAAGCTCACGTCGTCGCGGATCGCCGTGGCTTCATCGCTGGCGGCGCAGAGGGCAAAGGCGCGGGAAAGCTCTGTCACCACCTGCACCCAGCGCTTCTTGCCGTCGTCCTGTTCGAGGATGTGCTCCTGTCCGGCAGGGATGAGGGCGAGGCGCTCGGTGGGTTTGCCGGTGGTCCACTTGTCCCAGTTGAAGCCGTGCATCATGTCGCAGGCGATGCCGTGTTTCTCCAGCATCACGGCGATGGCTTGCGCGGTGTCAAAGGTCGGGTTCCCCTGGCCGCCGCTCTCGGTGTAGGTGACGAGCGCCTTCTTGAGCTGGTCGGCGAGGCCGAGGTAATCCACCACCAACCCGCCGGGCTTGTCGCGGAAGACGCGGTTCACGCGGGCGATGGCCTGCATGAGGCCGTGGCCCTGCATCGGCTTATCGGCATACATCGTGTGCAGGCAGGGCGCGTCAAAGCCGGTCAGCCACATGTCCCGCACGATGACGATCTTGAAGGGGTCCTTGGCGTCCTTGAAGCGGTTCGCCAGTTTCCGCCGGGCATCCTTGCTGCGGATGTGCTTCTGCCACTCGGGGCCATCCTCCGCGCTGCCGGTCATCACAACTTTCAGTGTTTCCTCCGCCCATTCAGGCCGCAGCGCGACGAGCGCGTCGTAGAGATCCACGCAGATGCGGCGGCTCATGCAGACGATCATCGCCTTGCCGTCCATCGCCTCCACGCGCTTCTCGAAATGCGCCACCAGATCGGCGGCCACGAGCGCGATGCGTTTCGGATCGCCCACCAGCGCCTCCAGCGCGGCCCACTTCGTCTTTAGCTTCTCCTTCTTGGTCAGCTCCTCGCCTTCGGTGATCTCCTCAAACTCCGCGTCGAGCTTCGGCAGCTCGGCCGCGTTCAGGCTGAGCTTGGAGATGCGGCTCTCGTAATAGATCGGCACCGTGGCCTTGTCGGCGACGGCGCGCTGGATGTCGTAGATGGAAATGTAGTCGCCGAAGACCGCCCGCGTGTTCGCGTCCGTCTTCTCGATCGGCGTGCCGGTGAAGCCGATGAACGATGCATTCGGCAAGGCATCGCGCAGGTTGCTGGCGAAGCCGTAGGACATCTCGCCGGTCTTTTCATTCACCTTGCCGCCGAACCCATACTGGCTGCGGTGCGCTTCATCCGCGATGACGACGATGTTCTGCCGCGCGCTCAGCTCGGGCATCAGCTCGCCCTTCTCTGCCGCAAACTTATGAATGGTGGTGAACACCACGCCGCCGCTCGCTCGGTTCAGCAGCTCGCGCAAATGCTCGCGTCCGCTGGCCTGCACCGGCGTCTGGCCGAGGATGTCCGCGCAGCGTTGGAACTGGCCGAATAGCTGGTCGTCCAGATCGTTGCGGTCGGTCAGCACCACCAGCGTCGGGTTCTGCATCGCCGGATGCCGCACCACGCGTGCGGCGAAGAAGAGCATGGAGAAACTCTTGCCGCTGCCCTGCGTGTGCCAGACCACGCCCGCGCGACGGTCGCCCGGCTTGCCGCCGCGTTGACGCCCGGCCCAGTAAGTGCCCGCCTCCTCGCGCAGCACGCTGCCGGTCTCGGTCATCCCGCTGGCGCGCACCGTTTCCTCCACCGCCGCATTCACCGCGTGGAACTGATGGTAGCCCGCGATGATCTTGTGCAGCGCGCCCGAGTCCGGGTCTTCCTCAAAGACAATGAAATGATGCAGCAGGTCGAGGAACCGCTGCCGCTCGAACACGCCACGCACCAGCACCTCCAGCTCCAGCGCCGTCTTCGGCGCGTCGCCCTCGCCGTCGATGGTGCGCCAGACCTTGAACCACTCCTGGTTCGCCGTCACGGAGCCCATACGCGCCTGAAGGCCGTCGCTGACCACCAGCGCCGCGTTGTAGTGCAGCAGCGAGGCAATCTCCGCCTTGTAGGTTTGCAGCTGCGCGTAGGCGCTCCAGATCGTCGCGTCCTCATCCGCCGCATTCTTCAGCTCGATCAGGCCCAGCGGCAGGCCGTTGAGGAAGACCACGATGTCTGGCCGCCGGTTGTGCTGCCCCTCGATCACCGTGAACTGGTTCACGGCAAACCAATCGTTTGCGCGGACATCCGTGAAATCGACTAGCAGAACCTTGTCACCTTTGATCGATCCATCCTCACGCGGGTATTCGACATCGACTCCATCGCGCAGCATCCGGTGAAAGGCGCGGTTCGTCTGCGTGAGCGAAGGCGTCCCCACCCGCAGCACTTTTCTCAATGCCTCCTCCCGCGCCTCCTCGGGAATGGCCGGGTTCAGCCGCCGGATGGCCTCGCGCAAGCGACCCACCAGCACCACCTCAGAAAACGAATCCCGCTCCGCCGCCGGTTCACCGGGTGCGACATGCGGCCCGTGCCCGACCGCATAGCCCAGCTCCCCGAACCATTCGAGGGCGGCGTCTTCGACAATGGATTCGTTGAGGCTCATCGTTGCGTGCTCAAAGAATAGCCGCTCGCAATTCCTTCTCAAAACGTGCCGCTTGCGTGCAGCGCTTGGTCACAGCAGACCACTTTTCTGCAAATGCTGGAGCCCGGTCACGATACATTTCAAAGTCTTTGTGACTACCTCGCACCAAGCGGCCTTTGAGCGGTTTACCAGACAGCAAGCGTTCGGGCTTGGCTCGGCACTCCAGGGCACCAGATTTCACGATCCCATCCGTCGGATACAGTCCCGCAAGAATCCACGCCTCCAATGACTTGGAGGGCATACAGATTGCCAGCTTCTTGGGCTCAATCTTTTCGCCAAGCCAGCGGAGAAGAACTCGACGCAGCTCATTCGTCGTTGCCTCAGGAGGTGGGCACTTTTGTTCACAGGGCAAATCACCTGTCTGGTCGTCAATATGACCTTCAGCATAGGTTGCCGCAGCGACATCAGCATCAAGCTGGACCACGACCGCGTCGAAACTTTCGAGGACTGGCCCACGGCTGATTGATCCCCCACCTTTCTCAACCGCTTCCTGGCACCATCTGTAAATACCCGGCCAACCAAAGCCGGTCGTGCCAGCCATGGCCTCAAAAGCATCGGACACCTCGGGTTGTAGGCGGACGGTTTCCAAATCGTGGTCGGGCAGCATTGCGGCGATGGCGGCCTCCAGCATCACGAAGTCCGTTGTCCCTTCCACAGCAAAGCCTATCCGAAGTATGTCAGACATTGGGCACCCCCCCGAGATCACCAGCCACCCAAAGCCGGGATAAGGTCCAGCCACCTTTGGCTTTCTCCACGTGCTTTTGAATATCAACACGGCGAACCACGGTCTTCCCCGTGTTGGTTCTCGACACGGTGAAGAGGCGAACACGATCATCTTGCAGAGGCAGCCCATCGAGAACGAGCGGGTTATGCGTGGTGAGAAGGAACTGCCGTTTGTCTGGATTGTTCGTGACCCATCCGCAGAACTTGCTGATAAGTGACCTCGCCAATCTTGGGTTTAGGCCGTGATCGGCATTATCCACCGCTAGAAGCTGAGGACTCCTTGAATGCGCGGCGAGCACAGCTAGAAAGAGGATAAACAACGCACCTTCGCTCGCATCGTAGCCCGAAAGGACATTCCGGCCCTCACGCATGAACCGGTCAGTAAACTTGATCACGCGAGGCGAGGCAGCGGCAGCGGGCGAAAGCGGCATTGACGATGCCGGCGCACTTCCAAAGTGCTTGGCCCAATCAATCAAGCTCAGCGCTTCCTGTGCCACTGTTTTTGCATGAGGGCTGTCCGTGCCGCTGAGCAGCAGCTCCCGCACAGCATCAGGCAATTGCCCCCCGGAAAGCCCAACAGGATGCCTCGGCTGGTTCTCTTGTGCTATTCCGCGAAGCACCGGCGTCGTGGGCGAATATATCACATAGGATTGAAGCGCTTTCAGCAGCAGCAAGGCTGGATCATCTGCCCTCAATCTTACAGCCTCCAGCGCTGCCAGCCCGTTCTCTGGATTTACCGCGACGAGTTTTTCCGAGCTGCGCTTTGCTGGAGAGGTTCCCACGAGCTTCCTTGCCCCATCCTGCCAAAGCTCATGCTTGAATCTCCAAGCCGGGCTTGGGTCGTCGAGTGGGTTATTGAGAGACACCGCATACTCGACCTTTCCGGACCAAGCTTCGAACCTGATATGCGTACTGGCGGCACTTCCGCCGCCCTTTTTAGTCGGAAAGGCAGACTTATATAATTTAGGAACCCCTGGGCGGACTCCACGTTGGAGTAGCACCAAATCATTGACCTTCCCATCAGCCGCAGCGGAAAGGACGCCGAGCGCTTCGAGCAGATTGCTCTTCCCGCTCCCATTGGCCCCCACAAAAACATTCACTTGGCCGAGTTCTACCTCGACCTTTTCGAGGGACTTAAATGATTCGATCTTGAGTTTCTGGATCATGATATTCGGAGTTTATGCCAACTGAATTATGATTGCGAGCGCTCTTGCACCTCTGCCACGCTCAACTCCCCGCTCAGCAGCTTCGGCAGCAGCGTGTCGCGCAGGGTGGCGAGGGTGCGGGATTGGGTTTCGTTTTCGGCGATGCGCATCAAGAGCGGGCCAACGGCTGCTCCAAATGCCTTTTGAAGATCGAAAGGAGGTGTGATGATCTTCAACTCTCCAAGCCGTGTGCGGCTAAGTTCAGTTTGCCCTGTTGAACCTTCGCCCAATTCCTCGATTTCAGCTTCACGGCCAGTCAGGTTGATGCCAAGGAAGAACGGATCGGTGTCTGCGGCAGGACGAACGATAGTGACGTGCGAATCCACAATCGCCACTTCCGGCAGGTGAAACACTTGCGCCACACGCCCAAGCGTTCCCATGCCAGTGGAGTTCACCAAGACATCATGAAGCTGTAAGGCGCGATCATTGATAGGCTTTTTGACTGCGTCGTGGCGGCGGGATTTCGAAAAATCTACACGATGGTCACGGACACACTTCTGATTCAAAACACAGATGCCTCCCTGTTCGAGGTAGGAGGGTCCGATGCCATCGCCTCCAGCGTCGCGTTCATCCGCCGGTTCAACTCGATCTTGTCGTCCAGCGCCCCAAGCACCGCCGAGATGGCTTTTTGCTCGGCGAGGGGTGGGAGCCGCATCTTGAAGTTCGGAATGTCCGCGCACTTCAAGCTGTTGAAGATAGCGCCCACGTTGATGAATGTGCCGACCTGCTCCCACCAGTCCGGGCCATTGAGCAGCCAGCGGAGAAACGGCGGAAATACTTTTGTGCCGTCAGAGCGCAGCAAGACGAGATTCTGTCCAAGTGCGCACTCAAGGCCAGCGGGGACGAAGGCCGTTTCACCGGGATTGCACCGGCGCGAGAGAATCACGTCGTGATGCTGTGGCTTGGCCTTTCGCGTCCAGTCAGCGAAGTGCTCTGGTAAGATGCGGCGCGCGTCAGCAAGGGCGAGTCTGCCTTCTTTGAGCTGGGGAATCGCGACATATGGATAGCCGCTATCGGCAGCGGGAGGCGTGCGATGGTCGCAGTCAATCAGCGTCACGCCTGCTTCTCGGAGGGATGTGCGTTTCCATTCACCCGCCATAACCCAGCCCCCTCAGGTTGGCTTTGATGGCCTGCTCCAGTTTCGCGGACTCGGCGAACTGGGCGTGCAGTTCGGCGACGAGTCGCGGCATCTTTTCCTCGAAGGGGTCGCCGTCGTCTTCCACTTCCTCGGCGCCGACGTAGCGGCCGGGCGTGAGGACGTAACCGTGTGCGGCGATTTCGGCGGTGGTGGCGGATTTGCAGAAGCCGGGGATGTCGGTGTAGGTTGGTAGTTCGGGCTTTAGCCCGTCTTTGGCGCTTCCAGAACGGGCTGAAGCCCGAACTACGAGCGAAGAGTCACCGCGCCAGGCGTGATACGTGGATGTGATTTTCTCCAGGTCGGCGTCGGTCAGCTCGCGGTGGACGCGGTCGATGAGGGTGCCGAGTTTGCGGGCGTCGATGAAGAGGGTCTGCTTGCGGCGGTCGCGGAAGTGGCGTTTGCCGTCTGCGGCCTTGCTGCGAGTCAGGAACCAGAGGCAGACGGGGATCTGCGTGCTGTAGAAGAGCTGGCCGGGGAGGGCGACCATGCAGTCCACGAGGTCGGCCTCGATGAGGGCTTTGCGGATGTCGCCTTCGCCGGACTGGTTGGAGGACATGCTGCCATTGGCGAGGACGAAGCCGGCCATGCCCTGCGGGGCAAGGTGGTGGATGAAGTGCTGCACCCAGGCGAAGTTGGCATTCCCCTTGGGCGGGACGCCATACTGCCAGCGCACGTCGTCGTCCTTGCGGAACCAGTCGGAGTCGTTGAAGGGCGGGTTGGCGAGGACGTAGTCGGCGCGGAGGTCGGGATGAAGGTCGCGGCGGAAGGTGTCGGCGTGCTCGGGGCCGAAGTCGGCCTCGATGCCGCGGATGGCGAGGTTCATGATGGCGAGGCGGCGCGTGGTGGCGTTGCTCTCCTGGCCATAGACGGAGATGTCGCCCAGCTTGCCGCCGTGGCTTTCCACGAACTTTTCCGACTGCACGAACATGCCGCCGGAGCCGCAGGCGGGGTCGTAGATGCGGCCCTTGTAGGGGGCGAGCATCTCGACGAGGCAGCGCACGACGCAGGACGGGGTGTAGAACTGGCCGCCGTTCTTGCCCTCGGCGCTGGCGAAGCGGGTGAGGAAATACTCGTAAACGCGGCCGAGTAGATCGACGGAGCGGTGCGTCTTTTCGCCCTCGCTGGCGGCGGTGAGTTCGATGGTGGCGATGACGTCGATGAGTTCGCCGAGGCGCTGTTTGTCGAGGCCGGGGCGGGCGTAGTCCTTGGGGAGGACGCCTTTGAGGCGCGGGTTGTCGCGCTCGATGGCGACCATGGCATCATCCACGGTCTTGCCGATGGTCGGCTGCTTGGCGCTGGCCTGGAGGTGGGACCAGCGGGCCTCGGCGGGGACCCAGAAGACGTTCTCGGCTTTGTATTCGTCGGGGTCTTCAGCATTGGCCCCGGCGTAGTCGCCCTCACCGGCGAGGAGTTTGGCGCGGTGTTCCTCGAAGGTGTCGGAGATGTATTTGAGGAAGATGAGGCCGAGGACGACGTGCTTGTATTCCGCCGCGTCCATGTTGTTGCGGAGCTTGTCGGCGGTGAGCCAGAGCTTCGCCTCGAAGCCGATGGTGGCGGTGGAGTTGGTGGACTCGGGCTTTGAGGATGCTTTTCGTGCCATGAAGGGATTTTGCTTAGCAAAGCGGTTGCTACGTAGAATGGCAAGAGTTGAGGCATTCTTTCGCGTGCTCGGACCAAGACGACTTGGAACCGCTGAGCGGACGCTCATGGAAGAGCATGGGGATCAACGCCTGATAAGGCTCTCATCAGCGATTGAATCGTCTCAACTCCCGCGCTCCAGACCTCCTGTGGCAAAAAATCAAAGTTTGTTCTTCCCTTTCCCGCTGAAATCGGGTGGAATGCGTAGTCCAATCTTCTTCATCCCATGGAAAAGTCGCGACGCCAGACGGCCCGCAAGGGCGGTGGGGAAGCTTTGCAGTGTGGGGAGAAGGCGCATCGGAAGCCGAGCTTTCGGTTGTCTCCCGAGGAAATCCTCAAGCTGTGCCGGGACAGCGGACATGAAATGATCTGTGCAGGGCATGTGCTGGTGACGATGGACCTGATGCTGGCCCATGGCTGGCCGAACGCGGTGGTGGCGGACAGGGCTCACATCTCCAAAAGCCACTTTTCCGAGTTCCTCAGATTGGAGAAGTTCTTTACGACGGACAAGACCCGCCGCCTGGCCCGGGCTTTTGACCTGAAGCTTTCCAAGATGGATGAACTGGCGGAGGATAAGGTGGAGAAGGAAGATTCGCTATAGCGTGCTATTTTTCTAAGCGGGCCGGGGAAGACTCCGCCCATGAACGCGACGCCACTTGCCTTCCTGACCTCCACCGGCCTCCGGGCTGTGGGGCGGAATCTCCGCGCGAAGGTTCTGAGCCTTGGCCAAGCGGCGCGAAATCTCCGCACGAAGGTTCTGAGCCCCGGTCAAGCGGCGCGGAATCTCCGCGCGAGGTTCCTCAGCATCGGTCAACCGGCGCGGAATCTCAGCACGAGGTTGCCGAGCCTCAGCCATGCGGCGCGGAATCTCCGCACGAGGTTGCCGAGCCTCAGCCATGCGGCGCGGAATCTCCGCACAAGGTTGCCGAGCCTCAGCCATGCGGCGCGGAATCTCCGCACAAGGTTGCCGAGCCTCAGCCATGCGGCGCGGAATCTCCGCACGAAGTTTTTGAGCCCTTTCCCCAGCCCACCATGAACTGGGATGAGTTTACCTGGGACAGTTTCTTCTGGGATGAATCCCCAGCTCCGACATCCAAACCTAAATACAACCGACGCACTATGGCTAGCAACCCCACTCCTGACAATCCGGACATCCTCCGGGCTCTGGCCGACCGCATGGCGGACGGCTGCCACCTGCATGAGACCCCGCTGGGTCTGCTGCGCTACACGGAGGCGGTGATGCGTGCGGGCATCAGCACCCTGGCGCTGGCGGAGACGGCGCTGGGCCTCAAAAAACTGGCGCTGAGCACGGCCTACACGACCCTGCAAGACGCGGACGTGGCCGGGACGGTGGTGCTGACGAACTGCAAGCTGGCGCTGGCGAAAAAGCTGGGCCAGCGCTGGAGCGCGGCCTGGGAGCCGACGGGCTTCCCTGGCCAGTCCACGGCAGTGCCAAACACGCAGGACCTGCGCTTCACCCTGCTGGACTCCCTGAAAAACTATTTCACCGCCCTGCCTGCGAATGAAAATCCGGGGATGGAGGCCACGGCGGCGCTGTGCGGCGCGGCCTGGACGGTCATTTCTGACGCGCGTCATGGGGTGGCGACGGCGGAGAGCGATCTTACGGCGGCGGGCAACACCCGCGCGGACGCTGTGGATGGTCTGCGGAAGCGGGTGCGCGGACTGATCACGGAGCTGGAGGATGTGCTGGCGGCGGATGATCCGAGGTGGGAGGCCTTTGGCCTGAACATCCCGGCGAACCCAAGCACGCCGGAGCCAGTGGGCAGCCTGACGGCGGCGGCTTTGGGCGGCGGGCGGATCGAGCTGGCCTGGCCCTATGCGGTGCGGGCGGTGCGCTACAAGGTGGAAAGCTTCATCGTCGGGGTGGACACGGAGTGGCAGAACAAGGCGAACGCGAAGGATCTCGGGATCATTGTGAAAGGTTACACCGCTGGTCAGGTGGTGAAGCTCCGCGTGATCTCCAGCAACGACGGCGGCGATGCGAACCCCAGCCCGGAGGCGCAGGTGACGGTGACGTGAGGCGGATCAAAAGACGAGGAGAGGAGCGCGGACGCTCTCGTCCGCTGTTTGATAGCCACAGCAGCGGGCAGGAGTGCCCGCGCTCCCTTCACAACCGAGAACAGCGAACAGAGAACCATTAACAGCCATGCCCTTTGATCCGACACTCCCCGCGAATAACTCGTCGGGCTCATCCGCGCAGATGCGCGCTCAACTGACGGGCCTGAAAACCCTCATCGATGCCGTGCCGACGATCACCTCGGCGGTCGTGGATGCGGTGAACACGCTGCCTCCCGGTGATCCGGCGACGGTGTCAGCGTCTGTCATCGGCGACGTGCTGCATTTGACCTTCAGCCTCCCGATGGGCCAGAGCGGCCCGCCGGGGGAGGTGACGACGGCGGCGCTGAATGCAGAGATCGCGGGAACGAGCAGTAACTCGAACGCGGTCACCATGCTGAGCCAGGTGGCGGATGCGGAATACAGTCAGACGCAGATGCAGTCGCTCTTCACCAAGGTGGACGAGCTGATCATGGCGCTGCGGAGGGCGTAGAACGTAGAACGAGTTTTCAACTCGTACGCTGGTGCCCCGAGTTTCCAACTCGGGGATGGGGGTGGGTGGGCTGACGCATCCAATCGGTGACTGAGGGTCAAGCTTGGCCTGAGTGACAGGATTGACGGGATTGACAGGATTCACAGGATTTTTCAGACCTGTTCATCTTGATCCTCTTGTGAATCCTGTAGCAAAAAGCCTCTTTTCATGATGATGCGCGAAGCCCTGGGAGACAGGCGAGATGGAA
>NZ_JBILYB010000267.1:0-4137 GCF_044378005.1 Prosthecobacter sp.
GATTGGGCACAGCCGCATCATTGGCCAGGAAATACAGCAGGCCCAGCGTGTAATCCATGTGGTCCTCGTAAATGCGAGCACGATTCTGATAGCTGGCATCTGGCCAGTCAAACTGACCGCCAAAATGTCCAAGTGAGTAAATGGCGGACTGCTTATTGTTCAGCTCATACTTGCCATTTCTCCGACTGTAGAGATCGAGCACATCTTCGAGCTTGGTTGGCTTCTGTTTGTTCGCTTGATCACGGAACCAATCCCCGAGCAAGGAATAGCGTGCTGCATCATAATGCTTCGGATTGGGAATAGGCACTTGCAGCTTCGGGTCCTTCGCAACGGTGAGTCGAAAGTTATAATTCATCGGCGCACGGTGTGCATCGCCTTCCTGGAGGTTCTTTGCCCAGGCGCTGATGCCGGGCAGGAGATTGCCGCTTGCATCGACCGTACGGGCCTTTCTTGGGGTTTTGTCGAATCGAATGCCCGCAGCATCCTCGCCAAACTCTGCCTTCGATTCACGACCCACTGTATAGTTCACACCCGCCCGAGCCATGAGGTCGCCCTCGTAGCTGGCATCTACAAATACCTTAGCCGTGAGCTTCGTGCCATCGGTCAAAGTAATGCCCGTGATTTTTGCGCCGTCCTTCGTCACTGCATCCACGCTTGAGCCGTAGCGTACCTCCACGCCTGCTTCTTTGAGCATATCCAAATACACCTTCTCCGCGACGCTCGACTCGAAGAAATACTCTGGCTGACCTGTGCCGTAGTGCTTCCCGAGTCGACGATAAAACTCATCCGCAAACCCACCAATGGTCCACTTCAGCATGTGCTCGCTCTCAGCCGTGTTGATGCCGCTCGTGCTCAGCCCGCCGACATGTTTCAACGGTTCAATGAGCACAACCTTCGCGCCTTCACGCGCTGCGGTGATAGACGCCGCTATGCCGCAGGGCACACCGGAATAGACGATAATGTCGGGCGAGGCGGCGTGAGTGGAGGAAAGCAGCAGTATTGGGATGAGTGCGAAGAGCAGTTTCATGGTTTCGATGGCGTTTTGTTCAACGAAGCCGAGCGTAAAATCAATGTTGGCCTTCGACTTTGATCATCGTGCCGCCCTCTATTTCCTCTCAAAGACTAGCTTCCCGCCCAACCAAGTTTTCAGTACTGCGATTCCTGGCAGATCCTCCAGAGCGCAACTCATTGGATCACGATCCGTGAGAATCAGATCGGCTAGCTTGCCCTTCTCGATGCTGCCGGTGTGCTGCTCGTTCTTGAGTAGGTAGGCATTATTTGTCGTGTAAAGCCGGAGCGCTTCCTCGCGGGTGAGAGCGTTCTCGGGATGCAAAGAATGGTTGAGCTTGCGTGCCTTGCGAGTGATCGCCGTCCACATCCCGAGCCAGGGGTTGTAGGGATTGATGCTGCGCAAAGAGCCAATCTTCTGCATGTGATCGCTGCCGCCGCCCACAATAACTTTTTGATCAAAGCAGGCGCGCAAGGGCTGGAAGCGAGCCATCCGTTCTTCGCCAAAGTGCTGCGTCAACGTGCGTCCATCCATGTGCAGCCAGATGGGCTGCAAGTCGATGCACACGCCGAGCTTCGCAGCCTTGTCGATGGACTCGGGAGCCATGAAGTTGCAATGCGTGACACTGCTGCGTGCATCACGCACGCTGTGACGCTGGTTCACCTCTTCATAGGTGTCGATGAGTAGCTTCACTGCGGCATCACCGACGCTGTGGGCGGTGAATTGGAGCCCTGCTGCCGTCACCTTTTCGACGAGTTGCTTCAACCGCTCTGCAGGCACTTTTTGCACGCCGCGATACGCAGGATCGCTGATGCCGTACGCTTCGCTCACGCCCCATGGATCGAGCATCCAAGCACTGCCGGTCAACATGCCGCCATCCAGGTAGATCTTGGTGCCGATGATCTGAAGCATGGCATCCGGCTTCGTGCGCGGGTGCACAATCACTTCATCAATGGCCTTAGCGCAGGCTGGCCATAGGCTCATGCTGGCGATGCCTGGAGACACTCTCATACGCACGCTGAGATCACCCTTTGCGAGCATATCCTCATACATCTCCACCTGCTTCAGGCTCGAATCACGATCAGCAACCGTCGTCAGCCCGATCTCGTTGTAAGCATGAAAAAGCTCGACGGTGCGGCGGTAGATGTCCTCGGCAGAGGGCGACTTGGCAGAGGATTTCGCCTTCACATTATGCGACAGACTCCGCAACAAACCCGTGGGTTCGCCTTGAGCATCCACCTCCATTTTGCCTGCGCTCCCCTCCGGCACCTTGAAATGACGATCATACCCACCGAGCTTGAGTGCGAGACTATTCAGCATCGAGTCTGGCCCCGTGGAAAACACCACCGGATTCTCCGGCGCAATGCGATCCAGCTCCTTGCGCATCGGGTAGCGCTTCTCCTCCAGCCGCGTGATGAAAACCTGCCTCACAAGGATCAACTCCCCTGGCTTCGACACTTTCACGCGCCCGGCGATGTAGGCGAGCACATCCGCGATGGTTTCCATGGTCGGAATCTCATGATCAAACTCCGTCATCGCCGCCGCCGGATGCACATGCGAATCCATGAGGCCTGGCAGTAAGGTTTTACCACCAAGATCCAATACCTGCGTGGTCCCATCCTTCAGCGCCAGAGTCTCCTCATTTGATCCGACAAACATGATCCGTCCGCCCTCATCCACCGCCACCGCCTCAGCAATGCGGAACTTCGCATCCACCGTCATCACCTTCCCATGATGCAAAATCAAGACCGGTGCGGCATGAAGACTGGAGAGGCAAAGGGAGGCGAGGAAAAGACGAACGGACATGTAGCCACTACGCACTCTGCGAAGGATTTTGCTCTCACTCTGGAGTGATTCATGACCCCCAACAGCTTCGCAAGCTTTTCGTTGATGTGAAAACCGGCGTCACCGTGCGATTCATTTCAGGCAGCGCGATCTCCACCAACTTAAGCACCACCACGCCGAGTTCCGCAGACGCACACCGAGACTGCGCAGGAACTCATTCACAGCATTAAAATTGCCTGGATCATCTTGATCCCCCGACGCCATGCGAAACGCACCCTTCTCGAGTCCTTAACTGGCAAAACCAAGGTACATTCCTGTGACTGCTTACTCGGGATGAACAGCTTGGCTCGGATCATGCGTCTAAAACTGCGCTGCCTTCTTGGCTGTCGCTGCTTTCTCGTCAGCAGCTTTCTTGTCAGCCTCAGCGCTCACAGCGGCGAGCTTCGCGTTCACCAACGGACGCAGCTTGAGCGAGTAGTGATAGATGCGCTTCAACTCTCGCGTGCCGCCGCTGGGTTCATACATCACAAGCGTGCCGCCGTCAGCGTCCTCGTGGATGAAATGACTTTTGCCAAACTTGCCGGGGCAATCAATAAACTCGCCATAACGGTTGGTGAGGTCGGCCAAGACAGCATCGGTGTGTTTTGCCGTATCTGTCGAGGGCTCGATGACCATGGCGTAGAACTGATTGTCAATGAACCATGCAGTGTAGCGTGCGATGGGCGTAGCATAGCTCCAGTAGTCGAAGTCGGGCGCCACGGGAATGCCAGTGGTCGCGATAAACTCATCCAACATGTCGAACCGCCCCGTGAAGGGCCGAGTCGCGATGGAGATACCGATTCGCTCGGCATTGTTCTCGGTGATCTGTTGCACTTGAAGCTTCAGTATGGCGGGCCAAAGATCGGCTTTGATCGTTTTCGCCACGGCTTCGGTGCTGACCAAATGCTTGCCATAAAACATGGCGATGTCCGGCGTGAGCCGACTGCTGATGAAGGACTCGGAGTGATCGTGCAGCAGGAAGGGAGTGAGCGATCTCGACGTCTCATCGAAGCTGCCTCCCCATTTGGCAGAGCGGAAGCCGGAGTGGTTGGTGAGTATGGCCTTGTCCTTCTGCAAAGCCTTCGCAATACGTGCGGTAAGGAAACGACGACACTCGTTTTGAATGAAGAGGATCTCATCCGAACGTTTCGCTTGAGTAACGAAGATCGTCGTCGTCGCCTTCGGTTCGATGCTGCGTTCGAGGAAGAGTTTCACGGGATTGATGAAGATCTCGGTTCCCTTCGGTCCCTTCACATCTTCAGCGGTATCGTTGCTCAATGCGAGATCCCAGAAACGCAGAACTT
>NZ_JBILYB010000138.1:0-15705 GCF_044378005.1 Prosthecobacter sp.
AGCGTCTCAAAGGCGTGGGCGTCTGGGCAGATCAGGTGGCGCAGATGTTCAAGGTTTCGCTCAAGCGCGCAGGGATGCTGCATCGCCGCCCCGAGGTCAGCCCAGCTCACTTTCGCCGTCCACAACTCGGCGGGCAGATGGAGCTTCTTTTCTGAGAATAAGAAGAACGGCGTAAAAAGCCGACGGACTTGTCCTGGCATCCTTCACTTCGGTGACCTTTTCTCCCCACGGCGAAAAAAGTGTGTAACCTCCGCGCCGAGTTTCCTCAGGAAGCCGGCATGAGCCACGAATCCACCCATCCCATCTGCCCGCAATGTCACGCCCCGCTGCCAGCGGATGCGCCGCAGGGTCTCTGCCCTGCCTGCCTCATGGCCGTTGCGGGTCTGCCGACGGATCAGGACACACTGCCGCTCACCGCATCTGATTTGCCCGAGCTGGCAGACATCGCTACTGCCTTCCCGGACTTGGAGATCATCGAAAAGATCGGCCAGGGCGGCATGGGTGTCGTCTTTAAAGCACGGCAGCCGAAGCTGGATCGACTGGTGGCGTTGAAAGTGCTGCCGAAGGCGCTTGCGACCACGCCAGGCTTCCCCGAACGCTTCACCCGTGAGGGCCGCGTGCTAGCGCGGCTGAGCCATCCTAGCATCGTGACGGTGCATGACTTCGGCGAGAGCGGTGGGTATTGCTTTCTTATCATGGAGTATGTGGATGGCGTGAACCTGCGCCAGGCCATGAATGCGGGGCGCTTCACTCCTGAGCAGGCTTTGAAAGTAGTGCCCGACATCTGCGCCGCGCTCCAGGCCGCGCACGAGCAGGGCGTGCTGCACCGCGACATCAAGCCGGAGAACCTGCTGCTGGACACGAAGGGCCGCATCAAAATCGCCGACTTCGGCATTGCCAAGCTTTTGGATGATCGCGGTGCAGATCTGCTTCTGACGCAAAGTGGAGCCAAGCTCGGCACCGCACCCTACATGGCCCCTGAGCAGATCGAGCAACCTTCCACCGTGGATCATCGCGCGGACATCTACAGCCTCGGCGTCGTGCTTTACGAAATGCTCACAGGCGAGCTGCCGCTGGGCCGTTTTGCCGCGCCTTCGGAGAAATCTGCCGTCGGTGGAAATATCGATGAGATCGTCTTCCGTGCTTTGGAAAAGGAACGCGGACGCCGCCAGCAGAGCGCGAGTGAGTTTAAAACGCAGATCGAGGGCGCTACGGCGATGTCTGCTCTGCGGCCTGTGTATCGAAAGCGCGGAGAGCCCTTCCAATACAAATCGAAGCGCCTGCTCTGCGGCCTGCCGCTTCTGCATATCGTGAGCGGACGTGATCCGGTGACAGGCGCGGTCCGCACAGCCAACGGCTTCTTTGCGCTCGGGGACAAAGCGCGTGGTGTCTTCGCCTTTGGCGGCATGGCTCATGGCTACTTCGCGTGCGGGGGCATCGCGACGGGGTTGGTGACTTTTGGTGGCTTGAGCTTTGGCTTGATTTCGGTCGGCGGACTCGCGCTCGGCCTGCTGTTTGCCTGCGGCGGGCTCGGCATCGGCACGCTGGCGACGGGTGGACTCGCCATCGGCTACCATGCCTGTGGTGGCATCGTGACGGCCTGGCACGGCATGGGCGGCCTGGTGATCGCCCACCAGGGCTACGGCAGCACGGTTCATGCCGCTGAGGTGGTGAAGAACATGCTGCTCATGCCGCGACTCACCGTCTGGCTGGGATCCGTCACACCGTACATCAGCCTGCTCGGAGTGCTGTGGCTGCCCGTCAGCGCGTTCGTTTTCATCGCCCACTGGTGGGCGCGGAATGAAGCCGGCATCGAGTCTGGAGAGATCCCGCGCGATGCTTCCAGCTCACGAATTTTCTGGGTGGTGCCCGCCATCCTCGCTCTGTGTCTCGGTTATTGGTGGATCATTGCCTGCTTTGTCGGTTCGCATGTGGCAGAGATTTCTCAGATGATCGTGCCAGTCGTCGTGAGCACCGCCGGGCTTGTCATGTTCGCCGTCGGCGTGCCGCTCTGGCTGCGGCTGGTGCCGGTGAATCCGATCTTCGGTCTGCGCCTGCCCTCCACCATGGCCACCGACGAACGCTGGTATGAATCGAACGCCTTTGCGGGCAAGCACCTCTTTGGATGGTCGCTCATGGTCATCGGCGCCGGCTTCGCCGGTTTTCACCAACTGCCGCGCCATCAGGACGACTATCCGTGGGCGGCAGTCGCCCTGCTGCTCGCTGCAGTAGCCTCGCTGCTCGTGTCCACCTGGTGGTGGCTGAGGCAGCATCCGCAAAACGCACCCGCGAGGCCGCGCAACCGTCTTGTTGGCTGGGGCGGTCAGGCCTTCGTCGCGGTCATCATTGCCATGTTCATCCGCAGCTTTATCATCACGCCCTACAGCATCCCGCAGGCAAGCGAGCCCGGTGTGACGAAGGGTAGCCACTGGATTGCGAGCCGCATCGACAGCGGTTTCGACCAAGGCGACCTGATCGTCTATGAGCACACCAGCAGCCAAGCCTGGATCGCCCGCGTGGTGAAGCGCGAGCCCGACGGGCTCCTGCTCAAGCGCGGCGGCAGTGCGGACACCTTCTTTGTGAAATGGGACAAGGTGATCGGGAAGATGCTGTTCTCGCACTTCACGCCGGATGCTTTGAAGCAGACAACGACTCAGGTAACACCGACATCCGCCTCCAAGCCTGCTGGATCGGTTTCTCAAAACTCGCAGCTCAGCGTGAAGAAGCCTGAGCTGCGCTATGTGCGTATGCGTCTGGAAGACAAGCCCTGGTCTGCCGAGACTTATGATGCTGATGGGCGGCTTTTGGAAATCTCACCGCAGATGCTGAAAGCACTGTCTGAAGATACTACCGGCATCAGTGCTGACGATCCCGAGGCGTGCTGGATGCAACTCTGGTTTCACGACACGGAGTTCGACGGCTTTTCCCTGCAAGGCGCACAGCTTGTCGATGCCGAGGGGAAGCTTCTACCACCGGTGAGCAACGCCGTTCCGCATCCTGAAATGACGACCATGGCAGGACTCCACTCCGTGACCCTGAGAGTCGGCAGTCGTGGTGATCCCGTGAAGACCTATGGCATTCGGCTGAGCTACAGCGCCGGACCATGGACTTCTTCCAAGAAGATCGAGCATTCCTTCCGCGGCTCCATCGGCACCCAAGACTGGGTGCTTGGAACCGTCGGCGAAAAACCGGAGATAGGCAGCTTCGTCGCCTGGACCAAGCGCAGCGCCACCAAGCAGGTGCAATGCGTGGCGCACCTCAAAGACGGCAGCCAGAGGGCTGTCGGCAACAGTTCGATGACGAGTAACGGACTCATCGTGGAGCATGCGGAGTTCTCCAAACTGCAACTCAAGGACATCGACCACTTCATCCTGCGCTCGCGTGACATCCACGAGGTGCTTTATGAAAACGTGACGCCTCCGCCTTTGCCGATGGAAGACCAGAGGCGCATTCAAATCACTGGCTTTGGCAAAAAGGGCTCCCTCGAGTGGCGGCGTGGCATGAAGGTGTCGGAGGTCATCATGTTATGGGGCGGCATCACGAACCCAGCCAGGAAGCGCATCCAACTTACCCGAGACGGTATGCCCATGGTGATTCAGGAGAACCAAGCTCACGAGGTCGAGACCAAGGCGGACGACCAAATCACCATCATCACCGAATGACCTCCCCCTTCCAAGCCACCCGATGGACGCTGGTCTCACGCTCGCGTGGCGATGATGCATCTGCCAAGGCGGCGCTGAGCGAACTGTGTGCGGCTTACTATGAACCTGTGGTGGTCTTTCTCCGCCGCGAGGGACGTGGCGATGATGCGGCGCGGGAGCTGGCGCATGGGTTCTTTGCGGGGCTGCTGGAGGGTGGGGCTCTGCGAAATGCGGAGGAGCAGCGGGGGCGATTTCGCTCTTATCTGCTCGGTGCGTTGAAGCACTTTTTGGCCGACCAGCGAGATCGTGCGATGGCCGCGAAGCGCGGTGGAGGAGTGGAGCATTTCCAAGTCGATGCGGATGCCACCACGAGCGCACCGGGACTCCAGATCGCTGATTTACATGCCGCTGCGCCCGATGCGGCCTTTGATCGCCAGTGGGCCATCAGCCTGCTGGCATCTGCGCTGAGCGATCTTGAAAAAGAGATGCTGGCCGATGGCAAGCGACGCCTGTTCGAAGAGTTGAAGCCGTGGCTCACAGGCGACGCCGATGCCGCCTGCCAGGCGAGCATTGCTGAGATGCTGGAGATGAGCACAGAGGCCGTAAAACAGTCCGTGCTCCGCCTGCGCAAGCGCTTCCGAGCGCTCGTGAAGAAACGCATCGCTGACACGGT
This sequence comes from Prosthecobacter sp., assembly GCF_044378005.1. Taxonomy (GTDB): domain Bacteria; phylum Verrucomicrobiota; class Verrucomicrobiia; order Verrucomicrobiales; family Verrucomicrobiaceae; genus Prosthecobacter. The sequence continues at coordinate 4,315 of NZ_JBILYB010000138.1, forward strand.
GGAAGGCACGGCTCAGGCGGAGGAAGAGTTTCAGCACCTTATGGCAGCACTGCGGCAGTGAATTTGAGCACACAGTTGCTTCGAGAAGCGAGAGCAAGGATAGCCGCCGCTAACTCCCGCAGTCCTTGGGCATAAGATGATCTAAACCGGCAGGCATGTGCTCGTGCTCGGGTGTTTAACCGAAAGGCAACGGTGTAGCAATGCGGCCACAGCAAGGGCAGGCTGTCACGGCGCGTTTCCTGCCGACTATGTTGAAGCTGATTTCACTCTTCGTGCTAATTTCCATGTCAGTGCAAGCCGCTGACTGGCCGCGCTGGCGCGGCTCAGCGGGGGACGGTGCCTGGAATCCGACGGAGATGCCTGCGGACTTCGCGGCGCTGGAGCCGGAGCTGGTTTGGAAGACCAAGATTGGCGGAGGCTTCGGTGGCGTCACTGTCTGCGCGGGTCGTGTCTATGTGATGGATCGCCCGAAGCTGCCCGGCAATACTGAGCGTGTGCTCTGCTATGAGGTCGCCACAGGTACTCCGCTCTGGCAGTTCGAATGGGAGGCGGACTACGGCTCCATGGAATATGGCAGCGGCCCGCGTGCCAGCGTGACGATCCATGAAGGCCGCGCCTACGCCCTCGGTGCCGCGGGCATGGCGCTGTGTCTGGAGGCGGCGAAAGGCACCGTGCTCTGGCAAGTGGACACGGTGAAACAACTCGGTGCCCAAGTGCCCACCTGGGGCTTCGCCGCATCGCCCGTGATCGATGGTCCCCGTGTGCTGCTGCACGTCGGCGCTCAGCCTGCTGGCAGCGTGCTGGCTTTGGACAAGCTGACCGGGAAACTCGTCTGGCGCGGCGGCCCAGATCCTGCCGGCTACTGCACGCCGGAGAGCATCACGCATGGCGGGAAGCGGCAGTTGATCGCCTGGGGGCCGGAGCACATCCAGAGCCTTGATCCCGAAACGGGTGCCGTGTTTTGGACCTACCCCTACAAGATCACCTACGGTGTCAGCATCGCCCAGCCGATCTATCGCGATGGCCTGCTGCTCGTGTCCGGCTACTGGCATGGCACAAAGGCCCTGCGACTCGGCGCACAGCCCACGGAGGTCTCGCTGGCCTGGGAGATAGAGAAAGACATGTGCGGCCTCATGGCGGCCCCAGTTTTCAAAGATGGAGCCGTCTATCTGCTCGATAAAACCACGGGGCTGCAAGCCATCGAGCTCAAGAGCGGCAAGATCCTCTGGAGCGATGCCAACACACTGACGCCGAAGGATCGCAACCCGCAGATGAGCCTCGTCTGGCTGCGTGAGTCCGAGGGCCTGGCCACGCTGTTGAACTCCAGCGGCGAGCTGGTGCATGTGCGGCTGAAAACCACCGGCTTCGAGGAACTCGGACGCCATCAGATCATCGGCAAAACCTGGGCACATCCGGCTTTCGCTGGCAGCGAGGTCTTTGCCCGCTCGGACACGGAGCTGGTGGCGTGGAGACTGTGGCGTTGATGCCACGGTTCACACTGAGAGCTCCACCCAAGCCCGACCACGAGCTCTGAAGCATCTCACACGCTTTGCTTTTTGGAGGCCGGCTTGAAGGGCTCCGCGAGGGCGGTCTCGAAATCAAAACCTCCGGCGAAGTCGGTGAGGCTGTCTCCCTCGTTCTTTCCGAAGTAGCCGGTGTCGATGAGGTTATAGACGATGTTTCCCACGTCTTCGCCGCGCTCCAGCCCCCATTCATGGAGGACGGTCAGGGCCATGGGGCCATATTCGGCGATGGCATGGAGCCGGACACCTTCGAGGACTTCCTGGCCGCTGACGTGCTGGTCTTCCTGGCCTTCGCGGTAGTGCTTCACGGCGACATGCAGGGCATCGCGGACGAACTCATAAGCCAGCGGATGGTAACGCGGGTCTGCGGCGACGGCCTGGCTGATGGCGAGGTGAAACGGGAGGTCTTGGGACATTCCTAGGGGCGGGGGGCGGGGAAGGGGCCGAATGTGGGCTGCCAGTGAGGTTTGGCAATGACGAGAAAAGAGAAGAAAAAAGCCCCGCCGGGATGAACGGCGGGGCTGATGAGTCGGGGACGTTTGGGTATGTTGGTAAAGATTACCAGCCGTGGGCGTCACGCACTTTGATCATGGCGTCGAGGATGTTGTTCCAGGTGCCGGGGGTTTTGAGCACGGCGTTCGGGAACATGCAGCCATCCCAGCAGATGTGCTGGATGCCACGGGCGGCGGCGTCTTTGAGCCAGTAGCCGGAGGCTTTGGTGATGTCGAGCTTGCCGTTCGGATCGTCAGCGCGGCAGTGCTTGCCGGTCTTGTCGTGGCTGCCTGCGCCGTGGACGGTGCCGTCGTTCTGGGCGACGTGGAAGTCGATGGTCCAGGGGCGGAGGGCATTGGTCATCGTTTCGTAGGCGGCCCAGAATTCGGCGTCGCTGTAGCCTTCCTTGAGGAGGGCGTGCTCGGGGGCGTTGTAGCCGAGGGTGTAGAGGTAGGTGTGGGCGAGGTCAGCCTGGAAGCCGAGGGCGTTTGGCATGCCGACGCCTTCGAGGACATCGAGCATGTCTTTCCAAGAGTGCATGCCGGCCCAGCAGATCTCACCTTCAGCGGCGAGACGCTCACCGTGGTCGGCGGCGATCTGGGCGGCTTTCTTGAAGGTATCGACGATGCGGGCGGTGCTCGCGGTGGGGTTTTCGCGCCATTTGGCGACGCCAAACTCAGCGGAGTCGATGCGGATGACGCCGTATTTGCGGACGCCATGGGCATTGAAGACCTTGGCGATGCGGCAGGCCATCTTCACAGCGCTGAGGAATTTCTCCTGCTGGGCGTCATCGCCCATGGCGCTGTCACCGACGGTGCCCGGCCAGACTGGGGCGACGAGGGAGCCGACGGAGAATCCTTTGCTGGCGATGAGGTCAGCGATTTTGTTGAGTTCGTCGTCGCTGGCCTCGGGGTTCGTATGGGGGAGGAAGAGGAAGTAGTCGATGCCTTCGAACTTCTGGCCGTTGACCTCGGCAGCAGCGGTGAGGTCGAGCATGCGCTCCAGGCTGATCGGTGGCTCCTGGCCTTCGCCATCGCCTTTGCCGACGAGGCCGGGCCACATCGCGTTATGAAGTTTGGGTGCGGAATTGCTCATGGGATCAGAGTATGGTTATGCGGATTGGAATAGGGCTTTTTCGGGGGAAAGCGGCGGGATGATAAACACCGCGTTCTGGAACGCACGAAAAAAGAGCGGGGGATGTGGAATTCGTCCCGGGTATTTTCATCACCATGGCTGAAATCTCATCGAGTCTGGTGGGTGACGTTGAAGACGCAGGCTCGGACGACTTAGCGTGCGTGGATGTTGCGGAATGAATTTCGCGCTCGTGTGCCGTCTCCCACAGGCAGAATAAGATGATCGCCGTCCGCTAAACGACGTAGTTCAGCTCTCAAATCGAATCGTTGAAGCGGAAACAAACGCTTCTCTACTACCCAGATCCACCGAGCTGAATCTGCCGATCCAGACTTTGCGGCAAGCCGGTTCGATTGGCGGCGTTCAATGCTCCTGCATGAAACTCATTGCATCCTTTTGTCTCGCAGCTTTTGTTCAGGCCGCAGATTTGCAGCCGCTGCTCGCCCGGCCGGATCAGATCGTGTTTCAGGATGACTTTTCCAAGCCTGCACCGCTCGACAACAAAGCATGGACAACGCGCCTGGGGACACCGTGGGCGGCGGAACAGGGTGGGCTGCGAGGAAAGCCCTCTGCCCTGGAATCTCAGGCATCGAAAAAAGTTCGCCAAGGTCTGGAGCCCCGCCTTTCGGCTCCGATCACGCCCTCGAAGTTCCTCGCGGTTTGATTGCCAGTCACCACCCATCCATGCGCTTCCTCCCGCCTTCGTCATTCGCCATTGCTTCGCAACGATCCCACCTGCGGGGCTGCATCTTCTTCGTGATGATGGCTGTCTCGCTTTGCTCGGCTCTGACGTCGTCATTGGTGGCGAAGCCGAACGTCCTCTTCATCGCCATCGACGATCTCGCGAACGATAGCCCACACACACCGCACATCGACCGGCTCGCGGCCAGCGGCGTGCGTTTTGATCGCGCCTACAATCAAATCCCGCTCTGCAATCCCAGCCGCGCCTCCGTGCTCACCGGTCGCCGACCCGATGCCACGCAGGTCTATGATCTCGACCGCCATTTCCGCGAGGCCTTGCCCGATGTCGTCACGTTGCCGCAGCTCTTCCGGCAAAACGGCTGGTTCACCGCCCGCGTCGGCAAAATCTACCACTACGACGTGCCCAACGGCATCGGCACTGACGGCCTCGATGACAAACCCTCGTGGCAACTCGTCGTGAACCCCAAAGGGCGCGATGTCACCGATGAAAAGCTCATCACCAACCCCACGCCGCAAAAACCTGTCAGCGCCGCCTTGAGCTGGCTCGCCGCCGACGGCACCGACGAGGAACAAACCGATGGCATGATCGCCACCGAGGCCATTCAACTCCTCGAAAAGCATCGCGACAAACCCTTCTTCCTCGGCGTCGGCTTCTTCCGACCTCACACGCCGTTCGTCGCGCCAAAGAAATACTTCGACCTGCATCTGCTGGAGTCGATCCGCCTGCCCGAAACCCCCGCCGATGACCGCAGCGATATCCCCGTCGCCGCTTTCGCGCACAACAACTCCACGCCAAACTACGGCCTCGACGAACTCACCTGCCGCAAGGCGCTGCAAGCCTACCGAGCCAGCGTTTCCTTCGTCGATGCGCAGATCGGTCGCGTGCTTGATACCCTCGACAAACTCAGCCTCACCGACACCACCATCGTCGTCCTCTGGAGCGACCACGGCTACCACCTCGGCGAGCATCTCGGCATCTGGCAAAAGCGCACCCTCTTCGAAGAAAGCGCCCGCGCCCCACTCATCATCCGCGCCCCCGGCTTCAAAGGAAACGGCCAAGCCTGCCATCGCATCGTCGAGTTCATCGACATCTACCCCACCCTCGCCGATCTCGCCTCGCTCACGCCACCCGCATCGCTTGATTGCCGCAGCCTGCGACCGCTTTTGAATGATCCTGCGCAAAAATGGCACCAGAGCGCCATCACCCAAATTCTCCGTCCCGCCGATGTTCGCTTGCCCGCCCAAGTCATGGGCCGCACCCTCCGAACCGAACGCTGGCGCTACACCGAATGGAACGAAGGCGCGAACGGCCTCGAACTCTACGATCACGAAAAAGACCCGCACGAGTTCCGCAATCTCGCCCGCATGCCCTCCGCCGAGGCTTCAACAGTCATGAAGGCCTTCCACGCGCGATTCAGCAACCTCGCCCGTGGACTACCACCGTCATCGCCCGTGAACCCGAAGCGTTTGTGAAAGCAGCCCACTCAGCCTTCAAATCACCCACGACCCATGAATGAAATCGGATGGCAAGGAAGTTCCTATCCAAGCCAATCCCCAACGAGTATCAGCTGTCTCAAGCAGTGATTTCATCAGGGCACCAACTTCACATCGCCCATCCTTCACCATGAACACATCCAATCCAGGCACCTCCTCCTGCAACCAAGAGTGGGCCAAGAACGTCCTCTTCTTTGAATACGGCAGCGCGGCCAATCCACGGATGCCAAAGATCGGCATCGACGTGTTTCCGCCCTCCCTGCATCAGATCGCAGAGACCAAAGTCATCCCGCTGGATCTGGCGCAACAGCTCCAAACCAGCTATCCAGCCACCGGGCCGAATCTTCTGGCGAATTTCATTCACATCGCGGCTGGAGATGTGCTCTCCACCAGCACGCATGCCAGCAGCCAAGTGTTTTATGTCATTCGAGGCTCTGGCTTCAGCCTGATCCAAGGGAGCAGGCTCGAATGGAAAATCGGCGATTTCATTGCCATCCCAAGCACAGGCGAAATCAAGCATCAGGCCAGCGAAGACACGGCTTTTTACTGGGTGCATGACCAGCCGCTGATGGACTTCCTGGGTGTCCGGCCTAGCAAAGAGCGTTTTCGTTCGCTGTATTTCTCCCGCGAACAACTCGACGCCGAACTGGAAAAAGTCCGGCAAGCCAACGAGGGCAAGGACAGGAACCGCAACGGCATCCTGCTGGCCAATCCTGACTGCCCGCAGACCAAGACGCTGACTCACACCATGTGGTCCCTGTATAACCTGCTGCCCGCAAAGAGCCGACAAAAGGCGCACCGGCATAGCTCCATCGCTATGGACTACGCCGTGAGGGCTACCGAGGGCGTCTATACGATGATCGGCCCTGATCTCGACAGCGATGGCAACATCATCAATCCCATCCGTGCCAACTGGGTGGCGGGAGGTGCCTTTGTCACGCCGCCGGGCTGGTGGCACTCCCACCACAACGAGAGTGATGAAGACGCCATCGTGTTGCCCGTTCAAGATGCCGGACTGCAAACCTACATGCAGACCCTCGATATCAGATTCGCCCACGGTTATTAAACGAGCGGAATCCCAAACGCCGCTGACCACATGCGCCGCCTCTTGCTCCTCCTTTCGGCATTCGTCCTTTCGCATTCGTCATTCGCAGCGAAGCTGCCGAACATCCTCTGGCTCATCGGCGAGAACCTGAGCCACGATCTTGGTTGCTACGGCGCGAAGGATGTCCACACACCAAATCTCGATCAACTGGCCGCCCATGGCACTCGCTACACGCGGGTGTTTTCGACGAATCCGGCCTGTGCACCGAGTCGCTCGGCATTCTTCACCGGCATGTATCAGACCACGACGGACACGCACCCGATGCGCTCGCATCGCAGTGATGACTTCCGCCTTCCAGCAGGCGTGCGGCCTGTGACGCAGCGTTTGCATGACGCGGGCTTTTTCACGGCCAACATCAAGACGGCCAACGGCGAAAGCGTCGGCACGGGCAAGCTCGACCTCAACTTCGTCAACGAAGGCCCCATCTACGATGAGAACTCGCAGGATTGGAGCACGCTGAAATCGCGCCAGCCCTTCTTCGCTGTCGTGAATGCCGAGGAAAACGAATACGACATCTACGACCGCAAAAGCGCCGAGAAGGATCGCGTGAAGTGGGTGGGCGAGGACATCCATGTGCAACATGCCAAGCCCGAAAACGTCACACCGCCGCCTTACTACCCAGATCATCCGGTGGTGCGGCAGGAGTGGGCGCGATACCTGAACTCCGTCTCCGGCATGGACCTGCGCTTTGGCAAAGTGCTCTCCCAACTCCGCGCCGATGGCTTGGAGGACGACACAATCATCATCTTCTTTGGCGACAACGGCCGCCTGGAGCCACGCGGCATTCATTGGTGCTACGACAACGGCCTGCGCGTGCCCATGATCATCCAATGGCCGAAGAATCATCCCGCGCCGCCGCAATGGAAGCCAGGCAGCGTCGATGACCGCATCCTCAGCCTCATCGACGTCACCGCCACCACGCTCGCCCTCGCAGGCATCGAGCGTCCGCCGCTCATACAGGGCCGCGTTTTCCTCGGTGATCGAGCCGATGCACACCGCCGCTTCGCCTTCGCCGCACGCGACCGCATTGACGAGGCCGTGCAACGCATCCGCAGCGTGCATGACGAGCGCTTTCACTACATCCGCACCTTCACCACCGGCCCCACCTTTGCCTCGCTGAACCGCTACAAGGAAAAATGCTTCCCCATCCAGCCGCTCATGCGCCAGCTCCACACCGAGGGCAAACTCACCGGTCCGCCGCTTGCTCTCATGCGGCACGTCGGCCCCAGCGAGGAGCTTTTTGACACGCAGGCTGATCCGCATGAGATCCGCGATCTCTCCAAGTCCACACAGCCCGAGCACCGCGAGGCCCTCACCCGCCTCCGCGCCGCCCTCGGCACCTGGATCATCGAAACCAACGACCGTGGCGCCATTCCCGAGCCCCCTGAGATCATCGCCCCTTTCGAGAAGGAAATGCACGACTGGTTCGGCACACCCGCTTGGGCAAAGAAGCAGGAACCGATAACGAACCAATAGGTCTGGAAACACATGGGAGTGACATCAGCCGCATGGTCTGCATGGGCGACAGGGCACTGTCAGGCTTTGTCTGAGATGAGGAACAATTGCCGTCCATATTTTGCTACTATTCTTCTGTCAGAGGTAAACGTGGTCTATGGAAACAGTCCATAAAATGTCTGGCGGCCTCGTTGCAAATGCAGCCCGTACGGGTATCATCGCCTGAACACACCATGAAACGTGCTGCCAGAGTTGGCGAAGACGGCCTCAAGCCATCCTCAGAGTGGGCTGATGCTCTCGAACATGATCGCACGGGCGGATGTGCGTGACCCTGTTCAAAAGCAGGCGTTGGAAATATATTTGCTGGACCCGAAACGCACGGCTGAGGAATTACGAGGCTTCGCCAGCGTCTTCCCGAACGCGAATGTCGCCATCTCGCAGAATCTACTGACTGCATCACCGACGATCCAGGGAGCTGACCTTGCCGCGCGTGACATCGCTAGCTATAAAGTGCTGGCTGGCTGGCTGGCGGATGACCGCTTCAAATCTGTGATCGAGCCGTTAAGGCAAGCTGCAGGCCGTCTGCAAGGATTTCTCGAACCGCCGCAGCGCTAGGCAAGCGGGCACCATCTCGATTCTCGTCTTCACCGCCGTGGTGCAGTAGAACCACAGTCGGCACAGTTTCGTGGAGCGCGTGGGACGGAGCGAGGCATTCTCGCTGCCAAGCAACATCAGCCCTGCGTGCGAAACGCCTCGCTGAGCACAATCAACTCGATGAGTACGTCCGCGCGGTAGTCTGCCTTTTTCAAATCAGCGAGCAGCAGGCGGATCAAGCCTTCGTCCTGCGGCTTCAAGGCGCGGCCTAATGCGAAGGATGTGAGCCGGCGCGTGAGATTGGCGATGAACTCGTCTTGATGGCGGGTGGTGATGAGCTGGCGCAGCTCGGCGGGGCCGTTGAAGCGCTGGCCGCCGGGCAGCAGGCCGCTGGCATCGACGGGCTTGCTAGCCTCCTGTAAGCGGAAGCGACCAATGGCGTCGAAGTTTTCCAAACCGAAGCCGATGGGGTCGATCTTGTCGTGACAGCTCGCGCAGCTTTCGTTGCGACGATGCTCGGCGAGTTCCTCGCGCAGCGTCTTGCCGCGATCACCGGCCTTGTCGTCGAGCTGACCAGCATCGGCGGGCGGCTCGGCGAGTTTGCGGCCCAGCAGGTTTTCGAGCACCCACTTGCCGCGGATCACAGGGCTGGTGCGGTTCGGCGTGGAGGAGGCGGTCAAAATGGCCGCCATGCCGAGCAGGCCGCCACGACGATCATCGGTGAACTTCACGCGTTGCAAAGCTTGGCCGCTGATGCCTTCGAGTTCATACAGCGCTGCGAGATCGGTATTGGCGAAGGTTTCGCGGCCATCAAGCAGGCGGGTGAGACTGCCGCCAGTGCGCAGGAGATTTTCAAAGACGAGCACAGGCTCCAGTTTCATCGCCTCGGCGAGAGCGGGCGTGAATGTGCGGAACTTCTTCGCGTCAGGCACATGCTCGGTGCCGAGTCCGGCAAAGCCGAGCCACTGGCCGAGGAAGGTGCTCACGAAGGCGCGTGACTTGGGATCGGCGAGCATGCGTTTCACCTGCGCGCGCAGCGTGGCGTCATCGTGCAGCTTGCCAGAGTCGGCGAGAGCACGCAGCTCGTCGTCTGGCATGGTCATCCAAAGAAAATAGCTCAAGCGGCTGGCGAGGCGATGATCGTCGAGCTTTCCCGCGCGGAGTTCATCGCGGAACAAAAAGCTCGGCGAGGTCAACGCGGCCGCAAAAGCGAGCTTGAGAGCCTGTTCGGGCGATTCACCGCGCTTGTGGGCCGTTTCATAGAGAGCGAGATGCTTTTCGAGCTCACCAGCTCGCAACGGTCGGCGGAATGCTTTCGGCAAAAAGGCATTCAAAGCGGCCTTGGCATCGCTTTGGAAGATTTTACGGGCTTTTGAGCCTGCGGGAGAAATCGGGCCTTCGATGCGAATCCAGTCCACACCCGGTGCGCCGATTTTTTCGGCCTTCACGACCTTTTGCGCTGCCGCGCTGCCGATGAGCGATGCAGCATCGAAGCGCAGATCGAGCACTTCGAGCGAATCACCGACCACCTTGCGATTGCTGGCGAGCTTCTCCACGTTCGCGGTCTCGATCTGTTGATCCAGCTCGGCCACGGGCACCTGCATCGCCTTCGCGAGTTGATGCTTCACCACCACCATCGCCTCGGTGCGCTCCGGCAGCAGGTTGTAGAAGCTGCGCAGATCGCTCGGATTGCCTTCGGGCGTCACGGCTCGCAGATACTCGACGCGCATCTGCATGTTTTGGAAGTTGCGATTGAGCGTGTCCGTGAGCTTTTTGACCTCGTCGGAGGCGTTTTCTGGCACCGGCAGCTTCGGCGCATTCGTTGCAGCGGCCTCTTTCACCAGCGGCGCGGCCTTCTTTTGGTCAAAGACGGGATAGCCGCCCTTCGGCGCAGCTTTCCTCGCTTTGCGCACCGGAATCGATGTCGGTGCTCGCAGGCCGGTGTTGTCGATGTTCCAGGTCATCTGATGCGTGCCTGCACGGAGCAGCAGCTCGATCTCTTCCTCTTTCGGCGTGTTGTCGAGGCACTTCAAAAGTGCTCGGGGCTCGTTGTCGATGCGCAGACGCAAGCCAGCTTCACCACCGCGGCCCACGTGCTTCACGGTTAGGTGATACCAACCGTCGGTAGGCACGATGATCTCGTCATAAAGCGTGCGCTGTCCCGCGCCAGCGAGCGAGTAGCCGACCCCGCCGCCGGGAAGTCCCTCCGGTTTCGAGCCGCGCTCGGTCATGAGCATCTTCTCGGCCTCGAAGTGCTTCGAGTAGGGCTTCTGGCGCAGATTGAGCATGCTTTGCAGTGCGTAATCTGCCGCATCAAAGAGCTGCTCCGCCAGCGCAGGCGAGATGAAGAGCGCGTCGCGATCATTCGTGAAGCCGGAGAGGCCAGGGCCATCGTCGAGCAGCAGTTTGCCCGGCTCAAAGTCGATGCCGAGCAGGTCGCGCAGCGTGTTGTTGTATTCGGTTTTTGTCAGCCGCGGCAGCGTGACGTGCTCGATGCCTTTTTGCGTGCTCCAATCGACCGAGTCGATGCCCTTCCGCAAAAACGCCACGATCGCCTCGCGCTCCGCCACGCTCGGCAGCGGCTTCTTCGGCGGCATTTCCTCCTCCTCGACCTGCTGGAGCATCGTCTGCCACAGCTTGAACTCTTTCGCCACATTCTGCGGCGAGCCGAAGCTCGTGAGATCGACATCGCCCTTCTGCTTGTCCGCGTTGTGGCAGTCGAGGCAGTATTGTTTCAGCAGCGGCTGGATGTCAGCGGCGTGAGCCGTGGTGGTGAGCAGTAGGACAAAAACGAGGCGCATGGGCTTGAGTAAATTCGATTGGCCATCATATACAATAGAGCCTTCATTTTGCGAAGGGAATGTCTCCCAAGGCTCACACAATCAAGGGTTTATA
>NZ_JBILYB010000266.1:0-4137 GCF_044378005.1 Prosthecobacter sp.
GTTTCTCGACGGGCTGCTGCACCCCACGGGCCTGGCCTGCTGGAAGGGCGGCGTTTTCATCTCGGCGATTCCAGACCTGGTCTATGCCCGCGACTCGGATGGAGACGGGAAGTGCGATGAACGCGAGGTCTGGTACTCGGGCTTCACGGCGGGGAATCCGCAGCATCTCGTGAATGGCTTCTGCTGGGGCCTGGATGGCTGGCTGCACGGGGCCAATGGTGACAGTGGCGGCAATGTGACGGTGGTGAAGACGGGGGAGAAAATCAAACTCGGCACCAATGACTTCCGCTTCCATCCCGTGACCGGGAAGTTTGAGCGGGAGTTTGGCCGCTCGCAGTATGGGAAGTGGCGGGATGATTTCGGGAATTGGTTCGGCAACAACAACAGCACGATGGGCTGGCATTATTATCTGCCGATGCGCTGGATGGAGTCGCACCCCGACAAGCTCGCGACCTCGGTGCGGGCGGTGATCAATGAGGAGAAGACCGTGCTGCCCATCAGCCCGGCGGTGCGGCGGTTCAACTGGGCGAGCGCGATTCAAACGCTGACTTCGGGCTGCGCGCCGATGCCGTGGTTTGATGGCAAGGATCAGTCTCTGCTGGTCTGCGAACCGGCAAACAATCTGGTGCATCGGGAGCTGCTGGATCACTCGAAGCTGCCGATCACGAGCCAGCGCCACCCGGACGATGCAAAGAGCGAATTTCTCGCGAGCGGGGACAATTGGTCGCGCCCCAGCATGGCACGTCCTGGACCGGATGGCGCGATCTACGTCGTCGATATGTATCGCCTCGTGCTGGAGCACCCGGAGTGGATTCCAGCGGACATCTCCAAAGGGCTGAACCTGCGTGCCGGCGAGGACATGGGCAGGATTTATCGGATCAGCGGACCGAGCACGACGAAGAGTGAGGTAGCCCTGCTAAAGGAGCCGATGAAGGCGATGGCCTCCAACCACCGCTGGACGCGGGACACAGCGCAGCGGCTGCTTTTGGAAAAGCAGGACAAGGCGGCCGTGCCAGAGCTGATCGAACTCGCCAGAGGGTCCGTCACCCCCCTATCCGTGCGGCTTCAAGCAGCATGGACGGCGGCGCTGCTGGATGAGGCGCAGCGGCCTGCTTTGATCTCGCTGATGAGGTTGGCGTTTCCAAAAGTGCGCGGTGTGGCGCTCGTGGCGGCAGGCAGCGAGGAAATCCATCCCGAAGAACTGGCGACGTGGTTCCCGAAGGCGGCACCCGCAAAGCCTGTGGCCGAAGTGCCGGTGATCACGAACGTCAATGCAGACCGCCAGAAGGTGGTGAAGCGCTATGTCCAAGAGGTGGGAAGTCTGCGCGGCGATGCAAAGCGAGGCGAGGCAGTCTTTGCCAAAGCATGCATGGCCTGCCACAAGCTCGGCGGCATGGGCGTGGAGGTCGGTCCGGATCTGGCGACGGTGGCCGCGAAGCCGATGGATCAACTGTTGGAGGCCATCTTTGATCCAAACCGTGCGGTGGAATTGCGGAATGCCTCCACACAGATCACGAGACAGGATGGGACCCAGATCGCCGGATTGATCGCCGCCGAGGCGCCGGGCAGCGTGACCTTGAAACTGCCGGGCGGGGTGGAGTTCCCCGTGCTGCGTCGTGACATCAAGGAGATGAAGACGCTGAAGACCTCCCTCATGCCGGAGGGAATGGAAAGCGTGATCACCGCCCAGGAAGCCGCGGATCTGCTGGCGCGGATGACGGGGCGATGAGGCGCACAGACGAGGGATCAAATCATGGGGGCATCTGAGAGGGGTTATGAAACACCTTAAGTTCCGGCTGAAGCTGGCAGCGAGGGCTTAGACCGCCTCAGCGCACACGCTGGGTCGGAAAATCTTTCTCGATGATCTCGACGGGCTGCGCGTTGGCGGCTGGTCGAGTAGCTTCCTTGGCGGCACCGCAGTTGAACTGCTTCAGCAGTTCCTGTCGGCGACCCTCCAGCGGGAGGTCGTGGTAGGTTTTCACCAGACGGGCACGGCGGGCGAGGCCGGTGGTCTCGGGGTTGGCGGTGGGTGTGCCGTTGGAGGTATCGACGAGCTGCTGGTCGAGCATGGCGGACTCCTGGGCGAGGGCTTCGCGACGCTTCAGCTTGGCCTCAACCTCAGCCGGTGAACCTCCAGTGGTGCGTGGAAACTGGTTCTGCGCATTGACCTGTCTTGCGGCGAGCTGGGCATCTTGGTTCTGGAGCACGACGAGCTGCCTCTGAATCTGCTGCATTTCGTTTTGGAGCTGCGGATTCATCGGCTGAGGAGTCGGCTGCTGGGGGACAAAAGTAGGACTGGTGGTGCCACGCTGGCCGTCTTTTTGAGGGAAGCGTGGCTGTGTGGTCGGCGGCATCTGGCGGGTCTGGGACATCATGGCGGCGAGCTGCTGGAGGCGGGCCTGGAGAGAACGCATCTGTGCGGCGAGCGCCTGGCGCTGCTGGCTGAAGCCAGTGATCTGGATGCGGCTCTGATCGCCGGCCTGCGCCATGCCCTGGAGACGCTGGAGGTCGGCATCGATGAGGGCGACTTCGTTTTCGATGGCGGTCTGCCGCGCTTCGATCCGGGCGACGGCGGCCTTCATTTTGTCGCCTGCCTCTGCGGCAATGCGGCCGCGCTCGGAGTCGGCTCCAGCTTTGAGTTTGGCAAAGGTGGCGGCGACGCTGTCGCGGGCTTTCTCGACCTGTGGGCGAAGATCAGAAGGCAAGACGGCGAGGAGGTCGCGCTCAAAGAGGACAGACTCACCGGCGGGGACATCCGGCTTCCACGGTCCCTTGATGAGCCCTAGGGCGATGCCGCAGAGGTAGGCGGTATCGCGCGCCGCTGGGCTGGTGCTGGTGTCGGGGGACAACTGCTTGCTCCAGGTGCGGGCGTCGCGCAGGGCCTGGGCGGGCTGATGCTGGATCAGGGACATCCAGAGCTGCATCTCGCTGGCACGTGCGGTGACGGTCCCGGGCGGCTGCGCGATGGCAGAGGCGAGGCTTTTCATGGCGTCGTCATAGCTTCCGGCACTGAGCTGGGACAGAGCGCGGGCGTAGTCGAGCGCAGGGTTTTGACCAGCACCGCGTGCGGCGGCCTGGTAGGCCTGGGTGGCGGCGGCTTTCGCGGCAGGTGTGCGGCCCCAGCCTTCGCGAAGAAGCGCGCGGACGAAGCTGTGCAGGACGGCATCGCAGGGCTGGAGTTCAAAGACGATCTGGTCGGCACTGTCGCACTTCACCTGGAGAGTGCCGATGAAAGGCTGGGCGTCGGGAGCCTCGATGGCGACGCTGTATTCACCGACGGCGAGGTCTTTGAGAAGTAGGTCGCCTTTGGCATTGGCGACGAAGGGTTGGCTCGGCGGTGTGGCGATCTTCGGGGAGTTCGGGCGCAGCAGGAGGCTGGCGGAGGCGGCGGGCAGCCGGACGGTGTCGGCCTCATTGCCGCTAGTGCTGACACGCTTCACCACGAGCACGGGCATATCACAGCGCTCACGTTTCGGCGGCGGCCGGGTGAGGATGAAGTCGTGGACGTATTCCAGCGAGGTCTGCGGGACTTTGAAGCCGCGCTTTTCGTCCTCGGTCCTGAATCCAGCGGCAGTCACGCGGTAGGCGTAGTCAGCGGGCGGCAGGTCTTTGATCTGAAAGTAGCCGCCCGGTGAGTCGGCGGTGGCCGTGGCGATGACGGTGCTGCTTTTGGCGGAGAGCAGCTCGATCTTTGCCCCAGGCACGGGGCCGAGATTGGCCCCCTTTTCGTCCTGGCCATAGACGCGGCCATGCACGGCGGGCAGAGGCTGGGCAAAGAGTGCGCCGTGGGCGAGGACGACGCATAGCAGGAGGATGAGCGTTTTCATGGCGTGTTATCCGGGACGAGGCGAACTCCGATCACGCCGACTGCGTCGGTGGCATCAGTCGTGGTGAGGCGGATCTTGAAGGTGAGGGTGATGTACATGTTGCCGGTGCCGAGCTGGGCAGCGTAGGCGGCGGCGTTGAAGCCAAAGGTGGCGGCATTCCACGGTGGCGCGGGCGGAGCTGGCGCGAGGTAAGCCACAGGGTTCACGGGAGAGAGCGGGTAGCCGGCGAAGGTGCCGGCAGTCAGGCGATCAAAGCGTAGCGGCAGGTCGATGAGCATGAGCGGGGCGGCTTTTGAAATCGTCAGCGGGG
>NZ_JBILYB010000268.1:0-4131 GCF_044378005.1 Prosthecobacter sp.
GGCATGATGAGGCCACCGGCCCAAGCTTTATCACTCACGCCGGTATGAGTGGGGATGGTCAGATACGGCATCAAAGCGAAGGCCGTGGTGCCGCTGTCGTTGCCCCAGAGGTTCTGTTTATAGCGCAAGGTGATGTCGCCAAAGCCGGTCGTGCGCGTGCTGTCACCGCGCTCAGACTCACCCGCGATGGCGTGGCTGTTCACGATGACCTGGAGATCTGAGTCGTGACGGATGCCCATCTTGAAATTGATCTGTCCGTAGATCCACTGGTCCGCGGAGCCGATGCCCTTGTTCGCATCACGGCTGTAGTCGAAGAAGCTCGCCTCGATCTGAAACATGCCCGCCGGGACCGAATAGGGTGACTCCGTGGTGTCAGGTCGATCCGTGCTCATCTCGCGGACAGGCTCGACGGCGGCGAGCTGTGAAACCGCGATGAGCAGGCTGAGAAAGGAAAGCTTGGTTCGCATGGCAATTTTAGGCTGGGCTAAGACTGGCAGTTTCGCTCAATCTCGCAAGTGCTAGTTTTAGCCTGGGCTAACTTTCCTGCCTTCACCCGAGAACTTCCGCTTTTCCTCCCGCTTGTTTCCGCTACTCATCCGGCCCGCCCATGCCACCCGCCAAGCGCCAGGAAACCACCGCGCACGTTCACTCTCCCGCGATCGAAGACTATCTCGAGCAGATCCACAATCTGATCGAGGGAAAGGGCTACGCCCGCGTGGTGGACATCGCGAAGAACCTGGAAATCTCCCAGGCCAGCGTGACGAACATGATTCAGCGGCTGGATGCTGAGGGATACGTCATCTATGAGCGCTATCGCGGCGTGGTGATGACAGACGCAGGGAAGAAGATCGGCCAGGAGATCGCCCGGCGGCATGAAGTGCTCACGCGCCTGCTCTCCGGCTTCGGTTTGGACCCAAAGACCGTGCATGAAGATGTGGAAGGCATGGAGCACCACATGAGTCGCCAGACGCTCGACGTACTGACGCTGCTGATGGAGGAGCTGGAGGGGAACCCCGAGCTGCTGAAGAAGCTGAAGAAGCGGCTGACAAAGGCCGGGGCGTGACGAGAAGCGGCGATTGAGAGAAATTCACCCCGTGATTTGCACGGCTGGTTTGGCGTGCTAGGCTCGCCCTCCACCTCCAAAAGCACACACCATGGGAAAGACACTCTTCGCTAAAGTTTGGGAATCACACGCCGTCGGAAAACTGTCGAACGGACAGACACAGCTTCTCATTGATACCCATCTGGTGCATGAGGTGACGAGCCCGCAAGCCTTTGGCATGCTTCGCGACCTGAATCTGAAGGTCGCCTACCCGCACCGCACCTTTGCTACCGTCGATCACATCGTCCCCACGGACAGCCAGGTTTCTCCCTTCGCCGATCCTTTGGCGGAAGCCATGATCCAGGAGCTGAACAAGAACGCCAAGGACTTCGGTATCACCTATTTCAGCCTTAGCAGCGGCAAACAGGGCATCGTCCACGTTGTCGGACCTGAGCAGGGCATCACCCAGCCCGGCACCACCATCGCCTGCGGTGACTCCCACACGGCCACGCATGGCGCCTTCGGAGCTATCGCCTTCGGCATCGGCACCACCCAGGTGCGCGACATTCTGGCCACGCAAACCATGGCGCTGAGCCCCATGAAGGTCCGCCGCATCAACGTGGACGGCCAGCTCCGCCCCGGCGTGTATTCGAAGGACGTGGCCCTCCACATCATCCGCCTGCTCGGTGCCAATGGCGGCATCGGCTACGCCTACGAATACGGCGGCAGCACCTTCGATGGCTTCACGATGGAAGAGCGCATGACCGTCTGCAACATGAGCATCGAAGGCGGTGCCCGCTGCGGTTATGTGAACCCGGACGAGAAGACCTTCGAGTATCTCAAAGGCCGCAATTACTCCCCGAAAGGCGCTGCCTGGGAGAGCACCGTCACCCAATGGCGCGCGGTCGCTTCGGATGCCGACGCCGTCTATGACGACATCGTCAACATCAAGGCCAAAGACGTGCCACCGACCGTCACCTGGGGCACCAGCCCTGACCAGGCCATCTCCGTGACCGAAAACGTGCCGAAGCCTGAAAGCGCCGCCACGGAGCCCGGCCGCATCTCCATCCAGGAAGCTCTCGACTACATGAAGCTCCCCGCCGGTCAGCCCATCAAGGGCACCAAGATCGACGTCGCCTTCATCGGCTCCTGCACCAACGGCCGCATCAGCGACTTCCGCGAAGTGGCGAAGTTCATCAAGGGCCGCAAAGTCGCCGCTGGCGTGAAAGCCATCGTCGTCCCCGGCAGCCAGGTCGTCGATGTCATCGCCCGTCAGGAAGGCCTCGACCAAATCTTCACCGACGCCGGCTTCGAATGGCGCAACGCGGGCTGCTCCATGTGCCTCGCCATGAACCCTGACAAGCTCGTCGGCGACCAGCTCTGCGCCAGCTCCAGCAACCGCAACTTTAAAGGCCGTCAAGGCAGCCCCACAGGCCGCACCGTCCTCATGAGTCCCGTCATGGTCGCCGCCGCCGCACTTACCGGCAGCATCGCCGATGCCCGTGAGGTCTTCTCCATCGCGGGCTGATCTGCGCTGGCAGACTGTCTGCCCGTGCGTGGCATCAGCCCGCCGGGCCGACATGAGGTCGGTTCATTCAAGGATGGCAAGGACTCAAGCTGGTGACTTATTGACCAACACGGTCAGTTAAGCCCGTTCTTTGGCTCCCTCTGCACCCATCCAGCCATAGGCTTTCATAAGCCAGACCACTCATGTCCCAAGCCAGTAACACCCGCCGCGTCGTCCTCGCCAGCTTCATCGGCACCACCATTGAGTGGTATGATTTTTTCCTCTACGTCACCGCCTCCGCGCTGGTGTTTGGGAAGCTCTTCTTCACTCAAATGGACCCACTGGCGGCCACGATGGCTTCATTTGCGACGAACGCGGTCGGCTTTTTCGCACGACCACTCGGTGGCATCGTCTTCGGTCACTTTGGCGACAAGCTCGGGCGCAAGTCCATGCTCGTCACCACGCTGATGATGATGGGCCTGGCCACTTTCGGCATTGGCCTGCTGCCAACGTATGACCAGGCGGGCATCCTCGCGCCCATCCTGCTGGTCTCGCTGCGTTTCATCCAGGGGCTGGGCGTCGGTGGTGAATGGGGCGGTGCGGTGCTCATGGCCGTGGAGCATGGGAAGGCGGGGCAGCGCGGCTTTTTGGCGAGCTGGGTACAGGCTGGCGTTCCCATCGGCCTGCTGCTGGCCACCGCCGTCTTTCGCACGCTTTCTTCCGTCATTCCGGAGGAATCCTTCCTCGTCTGGGGCTGGCGCATTCCGTTCTTGATAGGCATCCTGCTTCTCGGCGTGGGCATGTTCATCCGTCTGCGCATTTTGGAGAGTCCGGTATTCACCGAGGCCAAAAAAAGCAACTCCACCACCGAGATGCCCATCTTCGAGGTCATCCGCCGCTATCCGCGCAATGTCCTGCTCGCCATGGGCGCGCGCTTTGGTGAGAACGCCTTCTTCTACATCATCACCGCCTTCGTGCTCACCTACGCCACGCAGCAGGCGGGCTTCACCAAAGATCAAGTGCTCCAGGCCGTGCTCATCGGCTCCGGCGTGCAGTTCTTTGTTATTCCCTTCTTCGGCTGGCTCTCGGACCGCATCGGCAGGCGGCCCGTGTACATCGGCGGAGCCATCTTCATCATCCTCTTTGCCTTCCCCTTCTTCTGGCTCATCGACCTCCGCTCCACCACGGCGCTCGCATTCGCCATCACGCTCGGCCTCATCATCCACAGCGCCCTGTATGGCCCGCAGGCCGCCTTCTTTTCAGAGCTGTTCGGCACACGCGTGCGCTACAGCGGCGCTTCACTCGGCTACCAGCTCGCCTCGCCACTCGCAGGTGGCCTCGCCCCGCTCATCGCCACCGCCTTGCTCGCCAGCTCCGGCGGCAAACCTTGGCCCATCGCTCTCTATCTCATCGGCATGGCCGGGATCACCATCATCTCCGTCTGGCTCGCTGAGGAGACGAATGTGAAGTCGCTCGATCAATCCTAGGCCGTGTTTGAAAACCTGTCGATTGGCAAAGTTGAAGGGGTGGTGTAAATAAGGCGACCGATGAAAACACAACGCTTCGCATGGTGGGGGCCGCT
>NZ_JBILYB010000139.1:0-15659 GCF_044378005.1 Prosthecobacter sp.
AGCGATCACAGCCCTGCTCAACGGTACGACCACGGGCGGAGCCCTGGGCCGCCGAGTCTTCCTGCAAGATGGCCAGCTTACCCTCCTGCTGACCTTCAGCGGCGGCATCCAGGCGAATGCCAAGGTGGTGGTGCCGTAAAGTCGGCACGGCATTTAAGTCATCATAGAGGTCCGATCCCGATAGGGGTCGGACCTTTTTTGTTCTTACAAGTCTCGCTACAGTCTCTGATCACCATGAATTGTCTTGAGGTTGAACCGAAGGCCTCAGAAGCTGTTCCAAGACAGGCCGTCCCCTCATGATCCTTTTTCCACAACTTTCCCATCCGCGCCGATGGCTCCTCGTTTCTCTCGGCCTCGTTTTGGTGGGAGTGTGGATGGCCTGGCCATCGGGTCAGTCTGGAATGCTGGAGGCGGTGAAGCCTGCGGTGAGCGCCGGGAAGCTGCCAAGGGACGTGCGCGCGCAGAAGCTGGAGCGCGCCCAGCCAGCGGATCAGGCCCATGCGCTGACTGACATGCTGGCGGGCAAACCTTTCGTGCTCGTGGCCGATGGTCGGGCGCAGCGCTTCACGCTCTCACTCTCCGAGGTCTATGTGGAGTCAGGAGCGGCTGCGCAGCGTCTGCGGAAGATCGAGACTCAGCCCGACGCGCGGCATCTGCTGGCGGCGGCGAAAGCGGAGGCGGGCGCGGCGCGCACGAAACTCGTGCTTTATCCCGAAGGCCGCGCTGGAGAGGCTGTGGCACGACATTTCCTGAATCCGCGACTGCTCGTGCAGACGACGGACCGCAGCGCCGCGTTGGCGACTTTGAAACAACAGGGACTGCGCGTGATGAGCGAGCCGGATTACTCACCGGGAAGTCTGATCGTGGAGCCGGCGAATGCAGACCCCGAGTCCATCCTGCG
The DNA here is from genome assembly GCF_044378005.1 of Prosthecobacter sp. Taxonomy (GTDB): domain Bacteria; phylum Verrucomicrobiota; class Verrucomicrobiia; order Verrucomicrobiales; family Verrucomicrobiaceae; genus Prosthecobacter. The sequence continues at coordinate 902 of NZ_JBILYB010000139.1, forward strand.
CGCTTTGGCGGCTCTGACGGGCGCGCCGGGGGTGAAGTCGGCGGGGCCGCTGCTCGGTCGCTACCATCAGAAGCATCTGGTGCCAAACGATTCGCTCTTCGCCCAGCAGTGGCATTTGAAAAACACCAGCCAGGGCAATGGCAGGGCAGGGACGGACATGCATGTGGAGAATGTCTGGAACACCTACAAGGGAAGTGGTGTGCGCATCGGCATCGTGGATGACGGGTTGGACATGCTGCATCCTGATCTGGCACCGAATGTGGATAGCCTGGCGAATCACTACGACTGGAATGACTCCCCGCCGGACCTGGACCCCTCGCCACTCCCGAATGCCGATGAGAGTCTGGAAGACACCCATGGCACTGCCGTCAGCGGCGTGGCGGCGGCACGGGGGAACAATGGTGCTGGGGTCTCTGGTGTGGCACCGGAGGCCACTCTGGTGGGCTTCCGACTCATCTCCAGTCAGGACCCGGACGGCACGACGGATGAGGAGGACGCAGAGGCCATGTCTCGTGGGAAAGACGTGATCGACATTAAAAACAACAGTTGGGGCACAGGCGCTCCGGCCTGGCGGACCATCCCCGCAGGTCCGCTGATGGAGGCGGCGCGCGAAGATGCCACCGCCACCGGGCGAGGCGGCAAAGGCACCGTCTTTGTCTGGTCTGCCGGCAACGGGCGTGATCAAGACGAGCAGGGGCAAAAAGACGGGGCCACAAACTCCATGTTCATCACCACGGTGGGGGGCATCGATAACCGGGGGAATCTCGCCTACTACAGCGAAGGCGGTTCCCACCTCGTGGTCAGTGCGCCGACCAGTGGTGGTTCCCTGGACATTCACACGACCGACCTGCGCGGCAACAACGGCTACAACCGCACCGGCACGGCCCAGGGAGAGCCTGCGGACCGGAACTACACAAACAGCTTCGGCGGCACCTCCTCCTCCGCGCCTGCCGTGTCCGGGGCGGTGGCCCTCATGCTGGAGGCAAATCCCGACCTGAACTGGCGGGATGTGAAAGAGATCCTCCTGCGATCCTCCGTGCAGCTTTTTTCCACCGACATCGGATGGGTCACGCGTGATGGCGGGAACCCTGCGCTCGCACGCATCAAGCATCACGAACGCTACGGCGGAGGTCTCATCGACACCCAGGCTGCCGTCGCCATGGCTGAGATCTGGCCCAGCCTCGGCCCCATGAATCAGATGGCGCGCTCCGACTCCCTGTTCCGCTCCATTCCTGATAACAACACCACGGGCATCTCCATCAGCTTCGACTTCAGCTCCTTTGGCCAGATGCGCATCGAGCACGCCAGACTCCGGCTCGATGTGGCTCATGCTTACCGAGGGGATCTGGAGGTCACCCTGCGCTCTCCCAGCGGCACCGTCAGCACACTCGCCAGCAAGGAAATCACGGACGATGGACTGGACTATGATGACTGGGTCTTCAGCAGCGTCCGCCACTGGGGGGAGGCCGGTGCCGGTCTGTGGACCCTGACCATCAAAGACCTCACCGGCTCTGACATCGGATTCTACCATTCAGCCACACTCACCCTCTTCGGCACGGATGCCTCCGCACCTCAGCTCACTTCCCATACTCCCGGCCCGTTCCTGCTCCGCAGTGGTGATCCGCTCAGCATGACTGCCACGGCCACCGGCGGTGGCCACCTCGCCTTCATCTGGTCACGCGATGGCTCGAACCTCGGCGGCAGTGCCGCAGACCTCGACATCCCCGCCCTAACCACAGGCCTGGCAGGAACCTACCGGGTCACCGTCGCCAACGCCGGTGGCACGGATGTCTCCGACCCCATCCTCGTCGGCGTCGTCGGTCCGCAGAATACCACGGGTGTCGCGAATCAAGGAGCCATGTTGAGCCTCTTCACCAATGCCCGTGGTCCCGGATTGAGCTACCAGTGGCGGCGGGAGGGGATCGACCTCGCGGATGGCAGCAAACCCAATGGTGGCACCATCACAGGAGCCACCGCTCCGACGCTGAACATCACCAACATGCAGCCCGAAGACGAAGGTGACTTCACCTGTGTCATCCGCATGACCGGCGTCGTCGATCCCATTGAGAGCAATGCCACCGCCGTCACCGTGCGCATCAAACCCGTGCTGGACGTGCCCACCTTCGGAAACGGCGTGCGCAACAGCCTTGTAAACTTCGCCTTCACCGCCACCAACAGCCCAACCAGCTACACCGTCACCGGCCTGCCCGCAGGTGTGACCTTCGACACCGCCACCGGCACCCTCGGCGGTCGCCCCAGCAAGCCCGGCAGCTACACGCTCGTCGTCACTGCCATCAACTCCGCCGGCCCGAGCTCCGCCATCCAGGTGCCCTGGATCGTCGATGAATTTCCCACCCAGCCGGTCGGCACCTGGGAGGGCATCATGGACCGCAACACCGACCTCAACCAAAAGCTCGGTGGTCGCTTCAAGATTACCGTCACCACCACCGGTGCCTATACCGGCAGCCTCACGCTCGGCACCCGCAGCGTTTCCTGGAAAGGCTTTGTCGATGCGCTCTCCAGCGGTGCAGACCCCACCACACCCTTGAGCATCTCTCTCGGAAAAAACATCACTCCACTGACCGGCTCCTTCACGCTGAACTACACCACCAGGGAGCTCACCGGCAGCTTCTCTGACACCCGGCCCACCACGCTGACAAGCTTCGCCGCCGTGCAGCAGACCTGGAGCAGCAAGAACCCGCCCGTCGCCGCCAAGACCCTTTACAATGCCGCCCTGGAGCTGCCCTCCGAGCGTCTCGGAGTTGCCGCCTATCCGCAGGGCCACGGCTACGCCGTGATCACGCTTTCCACCAGCGGCGTCGTCGCCTGGGCAGGCAAGACCGCCGACGACACCACCTTCACCGGCAGTTCCGCCCTCGGCATCTCCGGGCAGACCTCCCTCCACGCCCTGCTTTACTCAAAGATAGGCAGCGTCCAGGGCTGGAGCACTCTCGCCCTCGGCAGCGGCCTCGCTGATGGGACCCTGAGCTGGTACAAAAACAGACCCACGGCCACCACACGCAGTTACGCCTCCGGCATCTCCCAGCATGATCTCACCGTGCGTGGTGCCCGCTACACGAAGCCTGCCACCATCCTCCTGGGTGCCACACCACCCACGACTGTCGCCGATCAAAACGCCCGCCTCCTCTTCACCGGAGCCCCGCTCGCAGGACTGCTCCAGCAGACATTACAGGTCACCGCCGCCAATGCCATCAAGCTGCCGACCGGAACCACGCTGAATCCCCAGAGCGTCAAACTCACCCTCGCCGCTGCCACGGGCAAATTCTCCGGCAGCTTCACCTTCAAAGACAACGACCCCTTCGATGTCACCCCGCCCATCGCCGTCATCACCCGCACCGCAAAATTTGCCGGAATCCTCGTCACGCGCCCTGACCTGAATCAGGGCATCGGCTTCTTCAACCTCGCCGAACTCCCCGACGCCCTCGGAGAAAAAAGCACAGCCACACCCATCGTCTCCGGCAAGGTCGAGATCCTCAGCCCTTGAACCTGTAATCGGGAATGGATGGACCGGTGGTAATGAGCGCGGACCAGATCACTCTGCCGCGCGCGATGATTTCCACCAGATGATGCCCGCCGATGCGTCCCAGGCTGCCTTCAGCCACATCTCCAGCCTCACTAAAAGCATCTCCCAAAGCGCAGGCTGCACAAATGCCGCCAGCATGCATCTCGGCTGCGCAGATGGGGCATGGATGGGAGTCGCTGCTCATGGCTTCGTGGTGGGTAGCGGCCAGGCGAGATCGATTTTTTCCAACTCGACCTGGAGGGCATCGAGATCCCACTCGTAGAGCCGGTGCTGGCGGTTCAGCAGCAGGAGATGGCGGCTGTCTGGCATGGCCACGCTGATGATGTCCCCGGCGATGAGCGCCTGAAGCTCTATCAGGCGGCGACCCTCCGGGATGGTGACCAGAGCGAAAAGGTCGGAAGACTGCTCCAGCGCAGCAAGACCAGCGTCGGGACTGAAGGCGAGCTTGCCGTAAGACTTGCCCGACACGGAATAGACGATCTCAAAACGCTGCCGCCAGTCGTTAACGGAAAAGAGGCGGTAGTAGCTGCGGGTGTGGGCCATCATCCAGCGCTCGTCGGGGGAGAACAGCGCTCGCCCTGCCCACTCGCCACTGATGGTAATGCGCTGGAGCACACGATCTGAAAGGCCGTCATAAAGCGGCATTGCCCGATAGGCGGTGGTATCGGCAAAGCCAAAGGTGAACGAGGCGCTCAAGCGACGTTCAGGTTGCCCGGCCTCCAGCCGTGACACCACCTCGAGGGGACCTTCCGCCGTGCCTTCCCAGATGGCTTGACCTTGGGTGTCTGCCATCAGGTAGCGTGTGCCAGTGCGGTCGATCTGCCACACGAGTTGGCCTGTTGTGCCGAGCACTAGCTCGGGTTCACCGAGTTCCAGCACATCGCCTTTCCATGAGATCGACCGCCGGTAGAGCCCGAGCCCTTTCCCTTGGCTGGCGAAGATTGCGCGGCCATCAGGCGAGATAGCGACGGATGGCTTGCTGCCGCCTGCGAGCGGCCATTCGGCTATCATTCGGCCCTGCTGCCGGTCCCAGATGAGCAGGCCCGTCTTGATGAGCGTGATCGCGGTGCGTCCGTCTGCACTGACTCTCAGAATGGAGGAAATCGCGCCGTCCGGGAAAGCACGGGGGCACTCGAACTCTCGGAACACGGGATCGTGAGCGATCTCATAAACGGACATCATGTTGTTTTCCCGGCTACCGACGAAGTGGCGTCCGTCGGTGCCGGCTTTGAGCATGATCTGTCCTGCGCTGAAGCGAACGAGAGGCTTCCCATCGCGCATGTCCCAAAGCCAGCCTTTGTCGTCCTCGCTCACGGCCAGTGCCTGCCAGGTTCCAGGAAAGGCATCGAACCGTGTCAGGCGGGTCTCGCCCGTGCGCAGGATGCACACGATCTTCTGTTCACGAATCACCGCCGCCTCGGGCTGCTGGATGTGTCCAACAACCATTCCCTGGGCAGACCACGCGAGTGCATCAGACGCTCCTGCCCAAGCGATGGCCGCAGGAGTGGCAGGCGCGGCGGCCTGCCAGAGTTGCACGCCAGTGGGGTTGGTGGTGGCGATTTGATCGCCTGCGGGCGACCAGACGAGTCCATGCACGGGCTTGGTGGGCTCGCCAAGAGGGGTCTTTTCACCGTCAGGATAACGCCACGCCCAGAGCACTCCCTGGCGGTCGATCCACGCGAGCAAGGGCTGCGTAGGATGTAGATCGACGAACCAAAGCTTGCCCAGAGTCGGGCGAATCGGGGAATCCGGCTCGAGTTGGCCGATCTTCAGGTCGCGCTGGGTGTCCCAGAGCTCGGACACAAAGCCATCCGAAAACACCACACGAGAGCCGTCTTCGTTCATGCCGGCAAAGATGGCAGAGTCCTTGGGCAAGTGACGCCGCCAGACCGCAGGAGCATCGTCCACCGGCGCCCCTAGCGCGGTGAGTTCGATCACGCGCTCTTTAGACTTTGCCTTCACATGCCGATGAGTGAGGCGGAGCTTCAAGTCACCGCTGACAACGATGGCTTCTGCCCGTGCCATAAGGTCACGGTAGCGGTGCCGCTCGGATTGCACCACGCGTGGCATGGCCAGCACGGAAGCCGTCATGCTGCGGACATGGAGGGAGGGAGCCAGCGATGCCGCCTTCTGCAACTGCGTCATCCATTCCTGATGGCGTGTGAACAGATCCTCGTTGTGGACCCGACTACGGACCTGTTCCACCAGCGCATCCGACAACCCTTGGCTCAGTTCGGCATTGCGATGGTTCAGCCGACGTTCGTCCCACCCCAGCATCACGATGCCACCCATGAGCAGCAGTGCTGCGGCCGCCCAAAAGGGGTGCCGCCGCAGCCAGCGCCAACACCGTTCCGCCAGGGGCTGGCTTCTTGCTAGAATGGCGTCTCCACGCAGCCAGCGGCGCAGATCCTCCGCCAGTTCCTGGGCGCTGGCGAAACGGCGCGTGGGATTTTTTTGCAGCGCCTTGCCTGCAATGACGGACAGGTCATGCGGCACCTCACGCGGCAGCAAGTCCGGTTCCGCTTCGTTGAGCTGGCGCAGGATCGTCGCCAAGTTGTCCCCACGAAAGGGCTGCTGAACTGCGAGCAGTTCGTAAAGCATGACCCCGAGGCTCCACACATCGCAGGCCGTCGTCGCCGCGCCTTTGCCGCCGCGTGTCAGCTCCGGTGCCATGTAGTTCGGCGTGCCCATGAGGGCGATGGTGCGCGTGAGGTCCGCCTCATCGCCGATGATTTTCGCCAAACCAAAATCGCTGACGAGTGCTTGCCCGCTCTCATCAAAGAGCACGTTTCCCGGCTTCAAATCCCGATGCAGCACGCCGCGCTCATGCGCGTAATGCACCGCCTCGGCGATGGTGGCGATGAGTTCCGCGATCTCGCGCCACTTGCTTTTAAAATCGCTGATGCGCTGGGCCAGACAGCCGCCCGCCGCCAGCTTCATGGTGAAGTAGGGCGTCCCATCATCCTCCCCCAGCCCATAGATCGGCACGATGGCTGGATGCTGAAGGCGCGCCATCGCCTGCGCCTCGATGTGGAAGCGCTGGCGTGCCTCATCGCTCAGCAGCCCCGCACCCGGCAGCGCCTTCAGCGCCACCTCGCGCACCGGATCACTCTGCCGTGCACGATAGACGATGCCCATGCCACCACGGGCGATGATCTCGGTCAGTTCATGTCCGCCAATGCAACCCAGGGAGCCATTGCCCGTCGAACCTTCCAGAGCAAATGCATCCCCCAAAGCACAGGCCACACAGAGGCCGTCGGCCTTCATCTCGGCACCGCAGATGGGGCATGGCTGGGAGTCGTCGGGCATCAAGACACAGGGGGAAATTTTTCGGGTTCAAGGTGTCTTCCCGTTTTGGGCGGCGGAGGTACAGGATTTCGCCTGAGAGAGCAAAAGAGAGCGCAGGTAGAGCAGTTCCTCCTCGATCTCATGAGGAGCAGAAACAGTCCGCGCCACTTCGGCGCGCAGCCTTTCACGGAAACGGGCGCGCAGCCGGTGGATGGATGCCTTCACTGCATTCAAGCTCGTGCCCAGCCGCGATACCGCCGCCTCCAGGGTGATTGTATCATCCGCCCCTGGTAGGAAATGCCGCAGCACGGCAAACTCCGCCTGCTTACCACGCTTTCCTTCTTCTTCGCTGACCGCCGCCAGAGTATTTTCCACCAAGGACACCGCCCAGTGCCGGTCGAACTCCATGATGTCTTCCGGTTCCGGGCATGAGGGCTCAAGGCCTGCCTCGGCCATGGCCTCCAGACTGTCGGTCTCCACGCCGCCACCACGTTTCTGAGCCTGCCCACGGTGGTGATGCTTCGCCAGTACATGCATGACGCCACCCATCACAAAGTTGCGGAAGCGGCCCCGATCCTTGTTCGCGCGCTTCCAGGCACGGGACTTCAACCAGCGCAAAAAAAAATCCTGTACCAGGTCCTCCAGCTCCTCTTTCCGCAAACCTCGCGCAGTAAGAAACTGCTCCACTGGCTTCCTGTAGCTCAGGCAAAGATCATCCAGCGCCTTCTGCCCATGCACATCCCCGGCCAGGGTGGCCTCAGCAAGCAGAGTCCAGCGTGTCGTCGGGAAACTCATTGAGTGAGTTTCATGTTAGCCACTTTTTTGCTCTGAAAGGCAAGCCTGAAAATGGAAATGCTTTGGGGCAATTCTCGGTTTCAGCGTAAGCGGCGGGGCACATGGTAGAACGAGCTTTCAAATTCGGGGGAAAAGAAAGGGCGAGATGGAATCTCGCCGCATCAGCTTACGACTTGGAAAGTCGTTCTACGGCGTATGGCTTCTCAGCCTCACCCACGTCGCTCCCCAGCCGCCGGTGTCGGCGCTGGCGGGCCAGGTGATGGATTCGACGATGTCCATCCGCCCGAGCTTCTCATGCACGCCGGTGCGCAGAGTGCCGGTGCCTTTGCCATGGATGACACGGACGCTGAGGATACCACGCTTCCGGCATTCACCGAGGTAGTCCTCCAGCAGGTTGCCGACCTCACGCGGCTGGAAGGTGTGGAGGTCGAGTTCGTTCGTGATCTCGATCTCCACAGGTTCCGATGAGTCCGCGCTCATGTCAAAACCTCAGCCGCGATCTCATCCCACAGCGCATCGATCTGGGCAGGCTTGCGGGAAGGCTTCTTCGCCTTCGCGAACCAATAGTCGGCGTTCCATTGATCTCCCTCGATGACATGCAGTAGCGCATGAATCCAAGACCCCATGGGAGTGTGGATGTCCTGGGCGATGTTATGCGCGGCTTCCCAGTTCCCGTTCTTCGCGTGCCAGAGCGACTGCGCCTCAGGGCTGATGCCTGAGGGCAGGGAAGGGGAGGAGGCGAGTTCGGCGGGAGTCATGGGACGAATGACGAATGACGAATGACGAATGACGAATGACGAATGACGAATGACGAATGACGAATTTCGGAGGGGCGGAGGCTTCAGAATGAATTCGTCATTCGTTCATTCGGGCTTCGTCATTCCAGCGAAGCTGGTCAGTCTTCCGGCAGCGCACGGCCTTTGGTTTCCGGCAGGAAGGCGAGAGCGATGAGACCGACGAGGAAGATGCCGCTGATGTAGCAGGCGGCATTGCGGAAGGCTTCCAACTGAGCGGCGGCCTTGGCAGCGGCATCGGCGGTGAGTGGCAGGGCGGCGACGGCTTTGGTGCCGAGGTAGGCCTGGAGCTGGCCGAGGGTGAGAGGTCCGCTGGCGGCGATGAAGCGACCGACGTTGTAGCAGAAGCTGACGCCGGTGCTGCGGAGGCGGGTGGGGAAAAGCTCGGGCAGGTAGATGGCGAAACCAGCGAAGAGAGAGAGCTGGCAGGTGCCGAGGACGAAGCTCATCCAGATGTCATCGCGGCTATCGAAGAGCTGGAAGAAGCCGACGGTGGCGATGAAGGCAGCGATGAAAGCCGTGGCAAAGGCGGGTTTACGACCAAAGCGATGCGCGGCCTTGCTGAAGGCCACCATGCCGACGAAGGCGCCGAGGTTCATGACGATGAGGTTGGCCGCAGCCCACCACTGCTTGCCTTTGACGATCTCCGCCGGGCTGAGGTTATCCGCCGCGAGCGCATTGGCGATGGCCGGTGCCACGAGCTTGTTGCTGAAGAAGCCGACGCCCCACAGACCCACGACCGCCGCCACGCAGAGCAACATGCCGAGGATGGCTGGCCCACGCCAGCGGGCTTCGCCAAAGAGGCTGGCATACGAGCCCATGGCCTTGCCACCGACTTCGCGACTGGCGGCTTTGGCAGCGACCCATTTCTCGGGCTCCTTCAGGCGAAGCATGATGAAGATGCAAAGGAAGGCAGGCACGGAGCCAATCCAGAAGAGGTATTTCCACGACACGGCAGGATCGACACCGGAGAGCGCCATGGCGCACAGGCCAGCGGTCACATTGCCAACGGCGGAAAGCGCCTGGAGAAGGCCGAGAGCCTTGGGCCGGGCAAACTCCGGCAGCGCATCCGCCACGAGAGCCACCGCCAGACCAAACACGCCACCGACGCCAAGACCGGTCAGCGCACGGTAGATCATGAACTGGGTGATGTTGGTCGCGAAGGAAGACAGACCGGTGAAGAGCGAATAGATCAGCACGGTGATCGCCAATGTCTTGGCGCGGCCGATGCGGTCGCCGACGGAACCAAAGATCAGACCGCCCGTGGCCCATCCGGCGACGAAGATGCTCATGGCCCAGCCGCTGCGTTTGCCCTGCTCCAGAGCGTCGATGCCCGGCGAGAGAGCTGCCACGGCATTGTCACGAGCCAGGATGAAAAGCTGCTGATCCAGACAGTCGAAGCACCATGCGGCGGAGGCGACGAAGAAGACGAACCAGTGGTAGGGGGACAATTGCTTGTACCACGGGGCGTTCGGATCGGGGAGAGAGGCGGTTTGGCTCATGGGCGCGGAGAGTGAAGCACTCACGCAGGCGTGGCAATCACGAAATCGAGAGCCGCGCCTCAGCCTTGCCACGGGCGGGCCGCCGCCTACTCTCGGCGGCCATGAACAAAACCACCTTCGGCTGCCTGATCGCCGCCCTCGCCGTCGCTCTGCTTTTGAGTGTCGGCTTTAACATGATCCTCTCCATGGCCCTCGTGGGGCAGGAGGCTGGCTTGGCGGAGGGCCGCGAGCCTTTGCTGGAGAAAGTGATGGTCGAGGCACAGAAGGAGTCGAAGTCGAAGATCGTGCAGATCGACCTCGATGGGGTGATCAGTTCCATGGGAGTCGAGGGTTTTCTCTCCGCCGCACTGCCGAGTGTGGAGGCCATCAAGCGCTCGCTGGAGCAGGCGGTGGAGGACACGGAGGTGAAGGCCATCGTCCTGCGGGTGAACTCGCCCGGCGGTGAGGTCACGGCCTCGGACACCATTTATAATGCAGTGAAAAAGGCCGCCGCGAAGAAGCCGCTGGTGGTTTACATGGATTCCGTGGCTGCCAGTGGTGGCTACTACGTCGCCTGTGGTGCCACGAGGATCATCGCCAGTGAAACGACGCTGACGGCGAGCATCGGCGTGATCATGGAGTCGATGAACTACCACGAACTCTTCGGCAAAGTCGGGCTCGGCACGCAGACCTTCACCAGTGGTGCCTTCAAAGACACGCTCAGTGGTGCTCGCCCGATGCGTGAAGATGAAAAGGCCTACATCCAGGCGCTGGTGAACGAGATGTATGACCGCTTCCTCGGCATCGTCTCCGAGGCGCGCAAGGTGCCGAAGGACGTGCTCAAGAGCACCGTGGCCGATGGCCGCGTCGTCACCGGCCGTCAGGCCCTGGCGGCAAAGCTGGTGGACCAGATCGGCTACATCGAGGATGCCTACACCCTCGTTCGTGAGCTGGGCAAAGCCGCCGATGCCGCCGTGGTGAAGTATCACAGCTCTCCGACATTGCTCAGCGCGCTCGGCCTCAGCGCCAGCCACAGCGCTGCTCCGGCGAAAATCCAGCTCGACCTCACCGGTGGTGTGCTGCCGAAACTCCAGCCCGGCATGATGTATTACTTGCCCGCCGCCTGGCTGCGCTGATCTCCCCCTCTCATGGATGCCCCCACCCTCGGAGTCCTGCGCGACACCGCCCTCCTCGTCTGGCTCACCTTGCTCTTCGGCGTGCTCGCCTATCAGCTTCTGCGCTCGTTCATGCCCGATGCCATGACCTCCATCGGTCGTGTGCAGGCGGCAAACTTCGTCAGTGGAGACGCCATCATCGTCGCCGCACTGAGCCTGCTCTTTCTCAGCGGCCTCCAGGCTTCCAGCGGCGGTGCTGACTCTGCGAAGGAACCGATGGAGCTGACCTTGAACGGCCTGCTCGGAAACATCGTGGTCCAGCTCGGCATCTGCGTCAGCCTGCTGCTTTATTTGCGGGTCTTCCGCAATCTCAGTCCGGCGGAACTCTTCGGCCTGCGGCGGATTAGCCTTCTTTTCGTCGGCATCATTGCCATCCTAGCGATGATCCCCACGATCCTTTTAGTGAATGGCAGCGCGCTGGCGATTCACACCTGGATGGAGGGCTTCTGGCCCGACCTCACCGGGCAGGATGCAGCGGAGGCTTTCCGCAAAGCCAAGGACCCGCTGGCCAAGGTGCTCCTCATCATCTCCGCCGCCATCGTCGCACCGCTCGTGGAGGAGATCGTCTTCCGTGGCTTCATCTACGGCGTGATCAAACGCTACACGGATGGCATCTTCGCCGCGCTTTGCTCTTCGCTGCTCTTTGCCGCCATCCATCTGCATGTCGGCACGCTGATGCCGCTGGCCATGCTGGCGATGGTCTTCTGCGCCATGTATGAACTCACCGGCTGCCTGCTCGTGCCCATGGTCATGCATGGACTCTTCAATGCCACGAGCCTGACCGTGATGCTGTTCTTCCCGGACATCCAGCCATGAAGACGCAGACGCTCGCCGACCTCGGGGAAGACAAGCTCGTGCGCCTCATCACCGCGAAGCTCTCGACCGATGCCTCCGTCATCGCCGGTCCTGGCGATGACTGCGCCGTCGTCGCCGCGCCCAAGGCGGGGGAGCAGTTGCTTTTGAAAACCGACACCATCGTCGAAGGCGTCCACTTCACCGCTGACACACCTGCCAGGCTCGTCGGTCGCAAAGCCATGGCGCGTGTGTTGAGCGACTTCGCCGCGATGGCCGCGACACCGAAGCACGCGCTGGTGACGCTGATCGCCCCACCTGACACACCCGTGAAGCGCGTGCTCGGCCTCTATGAAGGCATGACGAAGCTCGCCGACGAGCACGAGGTGCGCATCGTCGGTGGAGAAACCTCGCGTGGCAGCCAGCTCAGCCTCACCGTGAGCATGACCGGCACGGCACCGAAGAAAAAATGGATCAGCCGAAGTGGGGCAAGAGCAGGGGACTTCATCGCCGTCACCGGCACGCTCGGTGGCTCCATCCGAGGGAAGCATCTCAAGTTCCAGCCCCGTCTTGCCGAGGCTCACTGGCTGGTGAAACACGCCCGCGTCACCGCGATGATGGACCTCAGCGATGGCCTCGCCAAAGACCTGCCGAGGCTGGCTGATCAAAGTGGCGTCGGCTTTGAGATCGAGCCCTCCCTGATTCCGATCACCCGAGGCTGCACGCTGGAGCAGGCACTCAATGATGGTGAGGACTACGAGCTGCTCTACACCTTCAGTAAGCCACACACGCAAATTAGCGTGTTCGTGGAATGGCAAAGTGTCTTTCCTGGGACCAGCCTGCGCCTCATCGGCCAGGTTCTGGCTGATCCAATGATGCGAAATCTCGGCCAGGGCGGTTGGGATCATTTCAAGCCATGAGCACCCGCCTCGCCACACCCGAAGCCACCTTTGACTGGGGCCGCGAACTCGCCGCCAGTCTGCGTGCGGGCGATGTCGTCGCCCTCTGCGGCCAGCTCGGTGCGGGCAAGACGCAGGCCACGAAAGGCATCCTCGCCGGTCTCGGATCACAAGCCGCCGTGACCAGCCCCACCTTCACCCTCGTGCATGAATACACCGATGGCCGCCTGCCCGTGTTTCACTTCGACTTCTACCGCATGGACAGCGCCGAAGAGGTGCTCACCGTCGGCTGGGATGACATCCTCGACGAGCCCGGCGTCGTCATCATCGAGTGGGCGGACCTCTTCCCCGAACTCCTCCCGCCACACACCCGCTGGTTTCATCTGACACCCCAGCCGGATGGCTCGCGCGAGGTGACGGAGGCTTGAGAGTTATCGTTTTAGCAAACTCCGCGAGAGTATGAATGCGTCATGCACCACCAGGGAGACGGAGCCAGAACTCTGATCCCTCTCCCCGCTGAGGATGTGTTTCGACGCCAAGGCCCTTGCGGGGAGAGGTTAGGTGAGGGGAACTCCCGCCTCGTTCCGGCCAGCATCTTCCCCATGACCCGCTCCCCGGAAGGGAATCCAGGGAAGATGCAGAACTGGGGACTGAGAAGCCCCGCCCTATAGGCCAAAAGGTGAGCCATTTGCCTCGATTGATTTAAAGGTTTGCGCATTTCCCTCAAAATCCCTAGCCTCACGGGCATGGGCCAATGTTTCCTCCTGGCAGCCGCAAGGGCTCCACAGCTCCATAGTGGTGCAGTGGCACTTGGTGCTGGCATGGCTTCAGCGCCTTCCTCGACATGCTGGAGATCTAGGTCGATCGCGGCGACGGCAAAGGCTGGGTCTTCCTCACCTACGGCACCACCCCGAACCACACCGCCACCCACCCGTTCCCTGCCACCCCGACCAAATGGAAATACCGCGCCATCTACCGCGTCGGTGATTCCCAGGTCGGCGTCTGGAGCAACACGGTGGAGATCACCGTGGGTGGTTAATTCAGACCTCTCAGCACCTCCAACACCAAGCGGGAGCCGCAGGGCTCCCGCTTTTCAGTTTTGAGTTAATTACAAACTGCCGACACTGCGGCATCAAAGTTAACTCCTGAATGAAGAACACTTGTATGAGCCCACCCTGCCTTTTCTCACTTCTCCTTGTCTGCTCTATCGCTGTTAATGCGTCATCTGTTGGCCAAGTGCCGGAGGGGCTGGCGGCATCGGACTGGCAGAGCATCCGCACTGCTTATGAAGCAGGCCGTCATTCCTTTCAGCCAGTGCCGGGAAAAGATGGTGTCTGGCAGGCGCGCAATCCTGGACAGCAATGGCTGACCACGTTTGATCAGAGCGGCTTTGAGGCCCGGCCGCAAGATGGTGGTTGGACGTGGGGGCTTACGTTCAACAGCTACGGCTTCGGAGAAAACCAGATCTCAGTCAGCGGCCAACCAATGGTGAAAGCGGAGGGCCAGCGCCTGAGCTATCAATGGGACCACACAGTGCAGGAGTGGTGGGTCAATGATCAGCGTGGCTTGGAGCATGGATTCACGATAAGCAAGAGGCCGGATCAAACCCAAGGAGCAGAACTTAGCATCCTGCTCAAGACGCGTGGCAGCCTGCACCCTACCCTCACTGCCGATGCCAAAGGTGTGCTCTTTCAAGACGACGATGGAACCACTTTATTAAACTACACTGGCCTGAAAGTTTGGGATGCCGACGGCAAGATTCTGGCCGCTCGCTTTGAAGCTGTTGGTGCAAGTCGTGTCCGTCTCCTCGTGGACGAGCGCACCGCCCGCTACCCGATCACCATCGACCCCATTGCCCAACAGGCGTATTCGAAGGCTAGGCCGTGTTTGAAAACCTGTCGATTGGCAAAGTTGAAGGGGTGGTGTAAATAAGGCGACCGATGAAAACACAACGCTTCGCATGGTGGGGGCCGCTCAAAGAGCGGCTCAA
>NZ_JBILYB010000269.1:0-4118 GCF_044378005.1 Prosthecobacter sp.
TCTCTCCCGCGAAGTCCGCCGTGATCCCGTCTCTGCGCTCGATGGCGGCCCCGATGGCATGGACATCATCCGCCGCTTTTTAAAGGAAGCCCCCACCCACCTCATCCCCGGCGGCATGGTCGCGCTAGAGGTCGGCCATGATCAGGGCCAAACCGTCGCCGACATCGCCAGCCAGCATGGCTTTACCGGAGTGCGCCTGCTTGCCGACCTTGCAGGCATTGAGCGCTTCGTCCTCGGCACCCATCCGGGAATCCCGAAGGTGGCAGAGCCCGTCACAGAACCTGAATCCGCGCCGTAATTGGCAGGTGATCACTCACGCCGGTGAGCTTTTCGCGGTCAAAGTTTTTCGGGCGACCCCGCGCATCCGCCGCCGGAGCTTGGGAAAAAATCGCCACGCTCGCCGGATCAAACTTCAATCCCTGCGTGCCATAAACGAGCCCGCGTGTGAGGATGAATTGATCGAGCAGATTCATCGAGTTCGTCGCCGCGGAGAAGTAGTGCGTGCCGCGATCCTGCACAGCCAGCAGCGCCCACATCGGGTTAAAAAGATGCGCTGAGGTTTTCAGATACTTCTCCGCACTCGGCGGCTTCCCACCCGCGCTGCCTTTTACTTCTTCCTCCACATGATCGAGGTCTTTCGAGGCCTGGAGATAGTCCAGCATGCTGCGGCTGTAGGGCTCGTCATTGAAGTCACCCATCAGCAGCACGTTGCGATTCCACCGCGTGTTGAGCTGCTCCATCGTCAGCGGCGGATTCGCCGTCATGAATTCCTGCTTCGAATACTTCAGGTAGGCATCCACCAGCCGCCCCGCGTGCTCCGCCGCCGTGAGCCGCAGCGGCTCCGTTTCATACTGACCGTTCTTCCGCGAGGGCCAGTGATTCACCAGTACGATCAGCTCCGGCGTCGTGCCGCTGCCCTTGAGTTTCAGCCGCACTTCAAAGATGTCTCTCGTGGCATAGCGCAGATGGATCGTATGCCCCTCCATGTCCGACTTCGCTGGTTTGCGGAAGACTTTGTCCGAGTACACCAGCGTGCAGTCGATGCCCCGGATGTCTTTGCTGTCGATGTGCGCCACTTGCAGATCCGTGCGCCCCATCGCTTTGATCAGATCCTTCATCACATGCACGTTTTCCACCTCGCACAGCCCGAGTAAATCCGGCCCCGTGCCGCCGTGCAGCGCATTCAGCACAGCGGCGAGATTGGCGACCTTGGCGTCATAGGCCTGCTGCGTCCAGCCATGCTCCGGCGTGAACTCCAGATCAGTGGCGAGTTCAGACGCGGTGGTATCAAAGAGGTTCCCCACATTCCAGAAGGCGATTTTGATCTCACTCATGGCTGGAAGTCTAGCGAGACGACTTTCACTTTGGAAGATCTCATTTGTGACAGTCTGGAAATGCCCAGCCGTGATTTAGAATTTGCCGCAGATTCATGGGGGCGAGCTCTTTTCCAACTCATGCAATCCGTGGTCGTGTGACCTCTGCGCCGATGGGACGCAGCTTGACGCTGGAGCCTCTGCCACGCATAGACTGGGCACAACGCATGAAGATTCTCGCCGCTATGTCTGGAGGGGTGGATAGCAGCCTAGCGACGGCGCTGCTGGTCCGGGAGGGGCATGACGTGACCGGGGCTTACATGAAGAACTGGATCAATGAGGAGGGGATCATCGGTCACTGTCCCTGGGAGCAGGATATCACGGACGCGCGGGCGGTGGCGGAGCAGCTCGGCATTGAGTTCCAGGTGGTGAATCTGATGCAGGAGTACCGTGAGCGGGTGGTTAAGTATCTGCTGGAGGGCTACCAGGCCGGGATCACGCCGAACCCGGACGTGATGTGCAATCGAGAGATGAAGTTCGGCGTGCTCTGGGATTGGGCGCGGGAGCGCGGTTTCGAGGCGATCGCCACGGGGCACTATGCGCAGAAGGGGTTCGCGGTTCGCGGTTCTCAGTTCGCAGTTTCAGACAACGGAGAACCGGGAACCGAGAACAGGGAACCCGCCATTTATCGCGGGGCGGACACGAACAAGGACCAGACGTACTTTTTGGCGATGATGCAGCCGGAGCAGGTGCGGATCGCGATGTTTCCCATCGGCCATCTTTTGAAACCGGAGCTGCGGGAGCAGGCGCGGGCGCTGGGACTGGCGACGGCGGACAAGAAGGACAGCCAGGGCATCTGCTTCATCGGCGAGGTGAAGATGGAGGACTTCCTGCGCAATTTCGTGCCAGACTCACCGGGTCCCATCGTGGATCTGACGGGCAGGGTGATGGGCGAGCACAAGGGGCTGCACCTTTATACGTTAGGGCAGCGGAAGGGGATCGGCGTGGCGAGTCCTCTGCACAAGCAGGCTTACGTGGTGGTGGCGAAGCGTGCGGAGCGGAACGAGCTGGTGATCGCCATCGAGCAGGCGGACACGCCGCTGCTGTGGGCTCGGCGATGCACGCTGTCGGGTGTTTCGACGACGGGCGCGCCTTTGACGGAGATGCGGACGCTGAATGCGCAGCCACGCTATCGCTGCCCGGCGGGGCTGGCGGAATATGTGCCGCTGGGCGATGGGCGGGCGTCGCTAATTTATCATGAGCCGCAGCGTGCGCTGACGCCGGGGCAGATCTGCGCGCTGTATGAGGGCGACCGGCTGCTGGGTGGTGCTTTTTTCGAATCCATCTCGTATGACTGAGCCTCGAATTGCGTTGACCTACTCCTCCATGAAACCCCTCCTCTCTGTTCTTCTCGCCCTGGCCGTGCTTCCTGCCTTCGCCGGTGATTTTGTGTCCCTCTTTGATGGTCAGTCCATCGCTGGCTGGCATGCGCCCGATGGTAAAAAGCCCGGTGCTGGCTGGAGCGTGACGGATGGAACCCTGCACCTGAATGGCACTCCCGGCGGGATGCTGCTGAGCGACAAGGAGTACACGAATTTCGAGCTGGAGTGGGAATGGAAAGTCGAGTCAGGCGGCAACAACGGCGTGAAGTATTGGGTCACGAAGGTCGGCGGGAAGGAGTGGCTCGGCATCGAATACCAGATGATCGATGACAAGAAGCATCCCGACGGCATGAAGGGTGGCAGCCACACGACGGGCTCCATTTATGACATCAAGGAGCCTGCTGCCGACAAGCCGCTGAAGGCTCCAGGTGAGTGGAACACGAGCCGGGTGGTGGTGAAGGACGGGAAGATCGAGCACTACCTGAACGGGGTGCTTGTTTGCGCGGCCGACACGAAATCAGAAGACTGGACGACGCGGATCGCGGCCAGCAAGTTTAAGAACAAGGTCGGCTTTGCGCCTGGACACGGGCACATCATGATCACGGATCACGGGGATGAGACGTGGTATCGGAACATCCGCGTGCGGGAGCTGTAAAAGGCGGGGAAAACTCCCCTGACGAAGGTGCGGGCTGCAATGCCCGCATCACTTTAGCTCTCAGGATACACGGCGACGGCCATGACGCCTTCGCTGGGCAGCCAGCCGACAACTTCGACGCGGCGTGGCGCGGTGGCCGAGGCGGCTTTTTCGGTGCCCATGCCCTGACGGACGGCATCGATGACTTTCTTCTGGGTATCAGCATTCACATTGCTGCCGAAGAGATCGGCGAGCTTTGCCAAAACGGGCGCGGGGGCGGACATGCCGACGACTGTGACGGGCTGGCGGCTTTGACCGCTGGCGACGATGTGCTCGCGCATCATTTCGGGTGAGATCCCGGAAGGCATGAGGATGAGGCGACGCAGGCGTGCGACGGTAGGCGCGTTCACTTGCGGTTGAGGCAGGACGGCGGCCGTCGTGGTCGTGACGGGCGGTTTGATCGACTTCGACGGCTTTAAAAAGCGGCTGGTCGTGCTCCCTGAATCCATCATGACCGGCATCTCCGGCCCGGCGACGGGCAGGGGCAGCAGGTTGTCTTGCGCAAAAGCGCAGACGCTGCTGAGGCTCAAAAAGAGCAGGCTGGTGATTCGGGGGGAGGGAAATATCACGGAAAAGGGCGCTGGTTGTAACAGGCCGCCCCTTTCCCGACAACATTATTTTTTAGCTTGGGCGGTTGGCATGATCCTCAGCCTGCTGGCGGAGATGATCCGGGCACGCGGATGTTCCTTCCTGGGTGTTTCCGTTGTTGCCATTCCTGGCTCGGATCAT
>NZ_JBILYB010000140.1:0-15541 GCF_044378005.1 Prosthecobacter sp.
CGGCAGGGAAGCCGAGGAAGGCCACGCGCTTTCCGGCATCAAGCTGGCGGACTTTTTCCACCGGAGCGAGCTGGAAGGTGGGGCTGTGCTGCTCTTTGATGATGAGCAGGCCGACATCGTAGGTGCCGAGTTCAGACTGGCGGCCCTGGGCATTCATCATGTCGGCACAATACGAGGGGTGGCTGATGGCCTGACGGACGCGATACTTCTTCGACGGGTCCTTATTGATGGCGATGAAGACGGCTCCGCCCGTTTTGAGGGCGTCTTTAGCGGGCTCGGTGATGTGGCTGTTCGTGGCGAAGATGCCGGGGGCCACGGCCCAGGCGGTGCCAGTGCCGAGTGATTCACCTTCGGCGTTCATGAGGAGCACCTTGCCGACGGCGCTCTCCAGGCGTTTCGCGGCGGCTTCGATCTGCGTGTCGCTATCTCCACCGCCGAGATTGACGTTGATGGAGCCGCCGCCGCTGGGGCGGGTGGCAGCACGTTTGGAGAAAGAGCTTCCGGAGCATCCAGAATGGAAAGCCTACTTACAGGATCTTGGCGGCACCTTCAACTGGCGTACCGTCGCCGGCACTTCGCAACTCAGCGCACACAGCTTTGGCATCGCCATCGATCTCAATCCAGCTCACGGTGCCTACTGGCGCTGGTCAAAATTCGATCCATCCGATATGTCCTTCCGTCTGCGTTTCCCCGCTGGCATCGTTGAGGCATTCGAGGCCGAGGGTTTCATCTGGGGAGGAAAATGGTGGGCCTACGATCTGATGCATTTCGAGTATCGCCCGGAGTTTTCAGCAAGTCTCCTTGCTCCCACACATTGAAGCAAAAGCAGCTCTTCATGGCACTTTCTGTACTCAATGAAACCATGGTTGTTGCAGGTGCAGCTTCTTCTCCTTGCGCGGCCGCGAGTAGAGGCCCCACGTGTCTCTTCCATCAGAGGTAATGGACGCCGCACGAAGTTGCCACGAGCCTTGTGTGATGCGCCAGATGCTCACCGAACTCCGTGTCCCCGCCTGGGCGATGACTGAAGATGCGGCAGGCCTCTCGACCTATGATTCGATCCAGCGCGCCGGATGCATCGCCGAAGGCCGACGTCTGATCATCGTGACACAGGAATTGCACTGTGCGCGCACGCTGCTGCTGGCTCGTGGATTGGGCGTGGAGGCTCTGGCCTGTGCCTTGCCTTCGGAAGTGACGGCCTCAGGTTTAGCCCGCGAAGAAAAGGCATGTATGCGTGCGCTGCTCGACCTCGCCGGATTCCGGGCCTGGACTCAGGAGGTGGAACAAGAGGGCAAGATCCGCGTGGGAAAGTGGACCTTGGCTACGTTGTGACTGGGATAAGAAGTGCTGTATTTCCCAACCCCAATCCCAATCATGACCACCCGCCGCACCTTTCTCTCCGCCACGGCCATGTCGGCTGCCACACATGTCTTTGCCTCCGGTGGGAGCAGTGATATCAAGATCGCGTTGATCGGCTGCGGGGGACGTGGGACGGGGGCTTGCAATCAGGCTCTGAGCGCGGGATCGACGGTGAAGCTGGTGGCGGTGGTGGATCCGCTGGAGGGAAAGGCACAGGCGGCGCTGGACATCCTGAAGGCGAAGTATGAGGGGCAGGTAGTGGTGCCGCCTGAGCAGGTGTTCACGAATTTCGAGGACTACGTGAAAGCCTTTGCACTGGCGGATGTGGTGCTGATCACGACGCCGCCGGGGCCGAGGCCGTTTCTCTTTGAGCAGGCGATCAAGGCTGGGAAGCATGTCTTCATGGAGAAGCCTGTGGCGGTGGATGCGTCAGGGGTGCGGCGTGTGCTGGCGGCATCGGCGGAGGCGAAGCGAAAGAACCTGAATGTGTGCGTGGGCTTTCAGCGCAGATATCAGCCGAGCTACATCGACATGGTGGACCGCATCCACGCGGGGGAGATCGGCGAGCTGGTGTATGGGCGTGTGTACTGGAATGGCACGTCGCGGCCCGGTTTCCCACGTGAGCCGGGGGAGAGCGAGCTGCATTACCAGATCCGAAATTGGTACTTCTTTACCTGGATGAGCGGGGATCACATCCTGGAGCAGCATTGCCACAATCTGGATGTGGCGAACTGGGTGATGAAGGGCGCGATGCCGATCAAGGCGGTGGGGCAGGGTGGCAGGCAGGTACGGAGGGCGAAGGAGAACGGCACGATCTTTGATCACCACACGGTGGAGTTTGAGTATGAGGGCGGCTTCCGCCTGCTGAGCCAGTGCTGCCAGATCGGTGGCAAGTGTGCGCGCGATGTGAGCGAGCATTTCCACGGAGTGAAGGGCAGCGCGGATCTCTCCAATGGGGGCAAGTTTTTCATCAATGGTCTGCCACCCGGCGGAAAGCGGAGTCGGATCAAAGAAGACCCGTATCAACTGGAGCACGACGCGTTCTTTGAAAACATCCGCACAGGCAAGGTGCGCAATGATGCGGACTACGCGGCACATAGCACGATGATGGGCGTGATGGGCCGCATGGCGAGCTATACGGGCCAGGTGATCACCTGGGAGCAGGCGATGAACTCGCAGGAGGTGCTGGTGCCTGATAATCTGACCTGGGCGACGGAGCCGCCGGTGAAGCCGGACGCGGACGGATGGTATCCAGTGGCGATTCCAGGGACGACGATGCCAGTGTAAATGCGTTCGCCGTTTGCCCTTGCGGGCAAACAGCCGCCGCTACTGAGAACTTTTTCCTCATGACAACTTCACCCAAATGGTACTCCTCCGTCACCCGCTACCAGTGGTTGGTGCTAATCGTCGCGTCACTCGGCTGGGTCTTCGATGCGTTTGAAGGGCAGATCTACAATCTGACGCGTGCCGATATGCTGCCGGATCTGCTCGATGTGAAGGCGGATGATCCCTTGGTGAAAGTGTGGGGAGAGCGCTTCCTCGGCATCTTCCTGCTCGGCGGCACCTTTGGCGGGCTGCTCTTCAGTTCGCTGGCGGACAAGTGGGGGAGGAATCCGGTGATGGCTCTGACGATCTTGTTCTACTCCATCTTTTCCGGTATCACGGCGTTTGCGGATGAGATCTGGCAGGTGGGTGTGCTGCGCTTCCTCGTGGCGATGGGGGTGGGCGGTGAGTGGGCGGTGGGCGCGGCGCTGGTGGCGGAGGTTTTCCCCAAAGAGGCTCGTGAGCGCGCGGGTGGCATTTTTCATGCGACGAGTGTCTGTGGTCTGTGGCTCGCTGCGGCGGCCGGCTTGTGGGTGGGCACAGAATGGCGGACGGCTTATTTGTTGGGCGTCGTTCCTGCGCTGCTTGTGCTGTGGGTGCGGATGAGCATCAAGGAGCCGGAGTCCTGGAAGGCGGCGCGGGCGAGCAAGGCGGAGCGCATGGGCAGCTTCGCGGAGCTGCTTGGAGATGCGCGCTGGCGCTCGCGGGCGATCTTTGGTGCGCTGTTGGCGATGGTGGGGCTGGCGACGTTTTGGGGAGTCGTGGTCGCCGGGCAGGACATCGCGGCGGATTTCCTGAAGCGTGCGGGCGATCCTGACTGGGCGAGCAAGTCGAAGATTGCTTTTGGCTTCATCCAAACGGCGGGTGCCGGGGCGGGAATGCTGGCCTTTGGTCCGCTGAGCGCGCGCTGGGGCTGCAAAAAGACCTTTGTGATCATGCATCTGGCGGCGCTGGTGATGACACCGGTCATCTGCTGGCTGCCGTCGGCGGTCGGGAGTTATGCGCTGCTGCTCGTGCTGCTGCCGATGTTTGGATTCTTTGCCCAGGGTATCCATGCAGGCTACGCTGCTTTTTTTCCGGCGCTGTTCCCAACGCATCTGCGCGCCACGGGGGCAGGCTTTTGTTTCAACTCGGGACGCCTGCTCGCGGCACCAGTACTGATCTGGCTGAGCGCGTGGATGAAGTCCACGATGGACCTGCGGATGGCGATCACCTGCCTGGGCGGCTTTTTCCTTCTCGGGCTGGTCTTCCTCGCCTGTCTGCCGGAGACGCAGGGCGAGGAGTTGCCAGAGTAAGGCTCAGCCGGGTTGCAGATCGCGTTCCCATTCTTCCTTGCCGGTGCCGACGCCGATGAGTTCGCCAGCTTCTTCTTCCTCGCTGTCTTCCTCCAGCGGGGCGAAGCGCTCGGCGCGGAAGCCGAGCTCCTGCTTGATGCTGGAGTGCGGGTCTTCGGCATTCTGAAGTTCCTTGAGAAGAATCAGGATGTCGAACTCGGCCCCCGTCAGCTTGATCTCGGCATCTTCATTGACCGTGAATTTTGGCTGTGAACGCCCTGGAGCTACAGCGCGAACGGTGTAGGTACGCCCCTTCTTGGGCAGGGCGGTGTAAAGGTCATAGACCCAGGGTTCGAACTGGTCATTGATGCAGACGACTTTCTGTCCGGTGGAAAACATGGGGGAAGGGGAGAGCGATGGTTCGCATATCCTATGCCGCATCTGGGATGCAATGCCAAGCGTCGAGAGAAAGCTGGCTAAGGCACTTCGAAGACCTTTTGGGTCGTGGGATCAAGGGCAAGCGAGCCACTGGACAGGCCGCTGACGTCGAGTTCCCGATATGGTGGATAGGGGCTGATCACGCGACCTTCTTTGCCTGTTTTCTTGCCTCGAAGGAAGCTGCCACTGCTGGCGGCGGCATTCGGTTTTTCAGTGCTGGTTTCGTTTTGAGATACGCTGGGTTTGCTGCCTGGAAGCTTGGAAGGAGGCGCATCCTGAATCGTGCCGGACCCCTGCATGGGCGGCGGAGGTTGTTCTTCGAAGCGTGAATGGGAGGGTTCGCGGGTGATGGCCGGAGGCGTGTACTTGCTCGAACCTGGTGTGGATGAATTGGAAGACTTCTTCGAATTCTGAGCGCTGGATTTTTTGGTCGTCGAAGGAGTGCTCAATGAACCAGAGTTCGTGCGGCTGGTCGGCGGCATGGCTGGAGCCGTACTGCGAGGGGTAGGGGGAGCCTCGTAGCGAGGTGGGTATCCCGGCTGTGTTGGTGTCTGATATTGAGGCGGAGCAGAGGGGCGCTGATTGTAGCCGGATGGTGGTTGATCGAGTCTGCCAGTTGGCTGTTGATATTGGGGATGCTGGTATTGAGGTTGTTGATACTGCGGCACTGGCTGGCTGTAGCCAGCAGGCGGGGCATCACCGTAAAAAACACGGCGGAACATGTCCCCAAACTTCCGCCCAAAGGTGGGCAGGAATTGCATGGGGCTGACATACTGGGTCTGGCCGGGCTGGGAGTAGCCTTGTTGGGGGTAACCCTGCTGTGGGTAGCTCTGAGGTGCCTGACGATACTGGGGCGGTGGTGAAATCTGCTGCGGGTAGCCATAGTTCTGGGCTAGGCTGACCGCCGTGCAGGAGATGAGGCAAAGCAAGGTTGCCATGCTGCGCGGAAGAAGGGTGCTGTTCATGTGTTTAAGGATTCTTAACTTTCGATGCCATTCAAGTCGTTTCTTGGCGCGAGATGAGGGGGGCTTTCAGACCTCAGAGCTTGGGCATGTATTCGATGATTGCTGAAATCTTCTGCCGAGCCATGTCTCAACTATTTCGTTTTTTCGGTTGAGATGTCAGCGACTTGGTCAACTGTCCGCCCCCGTTAGATTTCATGCGCTTGTGGCGGAATTGGTAGACGCGCTAGATTCAGGTTCTAGTGAGTAACATCGTGGAGGTTCGAGTCCTCTCAAGCGCACCATCCCTTCAACGGGGATGTCACTGCCCATGCAAGACGCCGGATTTGTCAAACAAGCCTTTGCGGGCATCGCCCGCCGTTACGTCCTGGCGAATCATGTCCTCAGTTTGGGGATCGATGTCCTCTGGCGGCGCAAGACCGCGAGTCTCGTCGCCGCTAGGAACCCTGCACTTATTCTGGATCTCGCCACCGGCAGCGGTGATCTGGCAGATACGGTCCAAAAAGCCTGCCCGCAGGCCAGGGTGCTCGGTGCTGATTTCTCGGTGCCCATGATGCGTGAGGCACAACGTCGGAGCATCCAGTCGCTTGTGGCTGCTGATGGGATGAACCTTCCATTTCAAAACGCGAGTTTCGAGGTGCTGACGGTGGCTTTCGGTTTGCGCAACATGGCTTCCTGGCCCGAGGCATTGAAGGAAATGAATCGCGTCCTGACATCTCAAGGAGCGCTTTACGTGCTCGACTTTTCCTTGCCCACACTGCCATTGATTCGTCCGGCGTATCTCTTTTATCTGAAGCACGTCATGCCTCGTATTGCGGGTTGGATCACCGGCCAGCGCGAGGCTTATGTGTATCTGTGCGGCTCGATTGAGCGCTTCCCTTCGGGCAAAGAGATGGAGTCTCTTATGTTGTCCTGTGGCTTCAAATCAGTGAAGACTCATCGCCTGACTTTCGGCATTGCCTCACTCTATGAAGCGGTGAAGTGAAGGGGCCACCCCGATCCATGATTGACACCTTTTTGGCGCTTGGTGGTGGTGGCAGAGGGCGGATTTGAACCGCCGACCAAAGGCTTATGAGTCCTCTGCTCTACCGCTGAGCTACACTGCCGGTATGTTAATGGCTCCTGAGGTAGGGATCGAACCTACGACCTAGTGGTTAACAGCCACCCGCTCTACCGCTGAGCTACTCAGGAACGTTGAGTCCCGTTCGGAAACGGGCGCGGATCATAGATGCTTGCCTTCATGGCGCAAGCACTTTGTTCACCTCAATGAAGATGATGATTGAGTCTTCAAATCAGGTCTCAAATCACAAGATCACCTGTCACCGGCACGTTGTCTGCGCTTCACTCTCCCTCATGAACGTTTCTCTCCGTCCCGCCACGCTTTCAGCTCTGCAAGCTTTCCGTCAGCGTCGGCAAAAGTTGCTCCAGTATCGCTCGGGACTCGCCGCGTTCGTCGTCGCGCTTGCAGCTTTGCTCGTCATTGCATTGCTGGATCGTGTACGGCTCATGCCAGAGAGCATTCGATCCTGGTTCACGCTGGCTGTTTATGCAGGAGCAGCCTTCTTTGCCTGGCGTGTGGCATGGCGTTTCATCGCAGAAGCCAACGAGCTTCCTGGCGCGGCGCATTTGCTGGAAACTGCTGCTCCTCAACTCCGCGAGCGCCTCGTCGCTGCTGTCGAACTCTCCGAAGGCCACGGCGATGAATCCGCCGAGTTTCGTGCGCAGTTGCAGGACGATGTCGCCACACAGGTGCAAAAGGTCTCGCTCGATGACGCGCTGCCATTTCACTCGCTAAAACCTTGGATCATGGGTGCGGCAGGGGCCTTCGTTGGAGTCCTTTTCCTGTGCTTCATCTCCACGCTTCATCTGCCTGGCTTCCTGGCTCGTGCAGCCATCCCCTTCGCGAACTTCGCCCGCCCGTCGAGTGTGCAGATCCGAGTCGTCACACCTGATCCGGCGGACATGTTGGTGCCCATCGCTTCCGACTTGGAGATCTTTGCGGAGATCATCGGGCCTGTGCCGGAACGCGTGCAGATCGAGATGGCATCAGGAGATGCCAAAGCGCGCCTGCAGGACATGACACGCGGAGCCGGTACCATGTATCAGGGACTCGTCAGCATCGGCCAGAGCGATGTGCGTTATCGCATCCTCGCCTCCGATGCCGTCAGCTCCTGGCACACGCTCAGCGCACGTCCACGTCCACGAGTCATCGAGTTTGCCAAGACCATCGTTCCGCCTGCCTACACTGGCTTGCCAGAGATCAAACTTTCCGAAGAGCATGGTGACGTCGAAGCGCTCGAAGGCAGCACCTTGAGGCTCGCGCTGAAAGCCAACCAGCCCATCTCGAAAGCCGACCTCCTCATCAATCCTGACCATGCTGATCATCCGCCGGCCATCGCGGCACAGAGCATCACCGACGGTGTCGTGAAGACGGAGTTCATCGTGAAAACGGAGACGGAGTCCTGGCAGTTGGTGCTCACCGCTGAGGAAACTGAGTTTACCAATGATGAGTCATCGCCCTGGAGCATCACCGCGATTCCCGACCTGCCTCCCTTTGTGCAGATCTTCGAGCCTGCTGAACAGTTGGAGATGATGCCAGACGAGTCCGTGCGCCTCAGTGGTGCCGCCAGTGATGATGTGGGCCTCGCCAGTGTGAAGCTCGCTCATCAGATCAATGCGGGAGCCTGGATTGAAAAAGAGCTCTCCGGCAAGACGGGCAAGGAATCGAAGGTGCAGACCTTGATGCCGCTTTCGTCGCTGCAATTGAAGGTCGGCGACAGCATCGTTCTGAAGCTGAAAGCCACGGACTTAAAAGGGCAGGTCACCGAGTCGCCGACTGTTCGTGTCGTGATCCTGGAGCAGATCGTCAGTCCGCAGCAGCGCCAGTGGGCGGCTCAGACACGGCGTTTTGCCCAGCAGGCAGAGACACTCGCCGAGGATGCCGGCGAACTGCGCAAATCCCTGGAGCAAGTCCGCAAGACCGAGAAGCAGGCCGACAAGAATCCCGAAGCAGCACGCGATGCCCAGGATGCCCTCGCCCGTGCTCAGACCGAGCTGGAAAAAGTCACCGCCAAGACCGATGACCTCTGGAAAGAGCTGCAAGAGTCCGCCCGCCAGGCACCGACGCATCTCGATGCCTCGGAAGTTCAGCTTCTCGGCGAGCGTCTGGCCCACATGCGCACGGATGCTTTGAAGAAAATGCAGAAGGCCATGACAGCGGACATCGAGCAGCCCGATCTCATCCGCCGCGATGCCAGCGAAGCACAGGCCGACATCGCTAGCATCGCCAGTGCCGCGCGCGCCTTTGCTGCGGAGGACAATGCCCGCCTCGTGTCCCAGCAGGCGCAGCAGCTTGCGCGACAGGAAGCGCTCCTCACCGAACAATCATTGCCCGCGAATCGCGATGCCAACCAGCGCCCGAAGTGGCAGGAGCAGCAGCGCGGAGCCCTCGCCGCCAGCGAGCCTCTGCGCGATCAGATGGAAGAGCTGAAGTCGCTCGTCGATGGTGGTCAGCAGAACCAGCTCAAGGAATTCCAAAAGCAGCTCACAGAAGCCGGTGCCGACCTCGAAGCCAGTCTCGACAAACCCGATCAGGCCAAAAGCCCCGAGCATCTCTATGGTGCTGCCGACAATCTCCGCCAGCGCCTCTCCCGCACCGCCGATGCCGCACGCGCCATGGCTGAGCAGGCCGCGACCCGTGCCCAGCAGCTCCGCGAGCAGATCGCCCGTCAGGAAAACCCAGCCATCCTTGCGCTGAATGAAGCCCGTGATGCCCTGGCTCAAGCCGCCGCCGAGGCAAAGAAGCCGCAGCAAAAGCCACGCGAAGATCGAAATGGTGACACCGCCCAGGAAAAGGCCGCCAAGGAGCTCGCCACCGCTGCCAAGCAGCTCGAAGAACAAGCCGCCCTGCGTGAGCAAAACTCCCTCACCAATGATGAGTCTGCGCTCGACACCAACCGCGCCAGCCGCGCTGCCGACAAACTCGCCCGCGATGCAGAACAACCTGCCGCCAACCAGCCTGAAGCCCTTGTTCAAGCCCAACAAAAAGCCGAGCAGCTCCGCGACGCCGTCCGCGCCCTCGAAGCCGACGCCCTCGCGCAAACTGCCATGAAGGCCAGCGAAGAGGCCGCCTTTAACTCGGACAAACCTGCCGACAGCCCCGCCGCTCAAGATGCCCGCGCCGCAGCCGAAGCCCTGAAGCAACTGCCTGACGCGCTGCGCAAAATGAAGCAGCCTGATCCTCAGGCCGCTCAGCAGCTCGCGCAAAAAGCCCAGCAGGCCGCCGATCAGTCCCGCAATGCCGCCGAGCAGCTCCAGAACCTCGCCAAGCAGGCCGCGATTCAGCCACCGAGCCAGCCTTTGAATACCCAGCCCGCGCAGCAGGCTGCGGATCAGGCACGCCAGCAGGCCAGCGAGATCGCCCAGCAGCTCGCCGCACAGACCGAGGCGGCACGCGAGACGCTCGCGCAGCTTACGCCGAAGGTTAGCGACATGATGAAAGCCGTGGCGCAGGATTTGAAGGAAACGCAGAAGGACACCCAGGCCGCCGCCGCCGAAGCCCAGGCGCAGAAACCCGTCGCCGAAGTGGCTGAAAAGGCTGCCGGTCTCGAAGGCGAAGCCGCTGAGAACGCCGAGAAGATGGAGTCACTCCAAGCCGCGCTCCGCCAGGAGGCCAATGCCGCCGATCTTCAGAATCAAACGCAGCGTCAGATGTCCCGCACCGCCGATGCCGCGCTCGCGCAGATGCAGCAGAGCCAGCCGCAGGTGGCGCAGAATTTGAAGCAGGCAGCACAAGCCCAGCAAAGCCAGCCGCAGGCCCAGGCTCTCAATCAAGCCGCCCAGGCCCAACAACAAGCGGCTCAAGCGCTCGACCAGCTTGCGCAAAACATGGCGAAGGCTGAATCCGGTCAGGAACTCAGCGCTCAGGAACTCGCCGATGCGGGCAAGATGGAGCAGGACCTCGGCGTCAAAGAACCGCTCGATGAAGCCTATGCCCGTGCCCAGGCGCTCGCCCAGATGGCGCAGGATGCACAGCAAGATCCCGGCAAGGTGCTCGCTGAACTTGAAAAGGAATTGCCAAAGAATGCCGCCATGCAGAAGGCGCTCGCCGAGCTGGGCAAACAAACCGCGCAGGCCAGCGAACAAGCCGTCGCCTCCGAAGCGCAGCAGCCGGTGAACATGGGGCTCGCCACCGAGCAGGCCGCCAATGATTT
This sequence comes from Prosthecobacter sp., assembly GCF_044378005.1. GTDB lineage: Bacteria > Verrucomicrobiota > Verrucomicrobiia > Verrucomicrobiales > Verrucomicrobiaceae > Prosthecobacter. The sequence goes on from NZ_JBILYB010000140.1 coordinate 10,567, forward strand.
GAACCGCGTGGCCCGCCATCAGCAGCGCCTCGGCCAGGATGACGCCGCCCAACAAACTTCGAAGGCCGCCCAGCAGCTCCAGGCCCAGGCCTCCGCCGCGCGCTCCACTCCCTCCGCTCCTGGCCAGCCTGCACCACCCGCGCCGAAGCCCGTCGGTGCCGAGTCACTCGCCCCAGCCGCACAGGCAGCCAAGGCCGCCGAAGCCACCGCCGCCGCCACACCGCCCGCCATGACCGCGCACCCGCTGGAGGCAGTGCAGGCCGCCTTCCTAGCTCAGGCGTTGGATCAGCTTGATGCGCAGCTTCATCCCATGCAGGCCCAGAACGGCCAGCCCCAGCCAAACGGTCAGCAGCAACAGCAGGGCCAGGGACAACAGCCCGGTCAGCAGCAGTCTGCAAAGCAGAGCCTTTCCCAGGCCCAGCAGAGTCAGCAGCAGCAGATGGCGGATCAGCGCAATCAAGGCCAGACCCCCGGTTCCCAGCAGCCAGGTCAGCCGCAGATGGCGCAGGGTCAGCAGCCCGGCCAGCAGCAGCAATCCCAGTCCACCACCCAGAGCAAAGAAGGTGGCGACCTCCAGGCCATGCTGAAAGACGGCGTGCTCGGCACCGAGATGATCCTCGTCAAAGGCGACTGGGGCCACCTCCCCAGCAAGATGGCCGAAGACCTCACCGAAGCCACCCGCACCGAAGCAGCCCCCGAATACCGCGCCGCCATCGAGAGCTACTACAAAGCCATCGCCACCAAGGCGCGGAAGTAGTCAGGTCTGCCTCTCCAGTGGCTGTTGCGGAGTGAATTCCGCGTTTCGTTGGTGGTTCGGGCTTCATCTCGTTTCCTAACCACATGAATGGCTGCAAGAATGCATCAGATGACCCACCTCCTCTTCCTCTGCTCCCGCAATCAATGGCGTAGCCCGACGGCGGAGGCGGTGTATCAGAATGATGCGCGTGTGGAGGTGCGCAGTGCTGGAGTCAGTGCTTCAGCACGACGGCGTGTCACGGAAAAGCTTCTGCTCTGGGCCGATCTCGTGCTCGTGATGGAACGCGAGCACAAGCAGCGGCTGCGCGAACAGTTTCCCGACCTCTTCCATGACCTGAATCTGGAGGTGCTCGACATCCCGGACGACTACGAGTTCATGGCCCCCGAGCTTGTCACGCTCATTCAAGAGCGCGTGGAGCCGCTGTTGGCCGATCTTTGCGCTTGAGCACGAGTTGCCATTTTGCCAGCCTGCCCCATGAGCCTCGCCGACTTCTGCGCCCACTGTCTCTCCCTGCCTCATGTCGAGGAAACCGTGCCCTTCGGCCCTGACGTGCTCGTTTACAAAGTCGGCGGCAAGATGTTCGCGCTCACCGTGCCGGACGAGCACCCGCCCACCGCCAATTTGAAATGTGACCCCGACCGCGCCATCGACCTGCGGGATCGCTACGAAGACATCCAGCCCGGCTACCACATGAACAAACGCCACTGGAACACGCTGACTTTGGGCGGGCGGCTGCCAAACAAGCTCATCGTGGAACTCATCCAGCACTCGTATGATCTCGTCGTCGCCTCATTGCCGAAGAAGGTGAGAGCAGAAATGACGAATCCCGAAGCCCGAATGACGAAATAAATCTAAAGCACGAAGTCCGAAGTCTTGCCTTCCAGCCAGCGTTTGTGTTTCGTCATTCGGATTTAGTCATTCGTCATTCCCATGCTCCGCCCTCTCGCCGCCCTTCCGCTCCTCACCGCCAGCCTCTTCGCTGCGGACTTCCCCGCGCCCTTCAATTCCGAAAAAGGCTCCCCCATGCCTGCTGAGGAGGTCGCGCGGACGATGGAGCTGCCGCCGGGGTTCAAATGCCAGGTCTTCGCAGCGGAGCCGGATGTGCAGCAGCCCATCGCCATGGCTTGGGATGCGAAGGGGCGGCTCTGGGTGGCGGAAAACTACACCTATGCGGAAAACCCCGCGCGCTGGGACACGAAGCTGCGGGATCGGATCATCATCCTGGAGGACAAGGATGGCGATGGGAAGCACGACGGGCGCAAGGTCTTCTGGGATCAGGGCAGCTACCTCACCAGTGTCGAGATCGGTTACGGCGGCGCGTGGATTTTAAACAACGGCACCCTCAGCTTCATCGCCGATAAAAACGGCGACGACCTGCCCGATGGCGAGCCCGAAGTGCTGCTCGATGGCTTCAACACCAAGACCATCGGCCACAACATCGTCAACGGCCTGCGCTGGGGCCCCGATGGCTGGCTCTATGGCCGCCACGGCATCACCGATACTTCCGCCGTCGGCGCTCCCGGCACGCCTGCGGACAAACGGGTGAAGTTCAACTGCGCCATCTGGCGCTTCCACCCCACGCGCAAGGTGCTGGAAGCCGTCGCCCATGGCGGCACGAACTCCTGGGGACATGATTGGAATGCAGAGGGCGAGCTGTTCATGATCAACACCGTCATCGGCCACCTCTGGCACGTCATCCCAGGCGCGTATTACCGCCGCATGTTCGGCACCCATCTGAACCCCTATGTGTATGAGGTCATCGAGCAGACCGCCGACCACTTCCATTGGGACACCGGCTCCGAAAAATGGAGCGACATCCGCACGGGCATCAGCAACAAAACCCTCGAACTCGGCGGCGGTCATGCCCACGTCGGCATGTTGATCTATCAGGGCGGCACCTGGCCGAAGGAATACCACGGCGCCATGCTCACCTGCAACTTGCACGGCAACCGCATCAACATGGACAAGCTCGTCCGCGAAGGCTGCGGCTACACCGGCAAGCACGCGCCCGACTTCATGAAGGCCAAAGACAAATGGTTCCGCGGCATCGACCTCCTCACCGGCCCCGACGGCAACGTCTTCGTCGCCGACTGGTCCGACACCGGCGAATGCCACGACAACGACGGCGTGCACCGGACCAGCGGGCGCATTTACAAGATCGTGTATGGGGAAAAAGGGCTGTTCCCTGACACCAACTTCAACATCAATAACATGGCGGAAGCCGATGTAGCCAAACTCCGCAATCGTTCGGTTAACTACTGGTCGAGGCAGAGTATTCAGCGTGCCTATGAAATGGGTTGGAAGACAAAATCCGATGATTACATGGGTGCCGATTTTTCCAAAAGTGAGCAGCACTTGGTTCACTCATTAAAGGAGCACGTCTTTGAGAAGCCTGCTTCAAACGTCGAAACTTCCAAAGCGTTGGAATGGGCAGAAAAATGTGCAGCATCGGAGCATGGATTAGCGCGAACCTATGCAGCCTCCGCTTTGCAGCGGCTCCCGCTCGACGCCCGCTGGCCCATCGCCACGGCGTTGGCGCAGCATGAGGAAGACGCGAATGACCGGCAGCAGCCGCTCATGATCTGGTATGGCATCGAGCCCGCCGTCGCGGCGGACCCGATGAAGGGCGTGGAGTTCATCGCCAGCGCGAAGATCCCCACCGTGCGCCGACTCGTCGCCCGTCGCATCGCCGAGGACATCGAGAAGCAGCCCGCCGCCGTCGATGCGCTCGTGGCCTTGATGACGAAGGAAGCTGCTGTCCGCGAAGACATCCTCGCCGGCATGGCCGCTGGTTTGGACGGCTTCAGCACCGCGAAAAAGCCGAAGGGCTGGGATGAGTTCGTAGTTCGGGCTTCAGCCCGTTCTTCGGAGGTCGAGGATGCCCAGAACCCAGAGCGGGCTAAAGCCCGAACTACGAACATTCAAACCCTCTCCCTCGTCTTCGGCAGCGGACGCGCCACGGACGAACTCATCGCCATCGTCAAAAACACCGAGGGCGATGCCAACGCTCGGCGCAACGCCTTCACCGGCCTCACCCGCAGCGCCAAGCCCGAGTTGCTGCCCATCGTGCGCGGTTTGATCAATGACAAAGTGCTCGGCACCGCCGCTCGCAGTGCGCTCGCCGCTTACGATGACCCGAACATCCCGAAAGCCCTGCTCAGCCCCTGGCCGCAGCGCAGTGAGGAGCAGCAGGCAGCCACCGTCGCCACGCTCGTCACCCGCCCCGCTTATGCCCAGGCCTTGCTCGATGCCGTGAAGTCCGGCCAAGTCCCCGTCGCCGTCATCACCCCGTATCAGGCCCGCGCCATCCGCAGCCTGAACGACGCCGACCTCACCACCAAACTCACCGCCGTCTGGGGCGAGCTACGCGACACGCCCGAAGCCAAAAAAGCCGAACTCGCCGACTGGACCAAGAAGCTCACCCCCGAGCGCCTTTCCAAAGGCGAAGCCGCGAAGGGCAAAGTGCTCTTCACCTCCGTCTGCGCCGCTTGTCACAAGCTCTACGGCGAAGGCGGCATGATCGGCCCCGACCTCACCGGCGGAGATCGCCACAAGCTCACCTACCTGCTCGAAAACATCATCGACCCCAGCGCCATCGTCCCCGCCGACTACCGCATGAGCGTCTTCAAGCTCAAGGACGGCCGCACCCTCACCGGCGTCATCCCCGCCCAGACCGAGCGCTCCCTCACCATCCAGACCCCGGCAGAAAAGCTCACCATCGAGAAATCCCAAATCACCGAGCAGCAGCAGCTCTCCATGTCCCTAATGCCCGAAGGCCAGATTACCGCCCTCGGCGAAGAGAACGTGGTGCATCTCATGGCGTATTTGCAGAGCCTGGGGCCGGTTCGGTAGGACCGGTTCGAGGTTCGCCGTTCTCGGTTCAGAGTCGCGAGTAGTGGAAGGTTTGGAGGGACCAAACCCTTCACCGGATGGACAAAACCCTTCCGCTTTTGGTGCAAACCCTTCATCGGATGGACGAACCCCTTCCGCTTTTGGTGCAAACCCTTCATCGGATGGACAAAACCCTTCCGCTTTTGGTGCAAACCCTTCATCGGATGGACGAAACCCTTCCGGTTTTGGTGCAAACCCTTCGTAAGCGTCACCGTAACGCCCATAGGAACGCGGTTGGAACGGGGCGCGTGGGGAGTCAGGGATGTCCCACGTTATGGACAACCAAATCACGATTTTGAAACGGGACGCACGCGGTCGTGTGCGCAG
>NZ_JBILYB010000284.1:0-3559 GCF_044378005.1 Prosthecobacter sp.
CTCCTTCACCACTTTCCCCTTCACGTCAGTGAGCCGGAAATCACGGCCGCCGTGGCGGAAGGTGAGGCGTTCGTGATCGAGGCCGAGCAAATGCAGCATCGTGGCGTGCAGGTCGTGGATGTGGACTTTGCCATCGACGGCTTCGTAGCCGAGCTCGTCCGTTACGCCGTGGATGTGGCCGGCTTTCACACCGCCGCCAGCCATCCACATGGTGTAGCCCTTGTTGTTATGCCCGCGCCCGTCCTGGCTGGCGTCATCCGGTGTGCGGCCAAATTCGCCACCCCAAAGCACGAGCGTATCGTCAAGCAGACCACGCTGATCGAGGTCTTGAAGCAACCCGGCGATGGGTTTGTCGATCTGGGCGCAATTGCGGATCATGCCGCTGTAAAGTGAGCCATGCAGATCCCACTCGAGGTGGCTGATCTCGATGAAGCGCACGCCTGCCTCGGCAAAGCGTCGCGCGAGCAGGCACTGCCTGCCAAAGGTCTCTGTGGGCGATTTGTCCGCGCCGTAGAGCTTGAGCGTTTCTTGGCTCTCGCCGCTGAGATCCATCACGCGCGGCAGCTCGCCCTGCATTCGGAAGGCCAGTTCGTAGCTCTGAATGATGCCTTCCACACGCGGATCGGCGGTTTGGGCGAGCAAGTCACGATTCATCGCCTGGAGGAGGTCGAGTTGCTCGCGCTGCGCGGAGTTTTGCAGGCGTGGATTCGTGATGTCGCCGAGCGTGAGCTTCGCGCCTGGCCGATTCGCATCGCCCAGCAGTGTGGCGGAGCATGCGGCGGGCAAAAACGAGCTGGAGTAGTAGCGCAGGCCGCCGAGCGCTGTGAGCGGATTTATCGAGATGAAGCCCGGCAGATCGGCATTCTCCGTGCCGAGCCCATGCACAGCCCACGCGCCCATGGAGGGCCGCACAAACTGAAAACTGCCCGTGTGGAGCTGCTCCAGCGCCTGCGGATGGTTTTCGTTATCCGTCGTCATGCCACGCAGCAGGCAGAGCTTGTCCGCATGCTTCGCGATCTCCGGCATCAGTTCCACCACGTCGATGCCGCTCTGGCCGTGTTTGGCGAAATTCCACTTCGAGCCGAGCAGCTTCACGTTGGCTCGTCGTCCCGGCTGGCCGGTGCGTTTCGTGAGTTCCGGCTTCGGATCAAATGTCTCCATCTGCGATGGCCCGCCGCGCATGCAGAGGAAGATGACGCGCTTCGCCTTTGCGGGGAAATGCGGCCCCTGCGCATGCGCAAGACCCGAAAAGGCCAGGGCACCGAATCCAGCGCTGGTATGGCGGAGCATTTGTCGGCGTGAGATCATGGGGCTCATAAGGGTTGAGTTCAGCGCAACACACGAAACTCCGCCGAGGCCAGCACGGTCTGGCAAAGGCTGGTCCAGCGTTCTTCGGAGGCGTTTTGACCGAGAAATGCGGAGGCGCGGCGCATTTCGATCTCGGTGGGCTTTCGGGCAAAGGCCAGCTCATACAAACGCGTGAGTCGCGAGGGCACATCCGTGCCGCCTGTGGTCACACGGCGTGCGAGATGCCCCGCCTGCTCGATCATCCACGGGTTGTTCATGAGATGTAGTGCTTGTGCGGGCAGGGTGCTCTCCTCACGCTGCGCCACCGGTCGCTCTGGCGGTGCGAAATTGAAGAGGGTGAAGATTTCCGGCAGCGTGCCGCGCACGACGGGCAGATAGACGCTGCGATGCTCATCCACGATGTCTGCCGTGGTCATGAAGGGCTTGAAGGTGAAAAGCTCGGCGTCCCGCTGCGGATGGTAGCGATCCAGAAAGGGTTTCTGCGGCGGATATGGATCGAGCTGGCCGCTCACGGCGAGCACGGCATCGCGCAGCGCCTCGGCCTCGATCAAACGCGGCGTCATTCGAGAGAGCCACACATTGTCCGGGTCGGCATGATGGGTGCGTGCGGATGACTGGCGGTAGGTGCGGCTGAGCACGATTTCTTGGATGAGCCACTTCACCGACCAGCCTTCCTCCATGAACCGCACCGCGAGGAAATCGAGCAGCTCCGGGTGCGATGGCAGTGCGCCCGTGATGCCGAAATCATCCGGCGTGGTGACGAGTGCGCGGCCAAAAAGCTTCTGCCACACGCGATTCACCATCACGCGGGCTGTGAGCGGATTGTCACGATGTGTGAGCCACTGGGCGAGTTCGAGACGCCCGCTTTGCTTCGGCGAAGGCGCTGGCACATCCTTGATCGAAATGATACGCAGAAAACCGCGCGGCACCTTGTCGCCGAGGTTCGTCGTCTCGCCGCGGATGTGTATGCGGCTGTCCTCCGGTTTGTCGCGATCACGAGCACCCATGGCCCACGCGGGTTGAGGCGGCGCGGCTTCCTTCAGCTCCTCCACGCTTTTTTCCAGAGCGGCCACTTTGACATTCCAATCCGCCACCTTGGCCTCCATCTCAGCAATCTCGACGGCGAGTTTTTCCTTCTCCGCACCCGCGAGTGTTGCTAGCACCCGCTTTTTCTCGGGGATGCGTTTCGAGACGCCGTAGCGTGCCGAACGAGCTTCATGCATCGCCAGCATGTCCGCATCCAGCTTTTTGAAGTAGGTGAGCGCCGCCGGTGCGAGCTTCTCCGCATCCGCGCCGAGCGCATGCCACTCCGTGTGATGAAACGCGGTGGCCTTGATGCCGCGCGGGCCGTAACCGTGGAGCGGCTGCGTGCTGCGCAGGATGCCCGCCAGCGCGTAGTAGTCCGCCGTTGGGATGGGATCAAATTTGTGATCATGACAGCGTGCGCACGCCACGGACAGTCCGAGCACGCTGCGGCTGATCGTCTCGATCTGCTCATCGATCACATCCATGCGGTAGATCTCCGGCTTCTGCTCCTCCAGCGCCTTCGCGCCCAGCGCGAGGAAACCCGTGGCCGTGAGCAACTCATCTCGCCGCGCCAGATTCTTAGCGGGCATCAAGTCTCCGGCAATCTGCTCGCGGATGAACTCGTCGTAGGGTTTGTCGACGTTGAATGAAGCGATGACGTAATCGCGGTAACGCCACGCATGGTAAAAGATCACATTGCGATCGCGGCCGTTGCTGTCGGCGTAACGCGCCAAGTCCAGCCAGTGACGCCCCCAGCGTTCGCCAAAGTGCGGGCTCTTCAAAAGAGCGTCCACGTTTTGCGGCAAGTCAGCCTCGCTGGGCACCTCCGCAGGCGGCAGACCGGTCAGATCAAACGAGAGCCGCCTCACGAGGCTGCCTGTGTCCGCATCAGGATTTGGTGAGAGCTTCTGCTCCTCCATCTTCGCGAGGACAAAGTGATCCAGCTCCCGCAGCGGCCAGTCCTTCGCCTTCACCACAGGCAAAGCGGCCTTTTTCGGCGGAACGAGCGACCAAAGCTCCTCCGCGCCCATCGCAGGAAGGACGATCCACATCAGGCATGGCAGGAGGCAGCGCATAACATTCAGCGATTCAAAAACTCAGCACTTCGGGCTGGGCCGGACACACGTCCCTCCGCGTCCACGGCGCTGACCTCGAACACATACGTCGCGCCGATCAGAAGCTGGCGGCTGAGGTCAAGTTTATGATCCGCTGTCGAGATGGCGGC
>NZ_JBILYB010000141.1:0-15479 GCF_044378005.1 Prosthecobacter sp.
TTTTTCTTTCAAATGCTAAATACCGACTTTACAGATAGAGAATAAGGACAAATATCACACCCATGAATTCTTGCGATATTGATTCAGCCAATAAAATTCTTCAGAATGCAAGTCCACTTGAGACTATCGAGTGGGCATGTCAGCAGGGTGAAGCAATCGTGACAACGAATTTTCGCCCCTACGAGGCAGTCATTCTCCACCTGGCAATTAAGGCTAAACCTGACATTCCGGTGCTTTGGGTCGATCACGGTGCTAACATACCCGAAACTTACCGCTTCGCTGAGGCTGTTCGGAAGAAGTTGAAAGTGAACCTGAATCCCTATTTACCACGCATGACCAGCGCTCACTGGCTTGCTCTAAATGGTGGTGACCTGCCTATGCCGGATGAGGTAGAGCGAGTAGAGTCATTCAGCCGCATTATGAAGCTTGAACCTTTCGAGCGTGGGATGAGTGAACTTGCTCCACGGGTATGGATCACTGCGCTACGCAAAGAACAGAATCCACAACGGGCAGCAACCCTTCAAAAGGTGATGTGGGACGCGAAGTTTAACTGCCTCAAAGTGAACCCAATCCTAGACTGGACAGCCGTCGAATTGGAAGCCTATCTGGCTGAGCATTCTTTGCCAAACGAGCGCACGTATTACGACCCCGCTAAAGGGGACGAAAAACACGAGTGTGGGCTGCATGCAAAGCTCGTCACACATTCAAACTAAGACATCTCAAACAAATGCCAGCCGAATGACCGCCATTACCCACCTCCAGTTTCTTGAAAGCGAGGCGATTTTCATACTCCGTGAAACCGCCGCTCAATTCCAAAAACCAGCCCTCCTCTTCTCCGGCGGCAAGGATTCCATCGTGATGGCCTGGCTCGCTCGGAAGGCATTTTACCCGGCCCGCATGCCGTTCAAGCTCCTGCATGTGGACACGGGGCATAATTTCCCGGAGGCGATGACCTATCGCGACTGGTTCGTGAACGAAATTGGAGCTCAACTCGTTGTCGGCAGCGTGCAGAAAAGCATTGATGAAGGCCGTGTGCAGGAAGAAAAAGGAGCCTATGCGAGCCGAAACAAGCTGCAAACGGTCACTCTACTAGATAGCATTGAGGAGCATCAGTTCGATGCCTGCCTTGGGGGCGGTCGTCGTGATGAAGAAAAGGCACGTGCCAAAGAACGCTTCTTTAGTCATCGCGACGAGTTCGGTCAGTGGGACCCCAAAAACCAACGACCCGAGCTCTGGAATATCTTCAATGGTCGCAAACACTTCGGGGAGCACTTCCGTGTCTTTCCGCTGAGCAATTGGACCGAGATGGACGTCTGGCAATACATTCGCCAAGAAAACATCCCTCTCCCCAGCCTGTATTTCGCCCACAAACGCTTCGTCTTCGAACGTCACGGACAGCTCCTGGATGCCAGCACCGGCATCATTCCGATCCTCGAAGAAGAAAAATCAAAAGTGGAAGAGCGGCTCATCCGGTTCCGCACGGTCGGCGATGCCACTTGTACGGGCGCAGTCGAAAGTTCTGCATCCACCATCGACGAAGTCGTGGCTGAAGTTGCCGCTGCGCGCCAAACCGAGCGCGGAACTCGCGCCGATGACAAGCGCAGCGAAACGGCCATGGAAGACCGCAAGAAGGAAGGATACTTCTGACAATAACCGAGAAGCCAACGCAAAACCACACACTTTAAGATACTTATGGACGTCCTCGTCAATCCTTCCGAATCAAGTCTTCTCCGCTTCACCACCGCTGGCAGTGTAGATGATGGCAAAAGCACCCTCATCGGTCGTCTTCTCTACGACTCAAAGTCGATCTTCGAAGACCAGTTGCTCGCTGTCGAGGAGTCCTCAAAGCGCCGTGGCGATGCGCATGTGAACCTCGCGCTCCTGACCGACGGCCTCCGCGCCGAGCGCGAGCAGGGCATCACCATCGATGTCGCCTACCGCTACTTCGCCACGCCGAAGCGCAAATTCATCATTGCCGATACGCCGGGGCATATCCAATACACGCGCAACATGGTCACAGGCGCCTCTACGGCCGACCTCGCCATCATCCTCATTGATGCACGTCTCGGTGTCATTGAGCAAACCATGCGCCACACTTTCTTGGCGAGCCTGCTGCGCATCAATCAGGTAGTTCTCGCCATCAATAAAATGGACCTTGTGGACTTCGATCAGGCTGTTTATGACAAAATTCTAGCCGACTACATGGACTTCGCTTCAGGTTTGGAATACACGCCGAACATTTGTCCAATCCCGATGAGTGCCCTCAATGGTGACAACGTCGTTGATCGCTCAGAGTACACCCCATGGTATCAGGGGCCGAGTCTCCTTGAGCACCTCGAAACCGTGCAGGTCCAAGCTGAAGCCGCTACTGACAAAGCACGCTTCCCGGTGCAGTGGGTGATCCGTCCCATCTCGGACAAGGACGACCCGAAGCTCGGCAATCTCCATGATTACCGCGGCTTTGCTGGACGTATGGCAAGCGGCACTTTCCGCCTCAATGATGAGATTCTCGTGCTTCCATCAGGAATGAAATCGCGCATCACTGGCATTCATACCTTCGCAGGCGCTGAAGAGGAGGCTGTTCCACAACTCAGCTATAGCATTACCGTCGCCGATGAGATCGACACCAGCCGAGGCGGCATGATCGTGAAGGTTGCTGAGCCTGTGCATGTTGGGCATGAGTTCGATGCCATGATCTGCTGGTTTGCAGACAAAAAGACCCTGAAGTCTCGTGGGCGTTTCCATCTGCGTCATACGACCAACGAAGTCCGCGCCGTCGTCACTGAGGTGCTCTACAAGGTGAACATTAGTACCCTTGAGAAGTCACAGGAAAGCCAGGAGTTTGCTCTCAATGATATTGGGTGCATTCGCATCCGAACGTCAGCCCCGGTTTTCTTTGATGCTTATGCTGAGAATCGCACCACGGGTAGTTTTGTGCTTGTCGATGAGCAGACCAACAACACCGTCGCTGCGGGCATGATTCTAAAACCGATTGTGGATGCGTTTGATGAAGAGGCCGAGGTCTCCATCTGACGGCAACAAAATGAGCGCCGGGACGGCCCGGCGCTGAAAATGTTGACCTGCGGGTTGCTCAGCCCACGATTTCAAAAATCGCCTCTACTTCGACTGCGGCACCTGTGGGCAGTTGGGCAAATCCCAGAGCGCTTCGAGCATGATAGCCGTCGCCGTCTTTGCCGAAAATGGTATGCAGCAAATCCGAACAACCATTGATGACGAGATGTTGATCAGTGAACTCAAGGGTCGAATTCACACAGCCTAGCACTTTGAGTACTCGTAGGCCGTCGAGCGTGCCGTAAGTGTTCCAGACCGACCTCAGGACCTTCTCGGCGCAGTTTCGAGCAGCTTGGTAGCCTTCCTCAACAGTCAGCCCAGATCCGAGTTTGCCTTTGAGATCGCTGACGTGACCGGAGGTGATCAATTGATTTCCTGAACGGATGCATAGATTAAGATAGCCCGGCGTTTGATGTTCGAACGTGATTCCTTGGGCTTCGGCGAGTTTTTGGTAAGACATGGTATTGGATACTATCCCAAACGGTGACGCGGATGAAATTCAACATCGTTCTCACCGGCAAGACTGAAAATACTACAGCTCAATGAACTGAAACCTGCTTGAGAAGCTGCTTGCCAAATGAGGCATGACCCCCATATTCGCTCCCCCTTATGGACATCCTGATCGGCATTCTCACGGTGGTCGAAGTCATCGTCTGCCTCCTCCTCATTCTCCTCGTTCTCATGCAGCGCCCTCGCCAGGAGGGACTCGGTGCCTCCTTTGGTGATGCCGCCATGACTCAACTCGTCGGTGCTCAGACCACCAACGTACTTCAGAGAGGCACCGTTTATCTCGCGGTGACACTCTTTGTCCTGACGCTCTCACTCGCGGTGCTCACCACTCGCAAGCAGACGGCTGGGCAGGCTAGTAAGGTCTTCGATGAGCCACCTCCCGCAGCACCAGCGGCTCCCATCACTCCGGTAGCTCCTGCTGCCACACCTGCGGCTGGCGATGTGAAATCTGCTCCTGCAACTCCTGCTAAAGCTCCAGCGCCTGCTAAGGTTGGTGATGCAGCCAAGGCTGAGGCCCCGAAAGCGCCCGAAAGCAAGCCTGCGGCAGCCCCGGCTATGAAGGAGCCTGCTGAACCGAAGGCTGTCACTCCAGTTGTTCCCGCACCTGCTGCTCCAGCAGTTCCGGCTCCGAAGAATCCGTGATTTAGTTGACCCGCCTCTGCAACAAAGGCGGGCTTTTTTGACAAGCCCTGCACTAACCATGACTGGCGGACCGATCCATCACCCGCTTGCACTTCGGTTTGGCATGGTTTTGTCGGCCCTTGCTCTTGCCCTTCTGGGGGTTCAGTTGCATGCGGCAGAAACCGTCCGCTGCCAGCTCGCGGACGGGTTTGATTTCCCGGTCGGAAAGCCGAACGCCGTTGGCTACTACAAGTTCCGCGGCTACTGGCCGAATGGGCATTTGGGTGAGGATTGGAATGGTCGTGGCGGGGGGGATAGCGATCTTGGCGCTCCTATTTATTCCACGGCGCGAGGAGTCGTCGTGATCTCAGAAAACATCGGAGCGGGCTGGGGAAACTGCATTGTTATCCGGCACGCCTATCGTGATGAAACTGGTAAGATCTCCATGGTTGACAGCCAGTATGGGCATCTTCACCAACGTATCGCCAAAGTGGGACAAATCGTCGAAAAGGGCCAGTTGGTCGGCACCATGGGGAGCAACAACGGCATGTATGCGGTACATCTCCACTTTGAGATGAGAAAGAATCTCCGAATTGGCATGAACCGCAGTCAGTTCGCTCGTGACAACACGAACTACTACAGCCCGACAGACTTCATCAACAAGCATCGCGTCCTGCCTACCAGCTTCACGAAATACCCCATCCCTACTCGGCTCTTTTCACCTTATGGTCGCTCAATAGCTGATGCTCGCAGTGATGATGGTAGTCCGAGCGTTCAGGTGCCTACATTGCCAAACAATGCCACCCGTCCAGCTCTGCCGGCCAGTGGCCCTTCAGACGAAGATGAAGACTTTTGGGGCAAACTCCGCAATCGCTTGAAGCAGGGCAAACTTACGCCAGGGCCGACTCCAGAAAACTGAGTCCACCAGTCAGCGTCCCTTAGTGTTGGAAATACCTGGGACGCTGGCCGCCATAGACCAGATACCGGATTTCGTATGCCGAGCCTTCTCATCCAGCGCCTTCAATTCAGCCATGTAAGCCGGCTGGTCGCGGCGGTCATCCGGCAGTTCCGTCCTCAGTCCGCCCACGCGGGCATAGCCGCGCCTCACGAGAAGATCCGCCAAATACACAGGCCCCTCGGGTTGTTCGACCTTGATCACGGCATAATAGCGTACTGTGTTCGGCACACGCTCCCAGCGCGTGAGCACGTTGAAATGCCTCTCCTTGAGCAGATCCGTCACATACTTGGCGGCGGTCTTTCCGACCTCGATGATCGCTTTTTCAGTTACCCCTCCGAACCAGCGGCCCTGCTCGGCCACACGCTGGGGATGGTCCATCGTCGTCTCCAAAGCATCCACAAAGTAGAGGACGAAAACATACTCCTCATTCCCGTAGCGAATACGCAGGGTGTCCGCCTCATTCGCCTCGCTCTCCACGAGGATGGGAGCAGGCAGAATTTGAAATTTATCCACGGGTAGTTTCGGCACGCCACCTTCATCGGGAGTCGTCTGTCCGGGCACTCCGGCCACTGGAATTTTCACGGCGGGTAGTGCTTGGGGCTGCCTGCCGCGCATGGCGATCCCCACCAGCACCACCACCAACAGGAGCATGAAGGTGATCGCCAGATTGAGCAGCGCGGTTCGAAAGGGCATGACGGAAAAAGTAGGGCAGATAGTCCGGGAAATGCGGCTCGGCTCAAGTGATTAACCGCTCAAGTCTCACGGTAGCTTCTGCATCCACTTCAAATAAGCCGTCGCACAGGCGTCCAGATTCTCCAAGCCACCGCCTCCACGCAGCGGAGAGCACATCTCAAACACCGCCGTGCCGTCGAATCCTCCCTCCTTCAGCCCTTGGAAAAAGGCGGCGTAGTCGATGAACCCCGTCCCGAACGGCACTGCTCGCACCCAATCCACCGGCTGGCGCTCGTAGTTTACCAGCTCGGGCATGTAGCGATGTCGCGGCACGCGGATGTAATCGGCATTCGTCGTGATGATGGCATGTGGTGCTGCCATCTTCGCCGCTTCATAAAGTGATTCGCCGCGCAGGGCAGGGGACCAGGCATCAAAGCCCAGCTTGCAGTTTGGGCGGTCGATGTCCGCCAGTAGCTCCAGCAGCGCACCGGTATGCAGAGCGATGTCATGGTGGTTCTGAATCGCGATCGTCACGCCATGAGTCACAGCTCGGTCACACATTTCACGGATGGCGGACACGCAGCGGGTCCATTGCACCTGGAGATCCTGCCCCTCCATTTCATAAGCTGTGAAAATCCGCACCACCTTCGCTCCGAGCTGCGCGGCGATTCGTGCGAGAGACTCGACATAAGCAATCTGAAACTCCAAATGCGGCACTTCGCCACCCACACCCGTGGGCTGGACCAGATTCGTGTATGCGGCGATCACATCGCACTTCACTTTGGCCATGTTCAGTGCCTCCTGAATCGGCATGATAAATTCAGGCGTCGCATCTAGCGGAGATAGATGCGGGCGCTTCCCCGCAATCATCACCGAGCCATAGCCGAGTTTGCCCGCATGGTGAATGAAGTCCGTCAGGCTGAGGGGCGATTGCCCCCAGAAGCCTGCGTAGCTGATAGAAAAGAGGCTGGGTGTCATGGTGCGATTATTTGAGTGCCTGCAAAACTTCCAGTGCCTTCGTTTCAAAGATCCTCTGCCACTCTGGAGCCACGAGCGTGTCGCAGTCCTCCTGCGCGTAGCCAGTGTTGTTTCGCTGCTGCATCGTCGGAGTGTAGTAGATGTAGCCGTTCGTATAGCCTGCGACATACGCGTTCGTGTCTTTCGCCGCCTTTTTGATGTTCAGCCCGACCTGCACCGTGAGTTCACCAGGGAAAGTGACCAGCTTGAAGTCACCGACGCTCAGGCCGCAGACCTCAACATCGATCGTGGGTTTGCCTGCCGCCTGAGTCTCGGAGAGATGCCTTTTTAGCAAAGCTAGATTCGTATTCAGCCGCGTCAGTCGCTCCATGATCTGAATGTTGCCCAGATAGCTTTCCACCAGCGCCCGATTGTCTGCATCGAGCTGAGTGATGCCCTTCCGGTCGAGCGTCTGATCGTGCAGGTAGCTCTGCGAATGATGCGACGGTTGCTCGGGCCAAAGCCTATGCTGAAGGAGCAGTGGCAGGAAGGCCTTGAAGTTGATGTTCGTCGGCTTCAGTGCAGCCAGAAGCTTCTTCTGCTCGGCTTCGATGTTGGAGATGCGTTTCTCATAATCCGCTGCGCGGGGCAGGGAAATGACCTCACGACTGACCTTCAGTCCGCCTTCCGCCTTCGTTTCGATCTTCCGCGCCGAGCCGAGCACATTTGCCCCCAGCATCGTCCCGAGCGGCTCAGCATCTGCCGGGCGTGTGACCTCCTTGTAGCGCACAGGATTGATGTCGCCGCCACAGCCTTGGATGAAAAATGCCATAGCACCGCAGCCGAGAGCTTCTTCGATGACCTTGGAGGCAAAGCCGGGATAGTCGGCCGAGTTGCCTTTGCTCGGTGGGTTCATGATCGGGTGACAGGCGAAGTTGTACACGACGGCCATAGGTGTGCCGTCTGCACGATCCAACTTCAGCAGCCCGATCTGAGGATCGATGGGCCCTACGCTCGCCACATCTTCATCGCGCGGCATTGAGTAGGCGCGGCGCATGTCCACCTCGCTGCCGTCCTTCATCAGGAGGCGGCGATTTTCACTGATCCGAGTCTCTGATCCGCTCCCCGTGCCCACTTTCACCGGCACCAGATTCTTCGCCGCTTCCTTCACCGCCTGAACCACAAGTTGTGCTGTGTCAGCTCGGATGATGCCGTGGCAGTGGCTCGCATTGATGATCACGCTTTCAGGCGGAATGCCCGCCTCTTTCTCCAACTGCCCGCGCACCACAGCCAGGAAGCCACTCCCGATGCGTCCGATCTCGCCAATCGCCACGGCATCCACCGTGATCAGCACCGCCGTGGTCTCACCGCTTTTCAAAACGAGGGCTTTGGCAAAGCAGGCATCATTCACCGGCACCGTCCGGTCCGTGATGTCGATCTTTGCCGTGCCTGCTCGCAGTTCGGCGGCGTGCAGGGACGCGGTGGCTAGCGCTAAGGTGCAAAGGATGGCGGCGTGGAGATTCATGGCTATCTCACAAAACGAAGATGGGAGCGGAGTTTCAGCCACGTTCTTTGGCTTCCACCAGCCAACCTCATGGAAACTCCGCTCACGCCCCTCGATTTCGCCCGTCGTGCCCGTCGCCTCTATGCTGATCGTGAAGCCCTCGTCGATGGCGGGCAGCGCTTCACCTATCGGCAGTTCTTTGAGCGTTGTGACCGCTGGTCGTCAGCTTTGCAGAAGCTCGGTATTCAAAAGGGAGACCGCGTCGCGCTGATCTCGCCAAATACCCATTCGCATCTCGAAGCCTACTACGCCGTGCCCCAGATCGGAGCTGTCACCGTGCCGATCAATTTCCGCCTTACCGCGGACGACTTCGCCTACATCCTCAGACACAGCGGCGCACGGGTGATCTGTGTGCATGAAGATTACCTCGATGCCGTGGACCGCATCCGCGATCAGGTGCCGGACGTGCAGCACTTTGTCGCCCTCGAAGGCAGCAAGGAGGGCTGGCTCGACTACGAAGCCACGCTCGCCGCCGCGTCCACACAGTTCACGCCTGTCACCATCCAGGAGACAGACATGATTTCGCTGAATTACACGAGTGGCACCACGGCGAACCCGAAGGGCGTCATGGTCACACACCGCAACACCGCCCTGAACATCATGGGCCACCTCATGCACACGCGCATCACCAGCGCGGACCGCTATCTCTGGGTGCTGCCCATGTTTCATGCGAACGGCTGGTGCTTCACCTGGACGATGACCGCCGTGGGCGCGCGCCATGTCTGCCTGCGCAAGGCCGATCCCAGGGCCATCTTTGAAACCATCGCGCGTGAGGGCATCACCATGCTTTGTGCCGCGCCGACCATCCTCATCAGCATCGCCAACGCTCCCGAAGAGCTGCGCAGGAGTGCTCCACGCGGTGTGCGCGTCTTCACCGCAGGAGCGCCACCAGCAGCCGCCACCATCGAGCGCATCGAAGGCGAGCTCGGCTGGGAAATCACCCACGTCTATGGCCTCACCGAGGTCTCCCCCATCGTGACCATCAGCGAACCTCGACCCGAGCACGACGCCCTCGAGCCTGGGACCCGTGCCAAGATCAAGGCACGCCAAGGTGTCGAGTATCTCGGTGCCGCCGAAGTGCGTGTGGTCGATGATGAAGGCAACGAAGTGCCCCAAGATGGCACCTCGCTCGGAGAGATCATCATTCGCGGCAATGCTGTCATGGCGGGCTACTACAACGACCCCGAAGCCACGGCCAAAGCCATCCGCGACGGCTGGTTCTACAGCGGAGACGCCGCCGTCGTGCATGACGATGGCTACATCGAGATCCGAGACCGCTGGAAGGATGTCATCATCAGCGGCGGTGAAAACATCTCCTCCATCGAGATCGAGGGCACGCTGCTCAGACATCCCGCCATCCAGGAAGTGGCCGTCGTCGGTATGCCCCATGAAAAGTGGGGCGAGACACCCCATGCATTCATCGTGTTGAAAGCAGACGCGCAGGCCTCGAGCGAGGAACTCCGTCTCTTCTGCCGGGATCATCTCGCTCATTTTAAAGTGCCGCATGGCTTCGATTTCATCACCGAACTGCCCAAGACCGCGACTGGCAAGATCCAGAAATTCGTCCTGCGCGGAGGCCGGGCCAACATCGCGAAGCAGTAGGCGGATCGTCCACTTGCCAGGTTTCAAACTCGGCCTAGCCTCTGATCTCATGCGCCGCTTCATACTCCTGGCCGTGTTCATCTCCATTACCGCCACCGCGCGTGAATGGCGCAGCGCTGATGGCACCAAGACCATCGAGGCCGAATTTGGTGGGGTGAAAGACGACCGCGTGCTGCTGAAGTTGCCCGATGGGAAAGCCTCCGTCCTCGTCCTTAGTGCGCTTTCCACGTCTGACCAGGAATACGCTAGAGTCGCGCAATTCGCCATGAATGGCGCGCAGGTGCTTGCTCCGCAGACCTTCGAGATTCAAACCGTGGTCGATAGTGGATACATTGCCCGCATGGGCACACAACTCACCGGCGCAAAAGGCCCATGGACCTTCAGCGGCGAGACCTTCTTTCTCCCCCAAGGCAGCCTCAAACTGGAACGTGGAGACAAGCTCGAAACCAAGCTGCTGTATTACGCCGGCAATCGCACCTTTCAGCCCATCGAGGGTGATGCCGCCATCATCCGCGCCTTTGACCTGACGCTCGATGCCGCCGTGAATGCCGACCTCCGCATCCGCATGGTCGCCGGTGCCGATCCTGCCAAGCTCGCACCTCTCATTGCCGAGCCGTTGATCGAACTCGTCAGCACACGCGGCATCGCTTTGCCCATCGGCAAAGGCTACTTCATCACCGAGACCGACCTGCTCAAAGATGCCAAGACCCTCGTCCTGCACGAAGACGGAAAAGACCTGCCCGCGAAAGTCATCAAGTCCGACCCCAAGCTTGGCCTCGCGCTGATCTCCTGCGCCTATGAAGTCGAGCCCGCACGTCTGCTGCCACGCCAGCCAGCGCAGGTCGGGCAGAGCATCTTCGCCCTCTCCATCCCGCTCACCAGCACGCGGAAAAATCTCGCTCCACCCACGCTCACGCGCGGCATCGTCAGCAAAGCAGGTTCGGGCAGCACCTTCGAGCACGATGCCAGCATTGATGAAGACGCCATCGGAGGCTTCGTGCTCAGCGACAAGTGGGAGCCGCTCGGCGTCTTCTTCCGCTCCGCCTCGCGAATCGAAGGCCAGCGCACCTCGCGCTCGAAATCCACGCCCACAGAGCCCGCCCCCGCCCTGCTCGATTGCCTCCACACGTCCACTTTGGAGAAGCTCTTCATCGAAGGCGAAAAAGACAAAGCCAAGCGCATGAACGGCATCCCCAGCCTGCGATCCGGCAGTCTCGGCAACGAAGCCAAGGAAGTTATTGATCTCCTCCGTAAAAGTACCGCCCTCATCGTCACCACGCATGAGGTGAAGCGTGATCCACCCGCTCCAAAGTCCACGCCCGCCGCCACAGGCACTCCACTGCCCGCAGGAGCCGCCGCACAATTCAGCCTCAGCGGCTCCGGCCTCCGCCACAATAACCGCTGCCGCTACTTCAATGCCGCTAAGCTCTGCCCGCCCACCGAAGGCACCCCCTGCAAAATCTGTGGCGGCTGATTCTTCGTTCGTAGTTCCGTCCCGCACGCGGGACGGCTTCAATGACCTTACGAAGTCTCTCAAGCCTCAAGCGCAGAACCACGCCTTGACCTCTTGACCATTCCTTGACCCTCCCGACTCTCCCCGCCCATGTCCGACGCCGCCACCACTCCCATGATGAAGCAATACCTCGCCATCCGGCGTGAGCTTCCGGAGGACGTGCTGCTCTTCTTCCGCCTCGGCGATTTTTATGAGCTGTTCTTCGAGGACGCCAAAGTCGCCTCGCCGATCCTGAATGTGGCGCTGACGAAACGAAACGCCGTCCCCATGTGCGGCGTGCCGCATCACTCATCGCAGGGTTACATCGCGAAGCTCATCAAGGCCGGCAAACGCGTCGCCATCGCCGAGCAGACCACCGATCCCGTGCCGGGAAAAATCGTCGAACGGGCCGTATCGCAGATCCTCAGCGCTGGCACCATCAGCGACCTCAACCTGCTCGACTCGAACCGCCCGAACTACCTCGCCGCCGTGTTCCGCGAAGGCAAAAAATTCGGCCTCGCCTATGTCGATCACACCACCGGCGAGTTTGAAGTCGCCGAGTTCAAAGACACCACCGAGCTCGCCGACGAACTCGAGCGCCTCCAGGCCAGCGAACTACTCTTCAGCGACACTCAGCGTGAGGTCATCGATGCCCTCGGCAATCCCGGCAGTGCCCAGCCCATCGAAAGCTATCTCTTCCTGCTCGATCAGGCCCAGCACAGCCTCACGCAACACTTCAAAGTGCAATCGCTCGATGGCTTCGGCTGCACCGGCATGAACGCCGCCATCTGCGCCGCGGGTTGCATCCTGCAATACCTGCAATTCCAGCTCCGCCGCAGTGTCGATCACATCCAGCGCCTCCGCGTCGGCCAAACCAACGACGTCGTGCTCATCGACGCCGCCAGCCAGAGCCACCTGGAGCTCGTCAGCGCCCGTGGCGGCAACGCGCACACGCTTTTGAGCGCCCTCGACCGCACCTGCACCCCCATGGGTGCCCGCAAGCTCCGCCACTGGGTCCTGCATCCCCTCCGCGACCTCGATGCCCTCACGCAGCGCCAGGACATGCTCGCCGCCTTCCTCGACGAGCCCATGCTCCTCAGCCAGGTGCGCACGCTGCTCAAAGAAGTGCGTGACCTCGAGCGCACCAGCAGCCGCCTCAGCCAAGGCAGCGGCAATGGCCGTGATTTGCAGGCACTCGCTGTTTCGCTGGAGGTCGTGCCTTCACTCAAAGTCATCCTGCATGAGTCCCATAGGTCGAATGGGTCCTATATGACCTATCTTTCCGACCGCCTCCACGACCTCACCCCCATCTGCCAGGAAATCCAACGCGCCATCTGCGATGAGCCGCCGATGCAGATCAAAGAAGGCGGCGTCTTCCGCGAGGGCTGGCTGCCGGAGCTTGATGAGCTGCGGAATGCCTCCACGCTCGGCCGCCAGTGGATCGCGGATTTGCAGGCGCGTGAGATCGAGCGCACGGGCATCAAGAGCCTCAAGATCAAATACAACGCCGTCTTCGGTTACTTCATCGAGATCACCAAGGCGAACGTCGGCAGCGTGCCCGCCGACTACCACCGCAAGCAAACCACCGTCAACGGCGAGCGCTACATCACCGACGAGTTGAAGCGCATGGAAGACAAAATCCTCGGCAGCGAGGAGCGCAGCAAGGCGCTCGAATACGAGCAGTTCATCGAGCTGCGCAGCCGCGTGCTCGAGCACCTCGCGCACATCCAGGAAACCGCCGAAGCCATCGCCGTGCTCGATTCACTCGGCTCGCTCGCCGAGACCGCGCGACTCTTCAATTACACCCGCCCCGTCCTCAACGAAACGCGCAACCTCTTCATCCGCGACGGCCGCCATCCCGTGCTCGATCAGAATCTCACCAGCGGCGAGCGCTTCGTGCCGAACGACGTCACCTTGGAGCCTGAGGAAAGCCGCCTCATCCTCATCACCGGCCCGAACATGGCCGGCAAGAGCACCTACCTCCGCCAGACCGCGCTGCTCACGCTCATGGCGCAGATTGGCAGCTTCCTGCCCGCCGCCAGCGCCGAGATCGGCCTCGTCGATCGCATCTTCACCCGCATCGGTGCCAGCGACGACATCGCGCGCGGCCAGTCCACCTTCATGGTCGAGATGAACGAGACCTCGCTCATCCTCAACAACGCCACCGAGCGCTCATTGGTCATCCTCGACGAGATCGGTCGCGGCACGAGCACCTTTGATGGCCTCAGCATCGCCTGGAGCGTCGCCGAGCACCTGCATGATCACATCGGTGCCCGCTGCCTCTTCGCCACGCACTACCACGAGATCACCGCGCTCGCGCAAAGCCGCAGCGCCGTGAAGAACTACAACGTCGCCGTGAAGGAGTGGAACCAGCAGATCATCTTCCTCCGCAAGATCCTCCCCGGCTGCGCCGAAAAAAGCTACGGCATCCAGGTCGCCCGCCTCGCCGGCCTCCCCGAAAACGTCATCGCGAGAGCCAAAGAAGTCCTCCAACAACTCGAATCCGGCCACCAACCCGCCGAAAGCGTCACAGAAGTCCCCGTAGCGACCAGCGTGCCCGCGAAGACGAGGAAGAAAGCCATCAGCGATGCCGACGCGGGGCAGATGAGTTTGTTTGGGTAAAAACTAAAAGTTTGGCTCAACCCGTAGTCGCACTGGCTTGACGGGGTCTCTCTCTTCCAGTGCTACTTCGACAACTTTTAAAAGCATGTTCGGTGTGAACTTGTAGAACAGCGCGACCAAGATATCCTCACCCAGCTCGATGCAGCCTTCGACTATGGCCTCCATTTCTGGCAGTAAAGTCCGTACTGGCTCTTGAGTTAAGCTCCAAGCAGGATCGAGTAGAGACGGCTCACTTTGAGTTCCACAGAATTGGAAGTTATGAACTACCAATTTCCCTTTTGGGCCATCCTGAGGGTGATCAACAGCGTTCCGCATATCGACAATTAATTTCACCCAGGGCTCCCAGCTCAATGCAGTTTGAGTTAATTGGTCGGCGTGACCAAATTCTTTGGCAGACCATGCTGCCAACTTATGGAAACGATGATCCTGATTCCCCCCAAAGAAAGGCACCACCAAACGTGCGGTGTCAGCCAAGGCAAGTTTTGAGGACTGTAAGAAGCTTTCAGCCTGAGAATGCAGGTCGACAACAGTTGGGATTATTACCGATCGACCTTTCGACTGAAACTGAAGACCCTGTTCATTGAATTCCTTTTTTGCCTGCTCAACTTGAGTCTGAATCTGTTCCGAGATTGCAATGCATCCAAGCAAGTGTCGCTTCAAATCCATCAAGACAGCCATGCAAGATTCCTTTTGAGTCTCACTCACTTGAAAAAACGAAAGCAGCTCATGACCTTGAATGGCAGTTCGGGCCACTGCCGGTGTGGACGTTCCATAGTTCGAATGCTTTTGAATCTTGATCATTAAGACACAGTTTTCAGCGCAATGATGCCACGCTGCAACTGTCTGACAAACTATCCCAACCGCTCCGTATCCTCGTCTTCCTGCTCGGCGCGGGAAATGACGTCAGGCTGCAACTGGCTGACAAAGTTGCTGCTCCTTCAACTCGGCTTCAGGCTTCGCCCAAATCCAACTCATCTCGATGACTGTGCCAGAAGCGCAGGACGTGAACGATGTTCTAGGCTGCGTCGATCCGGTAGATGATCTTGTAGCTGCCTTTGAAGACCAAAATCTCCCGCGTGTCCGGCAGGATCGCTACACGCACTGGGCGACCGCTTTGGGCACGCACGGGCGATGACAGCTCCGTCTCCGCTGTGTCGATGAGGTTGCGCACATACTGCTCGCCTCGTTCTGGCTCGCCATGCAGGAACCAGTAGTCGTCGATCTCGTGAAGATCGTTCAGCGCCGAATCGGTCAGGCGGACTTGGAACGACGTTGAGCCCATTTTTGTTCCAGCAGTTCCCTGGCTTCCGACAAGGGACGTTCACGCCCGTTCCTCACATCATCCTCCGCCGCCGCGATATCCCGCAGCAGGCGGGCATCATCATGCAACTCGCGCCAAGCCGACGGCT
>NZ_JBILYB010000021.1:0-57376 GCF_044378005.1 Prosthecobacter sp.
GAGGACAAGGGGAAGGGAGCGATTCACAAGCGGGGACATGGCAGAGGTGGGGGTTGGGGGCATGGTGGAGGAGAAACAAAGGCGTGTTTCAACTTACCTGCGGTGGAAACGCCTTGCCTTAGTCCGTTTTTTCCAGGAAAACAGCACCTATCCCATTCCGATATGTCTAACACAGTTGCCGTCGATACTGCCTTGCGTCGTTCCACACTGGCCATCGTCATGGGCGGTGGAGCAGGAACGCGCCTCTTCCCCCTCACGAAAGACCGTGCGAAACCTGCCGTGCCGCTGGCGGGCAAGTATCGTCTCGTGGACATCCCGATCAGCAACTGCATAAACTATGGAGTGCGTCAGGTCTTCGTGCTCACGCAGTACAACAGCATGTCCCTGAACCGCCACATCGCGCGGACGTATAAGTTTGACCAGTTCACGCGCGGGTTTGTGGAAGTGCTCGCGGCGCAGCAGACACCGGATGGTGAACGCTGGTATCAGGGCACCGCCGATGCCGTGAGGCAGAACATGCGGTACTTCACCGAGAACGATTACGACTACTATCTCATCCTCAGTGGGGATCAGCTTTACCGCATGGATTTCCGCGAGGTGATGACTCAGCACATCAAGACCGGTGCGGAACTCACCATCGCCACGCTGCCGGTGAATGCGAGGGATGCGACGAGCTTTGGCATCATGAAAACGGAGCCCAGCGGACGCATCCGTGAGTTTGTGGAAAAGCCGAAAGATCCCACCTTGCTCGAAACTCTGCGGATGCCTGCTGAGACACTGACCGAATTGGGGCTCGATGCCAAGGAGGCGCGCTACCAAGCCAGCATGGGCATCTATGTCTTCAACCGCCAGACGCTGATCGACTGTCTGGACAACGATTGCATGGACTTCGGCAAGCACATCATCCCTGCTGCCATCCGCGACCGCAAAGTCCACGCCTACAATTTCCAGGGCTACTGGGAGGACATCGGCACCATCCGCTCGTTCTTTGAAGCGAACCTAGATCTCTGCAAGCTCGTCCCGCAGTACGATTTCTTCGATTCCACCGCCCCTATCTATACTCACGCCCGCTTCCTGCCTGCCACGAAGATCAATGGTGCGACCATCCGTGAGGCACTGCTCTCCGATGGTTGCATCATTACCGATGCTCATGTCGAAACAGCCGTCGTCGGCATTCGCTCCATCGTTGAAAGCGGCACCACTTTGAGGGAGGTCATCATCATGGGAGCCGACTATTACGCTGGAGCCGCTGGCACTGATCCCGACAAGCCCGCGCCTGGCATTGGCCGCAACTGCCGCATCGAGCGCACGATCATTGATAAAAACGTCCATATTGGCGACAACACCGTCATCACCCCGCACGGCAAACCCGAGAACATGGACCACGAGCTTTACTGCATTCGTGATGGCATCGTGGTGATTCCGAAGGACACGGTGATCCCGGCGGGGACCTGGATTTGATCCAGTTTGTTATTAGGCAGCAACACAGACATGCCAGCCGATCGAAGGCCGGGACTGACTGTTTGATCAAAATTCTGGATGATTTTGTCAGTTGGCAATTCGTGCCAAGACGAGAAGAAAAACTTGTCTCTCTATCTGGGAGGTGATTTGCTGACGTATTAGAAGCTGTAATCACACCGCATATACATTCCGTGATGGAACCCGCCATAGTCTCCGAATCCCCACCCAACAGCAGCGCTGCTGAAGACAGGATTCTCGTGGAGCGTTCACAAGCTGGAGATACTCGGGCCTTTGATGAACTGGTGCGTAAGTACACCCCCAAGCTCTATGGACTGGTCTATAACATGACCTCGAACCGAGAAGACACGTCCGATCTTCTCCAGGAGATCTTTGCCAAGGCTTACCGAGCCCTGAAGCGATTCCAAGGCAAGTCTTCCTTCTACACCTGGATCTATTCGATCTCGGTGAACATGACACTGAACTTCCTCAAGAAGCGGGGGCGATATACCAAGGTCAGCTT
Organism: Prosthecobacter sp.; assembly: GCF_044378005.1. Taxonomy (GTDB): domain Bacteria; phylum Verrucomicrobiota; class Verrucomicrobiia; order Verrucomicrobiales; family Verrucomicrobiaceae; genus Prosthecobacter. The sequence goes on from NZ_JBILYB010000021.1 coordinate 1,982, forward strand.
GGATGACGTGGACAGCGGCATCCATAACGATCCTGACTTCATCAAGATCACCACCGCCAACCGGGACACGGTCCGGGAGGTGAATATTCACGAATTACAAAAAAGGTTGAACGAGGCTTTGATGAAGCTGTCTGAGGACCATCGAACCGTCGTCACGCTGTACGATGTCCAGGGTCTCCAGCACAATGAGATCAGCAAGATTCTGGGCGTCTCAGAGGGCACGGTTCGTTCCAGGTTGTTCTATGCGCACCGGTTGTTGCAAAGTCTCCTGGAGGATTTGGTCAAATAACTGCTTCTTATCCTAATTCAACTACCCGTTACCGTTCAAACCACCACCATCTACACACCCATGAGCGACTTTGATAACCTGCAGCGTATCATTCGACTAAAAAGGTATGAGACCCCAGGGGAAGATTTTGTGGAAGACTTCGTGACCCGCTTCCATCAGCGTCAGCGTTCTGAGTTGCTTCGGCAATCTGCTCGTGGCCTGCTTTGGGAGCGCATGACAACCTTCTGGGACAATCTTGTCTCGCCAAGGTGGACTGCTGCGATGGTTACGGCCTGTGTCGCGGCGGTGGCTGCCTGGGGAACCATGGCTATTTCAAGTGCTGGCAAAGCAGGTGTCGCGCAGGAAACTTTTGCCTCGACTCAGACCATGCCAACGGCACTCTCGGCTCAACCGGCACTGACTTTGGAAAGTGAATTGATCCGTGAGGTGGAGCAAGGCCGTCAACTTGAGATCGAAGGCATCCTGCTCAGCCGCCACTTCAATAGTGAAGAGATTCAGGGAAGTGAGAATACGCAGCTTGTCGGTGTCTCAGGTGCTGCGATGCCGATTTCGGCTGAATTGCAGCCCATGTCTGAATTCATTCGCTGAGTTTCCCGATTACTGAAAAATCGAGATCTCCCAGCCCCTCATTCACACCCGCGCGCATGGCTTCTGCCGTGCAATCCAGCGCGGGTGTTTTCGTGTCTGAATCCGATGCAAGAGAGCGCGCGAAGTCGGCATCCTTGAGCATGTTGATCAGGGAGAAGTGAGCCTCATAATCCCCGTTCATGATGGCCGGCAGCTTCATACCGATGAGCATGCTGTAGTTGGCGTTGGATTCGAGAGCTGTTTTGAGTGACTCAAGTGGTACTCCATGCCCTTTCGTGATGGCGGCTGCTTCGGCCAGTGCCTTGACCGTGACTGCGGTCACAAGATTGGTCACGATCTTCAGAACCATCGCATCACCGATGGCACCCAGGTGGACGATTTTCGAAGAACTGGCTTCGAGCACAGGACGCACACGTTCCAGCACCTCAGTGGAGCCGCCGATGTAATAGCAGAGCTTGCCATTCTGGGCAGCCATCTTGCTGCCGGTGAAGGGGGCATCCAGAAAAGCTGCTCCCGTTTGTTCACAAAGGCGGGCAGCCTCCAGGGTGGCGGCTTTGCTCACAGTGGCGTGATTCATGATGACGTGATCCGCGGTTAACTCGGGCAGCATTTCATGCACGGCTCCCAATAGGGCGGCATCGTCACGAACGAAGATCTGGATCACCTGCGATGCCTCGGCCACCGCACGCGGACTGGGTTGTGATTCGGGGACTGCGCGGCCTGTCCTGCTCCAGATGAAGACATTGTGACCTGCCTTGCGGAGATTGTCTGCCACTCGGCTGCCAATGATGCCTAGACCTAGAATGCCGACATGGGGTATTGGATTGTTCATGATCTGATGTGAATCGGAATGGACAGACTGGCAAGCGTCCCGTGCTTTCCTTTGCACCGGCACGGCAGCCGCCTATCCATCCGCAGCCCACACCCTCATGTCACCTTTTCGTACACTCTTCGGTCAGCTCAAAACAGAACTCCAAAAGGCCATCGTGGGCTATGACCAGCTCCTCACGGATGTGCTCGTGGCCGTCTTTGCCGGAGGGCATGTGCTTTTGGAAGGCGTGCCTGGTTTGGGAAAGACGTTCCTCGTTCGCACGCTCTCGCAGGTCATCGGCCTGGAGCCTGGACGCGTGCAATGCACCCCCGATCTCATGCCCGCAGACATCCTGGGCACTCACATCGTGAACGAGAACGAGCATGGCCGCCGCGTGATGTTTTTCGAGAAAGGACCGGTTTTTAAAAACCTGCTCCTCGTGGATGAGATCAACCGAGCCACACCCAAGACCCAGGCAGCCCTGCTCGAAGTCATGCAAGAGCGGGCTGTGACCACGGGGGGCGAGCGCCACACACTTCCAGAGCCGTTCTTCGTGCTCGCTACTCAGAATCCGATGGAGATGGAGGGCACCTATCCTTTGCCTGAAGCGCAGTTGGACCGGTTCATGTTCAAGGTGCGAGTGCCTTTCCCGGATCTCGAGTCCCTGGTGGAGATCAGCCGCCGAACCACGGGCTTTTCCGAACCAAAACTCTCCAGCATGATGAGCGGTGCTGATCTCATCCGTCTGCAAAAAGAACTGGCCGAGATCCCCGTCGCTGATCCCGTCGCCCATTATGCCAGCCGACTCGTGCTTGCCACCCATCCCGAGCAGCCCGGTGCGCTCTCTGAAGTTCAAAGGTTCGTCGCTTATGGCAGCAGCCCGCGTGGACTGCAAAGTCTAATCCGGGGCGCGCGTGTGCTGGCTGCTGTCAATGGAGCCACGGCTGTCAGCACCGATGACATTCGTGCCCTCGCCCATGTGGCACTGCGTCATCGCATCATCTTGAATTTCGAAGGTGAGGCACAGCAGGTGAAAATCGACGACGTGATCACCAAGCTGCTGGATCAGGTCAAGACTCCTGCGCAGCAGGCAGCTTGATTTGAAGGGTTTCGGCGTTGGCCGGAGCTTCATCGAGTTCCCTGAGAGAGATCCTTCGCAGATCACCAGCTTGATTTGCCTGCACCAGATCCCCCGTCTCCACATGCAGACAGGTCAGCCAGCCTTGTCCATAACCCCAGGTGTCCAAGCAAATGGCGAAAGGCTTCACGTTCGGCAGTCCGCTTTTTTGTGCGGTATGACCACAGATCATTTTTTTGCCGGAGATATGCGGAAAGGCATCATCAAAACGCGTCCAGAACAGCCAGTCATCGCTTTGGTCGCTGAGGCGGAAGTAGGCATTGGCATTCGCGTGGACATAAATGTGATGCTCGTCCTCGTAGTGCCTCAGACAGCGTTCGGAAAGAAACTCTACGTGCTCTGGAGAGACCTTGTCCCAGGCCATATCGAATGGATCTGGCGAGTAGGATGCAATCGTCTCCGCCCCCCCAACCCGCAGCCATCCCGTGGGATCGATTCTGGCATTCAATGCATCGAGAAAAAAAATCTCATGATTGCCAAGCAGAGGCTTGAGCTGGGTGCGCTTCTCCAGAGCGATCAACATGTCCAGCACCCCCTTCGAGTCAGGGCCTCGATCGACATAATCACCCAGAGTGATCAATATGTCATCAGATCCCGGCTTCACGGCATCAAGCAACGTGCGCAGGGCCTTGGAGCAGCCATGGATGTCGCCGATCACCAGTGTTCGCATTCAGTATTCTGGCCTGCGGACCGCTTTGCGCAAGCTGGGACCAACTCAGACATGACTTTTCTCCGAACCGACTATCATTCGCACCTCTATGAATCTCCTTCAGTCTCTCGACTACTCAGTGCTCCAGCAGTGCATGCATTGTGGCATGTGCCTGCCTACCTGCCCGACCTACGTCGAGACAAAACGCGAGCGCAACAGCCCGCGTGGGCGCATCTCACTCATGCGCAGCGTGGCGGATGGAGAGCTCACCGTCAGCCGTGAGTTCGCCGATGAAATGTACTACTGTCTCGGCTGTCTCGCCTGTCAGACAGCCTGCCCGGCTGGCGTCAATTATGCCGAACTCTTCGAGACTGCACGTGGTGAGATCGAGCGCAGCGGCGTGGCGCAGACACCTGAGCGCGATTTTTGGCGCTGGCTCACGCTGAATGTCCTCTTCATGCATCCTCGGTTGCTGCGTCTTGCTGGTTGGGGGCTGCGTCTTTGGCAGAAAACCGGCATGGATGGCCTCATGCGCCGTGTGAAGTTCTTCGGACTTCTGCCCAAGCACCTGCGTGATCTAGAGCCTCAGACACCGCTGATGGCTGATGCCTTTTCCGATTCCCTCATCGCGCCGTTGGAGTCGCCGGACCTTTTGGCGAAGCCCAAATACCGCGTCGGGTTGCTCACCGGCTGCGTCCAGGACCTCGCCTTTTCCAACATCAATCGTGATACCGCTGATGTGCTCCTCGCCAACGACTGCGAAGTCATCACCCCGCGCTCCCAGTCCTGTTGCGGCTCTCTTCATGCCCACAATGGCGAACTCGAACTCGCTCGCGAACTCGCTCGTCGGCAGATCGATAGCTTTGACCTCGACTCTCTCGATGCCGTCATCACCAATGCCGGCGGCTGCGGCTCGCATCTCAAGCAATACGGTCACCTTCTCCATGAAGATGCCTTCTACGCAGCACGCGCCCGGCAGTGGGATCGGAAGGTGAAGGACATCCACGAGTGGCTGGTCCACATCGGCATCCGCAAACCCGAGCAGGGTGCGGATGCGAGCGAGGTGACCTACCACGAGAGCTGTCACCTTTGCCATGGGCAAAAAGTCACCTCTCAGCCACGGCAAGTGCTGCAAGCCATTCCAGGCCTCGTTTTGAAGGAACTCCCCGAAAGCAACTGGTGTTGCGGCAGTGCTGGCATCTACAACATCACCCAGCCCGAGCAGTCGGCGAAGCTGCTCGTCCGCAAAGTCACCCACATCGAGAGCACCCGCGCCTCCTGTGTGGCCACCTCGAATCCCGGCTGCCATCTCCAGCTCGCCAATGGATTGCGGGGCAGGGGAGTCGAAGTGACCCAGCCGGTGACCTTGCTCGCGCGTGCTTATCGCCAGGCTGACAAAGTCTGACCAGCCTCAGGAAGTTCCATTTGCCATCGTCGGGCGGCGGGTGTCTTCACTTCGCGTGAATTACACCCGCATCTCGCTCATGCTTCCCCTGTTGGTTGGCATCATCGCCTGCCGTCCGCAGCCGGAGAAAAAGCCTAGTGACGAAACCTCTCATCGTTCGCGCGGCACTGTCTGGGTGGCGGATCGTGAAGGCCAGCCCGGACGCCTTTTCCTCTGTGGCACCATTCATATTCTGCGCGAGAGCGACTACCCACTCGCCGGGGGATATGACATCGCCTACCAGCACGCCAGCCAGCTCATCTTTGAACTGCCTCCCGGTGCCAGTTCCGCACCTGAATTTCAGACGAGGCTCATGGAACTTGGTCAATATCCAGAGGGTGAGACCCTGGAAGCCAGTGTCGGGCCTGCCATCTGGAGTCGCCTTAGCTCATGGGCAAAGACTCGCAGCATGAGCGTAGCTCAGTTGGCCCGCTTCCGTCCCTGGCTCGCTTCACTCGTCATCACCAGCACTGAATACAGCGCTCTCGGCGCCAAGGCTGATCGCGGGGTTGATCAACACTTCGAAGAGCGTGCTGCCGGGGATCGCAAGCCCGGCGAAGGGCTCGAAACGGTGGAGCTTCAGCTTCAGCTCTTTTCCCAGCTCACCAGCAAACAACAAACCGAGATGCTGGAGCAGACACTCGCCGAGGTCAGCACGCTGCCGCAGGAGTATGAAAAGATGATCTCCTCATGGAAGGAGGGGGAGTTGGATGCGCTCCATGCTTTGCTCAACCGCGAAGCGGAGAAGTATCCTGAGCTGATGGACCTCTTCATCAACCGGCGCAACCACGCCTGGATCGACCGTCTTGATGCTCTGCTGAAGAAAGGTGAAAGCGCCATGATCCTCGTTGGCGCGGGTCATCTCGGAGGTGATCCCGATGGTGTCATTGCCCTGCTCCGCCAGCGTGGCTGTCGCGTGCGACACATCAGCGAGGTGCCTGAACTGCTGCCCTCGTCCTGAGCAGCTTCACGGGAAGGAAAGGGATGGTTGCAGGACTTCGATGACATCTTCACATCCGCGCCAAAGCAGCGAAAAACCGCGAGGAGTCTCGATGTCGATGACATTCCAGCCTTCAGCTCGCAGGGCTTGAATGCTGCGTTGCTCACCGTCGCGTTTCGAATCATGCAGAAGGATCAGGCCACAACGGGCAGCGCTCCAGGTGAGCTGATGCCAGCGTGCTTTGCCATCGACTTGCAGGCTGCCCAGCGGGCCATCCACCACGGCCCAGTCCGCAGCGGCGTTCAGATGACTCAGACCCGGTTCGTGCCTGGTCAGCAGGAGAGTGAGATTAGATTCACCGGCATGGGCGGCACGAAGAGCGCAGAAGTACTGCGGACTGGTCTCGCATGAAGTCACGCGACATCCCGCCGCCAGCAGCGCGCCCGTACTGCGACCAGGCCCGAATTCAACGACCCGCTGCATCCCCCGCGCGACAAGGATTCGAGCGAACTTACCGAGCCATGCCACTTCAGGATCATCCAGCCCCCAGGTGTCGGTGGTCACCAGTTTCGCCGCTTGTTCCAGCATGGGGAATCGTTCGCTCACTGGGCAGCCTCCCGCATGGACCGCCCAGATGACATTGGGTTGATAGCCATAAGGGTAGCTCAAATACCAGTTCCAACCGCCATCGATCACGCGCACAGGCAGATGAAAATGATGCAGCGCTGAATTGAGAAACACCTCGTCTCGATTTGGATCAGACAACTGAAGCTCCAAAGCCAGTCGCAGCGCGGCATCCCAGTGGGGCAGATTCGGATCAATGGCCAGGAAGCCACTGGTGATGCGGCAGCGCGGATCAAAGCCATACTCGCGCGCCTGAAAATCCGCCATGACGCCCGGGATGGGCGCACCAGCGACCCATGGCCCGAGCAGTGCGCGCACTTGCTCGTGGCAAGGTCGCACCAGCCAGCAGTCAGCATCGAAAAAGAAGCGCCAGTCAGATTTGGCGGCGTCCCGCAGCGTTTCCAGCTTTACCCGGTGGCTGTCGCCAGCAGAACAGCGCACCACATCCACATCGATGCCGGTGAACTGCCAGAAACGATGAGCTGCTTCAAAACCGAGCCTCTCAAACTCAGGGCTGACGACAGTGACGGCTCGCATGAGTCAGGTGGATTAATTGCCCGTCGGCGTGGTGGGTGGCAGCACCTCAACGGCCATGATCATCGGCGCAGGCGCGCGCATGTTGGAAATGACTGAGAAGGCCGTCACGGGATCTGTCTTTGCCGCAGCTTCCCAGTCAAAACGGAAGAAGGCCAGACCATGCTGGCGGTCGCGCGTGTAGTCCGTGATCCCTAGCCAGGCGATGGCGTTGTCCGGGGCTCGTTCCACCTGACCACCGGGAGGATTCCAGCAATCCCAGATGTTCTGACCGTAAATGAGCGGGACGATGGTCACTGCACCACTGCTCCTTTGCAGGAAAAGGCTGGCCGTAGCATGGTCTCCGAATGCACCGCTCTCGCGGATCGAGCAGGCACCAAGCAGAAAGGCTACACGATCTGCCGGGCCGCCGAGCGAGATCCAGCCGGTGGCTCGTGGCAGCATTCGTCCACTGCTCAGGCGCAGGGTATTGCCCGCGAGTTGAATGAAGTCACCACATTCAAAGGCGAAGCCAGCCTGCTGGAGGACATCGGGCAGAACGCTGAGAGTGTTGCCTCGGCCTCCGGTCCATTCATCGCTCTTTCGGATCATGGACCAGGGTTTCAGATTCACCGCACGCGGCGTGACTTTACTGATCGTAGGTTCGATGTCCGCCTCTGGTAATGAGAGCACCTTTTGGTAAGCTGCCCACGCTTCCATGCCCGCTTTGCCCGCTTCCACAGGCCGGTTTAATTTCTCCAAGGCCTGCGCTCGGCGCAGCAGAATCCATGGCGCACTGGCGATGGAAGCTGGCATGTCACGCGTGAGTGCAGCCACCTCCAGCCATTGCTCCAGCACGCATGCCTGATTGATTTGCAGGACGAGTGGAATGACATGGCCTCGCCACTCGCGAATGATCATGGAAGCATCGCCTGCGTAGCTTTCCCCCGGAGCAGTGAGGCCCTGCTGCCCCAGTGTTGTGGCGGCGGCTAGCAGCTCAGCTTCAGATTTCTCACCCGCCGTGGGCATTTCAGCCAGAGCAGATCCAACCTCACGCCACGAGAAGACTTCCTCGGGGCTGCTTTCCAGTCCGCGGAAAGCACGTTGAAGACGGCTCTCATCCGACTTCATCACGGGCAGGCGTTTCTCGCGCGCCATGGACTGTGTGGCATCAAAGTGTGGCACACGAGTGATGGAGCCGGCGGCGACGATCAGCCTGCTGCCGTCCGCACTCCAACTTGTGGCGACGATGTCAGCCGGCAGCATCGTCTCGATGGACCAAGTCTGTGCCACCTGACTGACATTGAAGACACGCGCGCTGCCATCAGCACCGGCAGAAACGAGGCGATCTCCATCGGGATGCCACGCGATGGCAAGCAGCGGCCCGACATGGGACAACGGTGGTCGGGACATCTTTCCCGTGTCCACGTCCAGCCAGATGAGAAGTCCGGTGTCGAACCCGATGGCGAGCAGGCTTTTCTCCATCAGTGCCCGCGCGCAGGTCGGTGTGCCGAGGGCTTCTGGCAAAGGTGTGTCATGGGTGATGGCACCAGTTTCAGCCGAGTGCGTGCGGGCATGCCAGCCATCGGCCAGCAGACTCACGACGCCGATCTTGTCCACTCCCACACCTCCAGCCCAGGCCGCCTCGCCCTTACCGCCGATGAAGGGTGTGCCCGGCATGGAATTCAGCGGAATGCTGCGCCAGCCCTCTTCATGGCGGATGATCAGTGACTGACTGTCAGCGGTCCATTCGATGCTTTGCACCTTCGTTGGCTCAGCTTCAGTATGGCGCTGGCCTTTCTTTAAATGCCAGGCCACCCAGCCACGCCCAGGGCAGGCAGCGGCGAGCCATTCACCATCCGGGCTGAAGGCGAGATGTCCGCCACGATGCACTGACTGATCTGGCAAGGCCTGCGGCATGGGCTGGCTCCACAAAATCTGCCAACTGTGCCCATCCAGCAACCTGACCTCATCGCCTGCCAGCAGCACGGCGACCTGGTCCAGGGTCGGATGAAAAGCCACATCAGATGATTGTCCGCCCAGTTCGATGCTGGAGGCCTGTGCTGAGTGCCGGAGTTCATCCCAGGCGCGCAGAGTGCCATCTGCACCCACGGAGAGGAGCCGCTCGCGTCCGTTCAACCAGCACAGGCCGGTCACCGGGCCTCGATGTCCATACGCAGGCAGGCGCGGCTCGATTCGGCGCACGGCATCAATGAGCATGATCTTGCCATCCACTCCGCCGATCGCGGCCATCGCACCATCGGGTGACCAGGCGAGTGAGGTTGATCCCGGGCTCTGATCTTTCTCGATGCTGAACTCATGCATGGCCGCCACGGGATTCCATGTGGTCATCGGCAGATCATCCATCGCCAAAGCAAGGTCAGCGGAGCGTGGGCGCCAGGCCAGCGGTGATTTGGCTCGGTTGATTGGCTTCTCTGGCATCTTTTGGAGCTGGTCCGCAGCCCCGGTCACGAGTCGTGCAGGATTGGCCAGCACCACGGCCACCTGCGTGCCATCATCACTGTCATCAACCGCAGAGATCGGCCCCTGCCATTGGCATGAGTGCGTGGATTTGCCATCCTTCCACCAGTGCAGCGCGCCGTCATCACCGCCTGAGATGAGCATGCCATCGGCTTTGCTCACATGCAGGGTGGTCACTTCTCCCACATGAGCCCGCCAGCGTTTAAGTACAGTCATTTTGGCTGACTCGATCCGCACGATTTCACCATTTGCCAGTCCCACGGCCAGCCCGCCTTCTTTTGGCCAGACGAGTGCCTGCACGGACTGGCCTTCGCCGCTCCAGGCGCGCAGTCGAGTGAGTGAATGCGTGCTCCAGATGGAAACCTCGCCGCTCTCACCGCCAGTGGCTGCTTCAGTGCCATCCGGACTGATGACAAGCGCTCGCAAAGGCTTGTTTGATACCTTCGCGGACATGTCGCCATTGTTCAGCAGCGAGTCGGCGAAGAACCACTCCCAGCCACGGAGATCTCGCTGGCCGGGCAGGGGACGCTGGCCGTTCACCAGCTCGCGTGCTCCTTCGGCGCGACGCCGGATGACCTCCTCAGTGACCGCCAGCATGTCCGCCACATAAAGGCGTTCCCGCCCGAGTTCCGTCTGCGTGACCACACGCTGCCGCTCGGTCTCGATCTCCTCCGCATGGCGGAGCGCGGCACGATTGGATTCAGAAAGCTGAAGCAGGATCACAGTGAGGCCACCGATGATGCACGCCGCAAATGCCATGGCTGTCCAGGCCACACGCACACGACGTTTATGGATCACCAGTTCTTCTGCCTGACGCACGCGTTCACGTTCATCCTCGATCTCGCGCTTCCTCGCCGCGCGCCGCTCTTCCAGAGTCTCCAGCCGTTCGGCCAGCTCCAGCGCACTGCCCAGCCGACGCTCCGGCTCCACATCCACGCAGCGTTCGATGTCATCGATCAGCAGTGGATCATCCACATCACGCTGCCAGCCGACGCCCAGCGGACGTTCGTAGTCGTCGATGATCATCTGATAAAGCAGCACCCCGAGGGAATAGATGTCCCCCTGCACCGATGGCGGCTTTCCAATCATGTACTCTGGCGCCGAATACATCCGCGTGCCCGTGCGGCTTGCATCCACCGTCAGCGTGAAGCCTTCCGAAAAGCCGATGTCCAAGCCTTGAAATACATTGCTGTCCACCACCACACCGATGCCGAAGTCCGCGAGTTTCGGCTGCACCTTCCCCTCGCCATCCACCTCCATGAAGATGTTCGATGGCTTCACGTCCTTGTGGATGATGCCAAGCGAGTGGGCGGCCCCGAGAGCACGAGCCACTTGCGCCAGCACCTTCAGTCTTCCCAGGAGAGGGATCGGCTTGTCGGCCTTGCGGCGAACCCGCAACCATTCATCCAGCACACCGCCTTCACAGTACTCGCTCTCCAAAAAAAACGGCGCGGCATCAAGCTGGACCTCATGCAGACAGGCGATGTCTCGCCGCACGCCCAGGCGCTCTCGGATCAGCCGGAAAAGAGCCAGTTCACGCTTAAAGGAACGCAGTCGCTGTGCATCGAAGCAGAACTTGAAGACTCGCTGCTCTCGTGTCTGCCGATGCCTTGCCAGCCAGACCTCACCAAAGCCGCCTTCGCCCAACTTGGCATCGAGTTCCCATCCGGGGCGCAGCGGAACCTCCATCGCCATCGCGGGTCGCCAGCCTAGCATGGGTTCTTCCTCTGCGGAAACAGAGCGCACCGTCTCCAGGCCGCTCGCTGGTTTTACGAAGGGTGCCAGATCGCGCACGCCGATCTCGAAGATCTCCACAGGGGCGTCGATGCCCTTCACCAAGTAAGCGCCATGCGCCTCCCAGCCGAGCTGAGCCTCCTCTTCCGTCACATGCACCACACCGCGTACATATTGCCGCGATGCATCAAAGACTGACCGGGTCACCAGGATCTGCCCGCCTGTGGCGAGTGACATCACCCGCGCTGCCAGATTCACCGCCGCACCCACCATCCCCGGCCCATCGCTGCCTGATGGCATCGCCAAAACCTCACCTTCATGGATGCCGACACGGGCGCTGATGCTGGCATTTGCCGACCAGTTTTCTTTATGCAGCAACCACTGGAAACGCAGTGCTGCCATCACGGCATCACTGGGCCGGCTGAAGACCGAGAGGAAGCCATCTCCGGTGTGCTTGACGATCATTCCATTGTCCACGGCATCCATCGCCTGGGCGAAAAGCTCATCGTGTCGCTTCAGCAGCACCGCATAGCGTGTCGTGCCGATGCTCTCCTGCAATCTGACGGACGACTGAATGTCCGTGAACATGATCACCTTCAGCGTCCGCTCCACCGATTCCCAGGCCCGGTGCGTCTCGTCTTGGAAGGATGATGAGCCGGAAGGAGTTCCGGCTGCTTCAGAATCATGCCCGTTTTGCTTCATTCGTGGCGGATCATGCAGGAGATGGCACGAGCGTGCAAACAGTCCTTTGCCATGCAGGCTGGCATTGCATGGCAGAAGTCTGTCAGTGTAGCCTCAGGTCGTTCGTTTCATACCCGATGCGTCTTTGTCTTCTTCTCATCAGTCTTGGCCTGACCAGTTTCGCCGAAGTGCCTCCACGTGCAGTGCTGGAGCGCTACTGCGTGGACTGCCACGACTCGGAGACGAAAAAAGGCGGCATCGATCTCGATTCGATCCTCAGGGATGACATAGCGAAGCATGCAGAAACATGGGAGAACGTCGCGAAACAGCTCAATGCACGCCACATGCCGCCCATCGGGAAAAAGCGGCCCGACGAGGCGGGGTATGAGCAACTCGTGCAATCGTTGGTGGAGACGTTGGATGCACAGTCGCCGAAGCTTGTCGCCGGCCCTGCTTTCCGCCGTCTCACGCGGACTGAGTATCAATACGCCGTGCGTGATCTGCTGGCAGTCGAGTTCGACGCGAAGGCCGCCTTTCCCACAGACGAGATCAGCCACGGCTTCGACAACATCACCGTTGGTGATCTGCCGCCCGCACTGCTCGACCGCTACATCAGCGCCGCGCAGAAAATCGCGCGTCAGGCCGTTGGATCGAGCAAAGAGCCGGAAATCACCGCTGTCCGCGTGAGGCCGGACATCACGCAGGAATATCATGTGCCTGGCCTGCCGCTCGGCACGCGTGGCGGGGTCCTGATTCCTCATGTGTTCGCGCAGGAAGGCGACTACGAGGTGCAAATCCGCCTCCAGCGCGACCGCAACGAACAGGTCGAGGGCATGCGTGGCGAGCATCAGCTTCAGGTGCTGCTCAATCGCGATGTGAAAGCCGAGTTCAGCGTCAAACAGACGAAGGATAAAAACCAGGAGAAGATCGACGCGCACCTCAAAACGCGCTTTCATGTTAGCAGCGGCCAGCATGACCTCGGCGTGACCTTCCTGCCAAACGGTTCACCAGTGCTCGAACGGCTGCGACAGCCCTACAAGGTCAGCTTCAACTTCCACCGTCATCCGCGTCTCTCGCCAGCCATTTATCAGGTCACGATCACCGGCCCCTTCGATGCGAAAGGCGCGGGCGAAACGCCAGGCCGACTCTCCATCTTCGGCCAAGGCAAAACGGAAGCAAAAGCCATCCTCGCGCCCATTCTACGTCGTGCCTGGCGTCGAGAAATCACGGATGCGGATCTCGAACGCGTGCTGCCATTCGTGCAAGAGGCGAAGACGCTCGAATCCGGCATCGAATCGGCCCTGGCGGCCATTTTAGTCAGCCGCGAATTTCTTTTTCGCACCGAGACAAAGATGGATGATGCCGCGCTCGCCTCTCGCTTGTCGTTCTTTCTTTGGAGCAGCCTTCCTGATGAAGAACTGCTCAAGCAGCGACCTCTCGATCTCGAATCCCAAGCCCGCCGCATGTTGCGTGATCCGCGAGCGAAGGCGCTGGTGACGAACTTTGCCGATCAATGGCTCTATCTGCGCAATCTCGACTCCATCACGCCCGATGCGCGGCTCTTCCCCGACTTCGATCACAATCTCCGCGAATCCCTCCGCGCTGAAACAAGCCTGCTCTTCGAGGACATCGTCAAAAACGACCTCAGTGTGCTCGAACTTCTCCGCACCGACCACACCTGGCTCGATGAGCGCCTCGCCGCGCACTACGGTATCCCGCACATCCAAGGCAGCCGCTTCCGCGAGACGAAACTAGAGCCCGAATGGCAGCGTGGCGGCCTGTTGCGCCAGGGCAGCATATTGACCGTCACCAGCTATGCCACACGCACCTCGCCCGTGATTCGCGGGCATTGGATCTTGAAGAACCTTCTCGCCACCGAGCCTCCACCTCCGCCGCCGAATGTGCCTGCGCTCGACGGTGTCATCTCCGAGTCTTTGCCTATTCGCGAACGCCTCGCCAAACATCGCGAAATGGCCGCCTGCGCGAGCTGTCACAACCTCATGGACCCCGTCGGCTTCGCTCTCGAAAACTACGACGCCATTGGCCGCTGGCATGCCGGGGCCGATTCACGCGGCGGTTTCGCCGATGGCAGTGAGTTTGAAGGTGTGGCAGGCTTGGAGGACGCGTTGCTCAAGCGCCCCGAACTCTTCGTCACCGCCCTCACTGAAAAACTCCTCACCTACGCCCTCGGTCGTGGTCTTGTGGCGGCCGATGCACCCGCTGTGCGGAAGATCGTGCGCTCAGCAGGAAAGAAGGGCTGGCGGTTTTCCGAAATCATTGTCGGCATCGCGACCAGTGTTCCGTTTACCATGAGATCCACCGAGCCATGAGCACCTACACCACGCGCAAGTCCCTCTCCCGCCGTACGCTGCTGCGCGGCGTCGGTGCCACGCTGTCGCTGCCGTTTCTCGATGCGATGGTTCCCGCCGCAACGGCTGCCAATCGAGTCGTGCAGCCTGCGAAGCGCCTGAACTACATCTACATCCCGATGGGCTGTGATCAGTCGCGCTGGTCGCTCGGCAAGGCAGACACGCTCGGCGAGCTTTCGCCCATCTTGAAGTCGTTGGAGCCGGTGAAGCAGCACTGCACGGTCATTTCCAATCTCGAACTCGAACCTGCGTATCCCGGCACTCATGCCACATCGAACGCCTCCTTCCTCAGCGCCGCTCGCGTGAAGCACACCGAAAGCAGCGACTATTACAATGGCACCACTGCCGACCAGATCGCCGCGAAGGCCATCGGGCAGCAGACGCAGCTCCCGTCGCTCGAACTCGCCATGGATTTGATGCAGGTCGTCGGCCAGTGCGACAATGGCTACGCCTGCGTGTATCAAAACAATCTCTCCTGGTCCTCGCCGACCACGCCGCTGCCTGCCGAGGCGCACCCGCGACTTGTGTTCGAGCAGCTCTTTGGCGATGGCGGCAGCAAGACCGACCGCCAGGCCGCTCTAAAACGCCGCGCCAGTTTGCTCGACTTCGTCAAAGACGACATGCAGCGCCTCGCGAAGACACTGGGTCCGCAGGATCGCGAGCGCGTGGGCCATTACCTCGAAAGCATCCGCGAGGTCGAGCGCCGCATCGAAAAAGCCGTCTCCGCCGTCACCAAAAATGAGCTTCCCGAGCTTTCGCGTCCATCCGGCGTTCCCGCCAGCTACGCCGAGCACGCGCGGCTCATGTTTGACCTGCAACTCCTCGCCATGCAGGGCGATGTCACCCGCGTCATCACCTTCCAGCTCGCCCGCGAAACCTCCAACCGCACCTATCCCGAGATCGGCGTCAGCGATCCGCATCACCCGCTCTCTCACCACGGCAATGACCCCGCCAAGATCGAGCGCATGTCGAAGATCAACGCCTTCCACGTCAGCCTCTTCGCCGAATACCTCGCCAAGCTCGCCGCCACGAAAGAAGGCGATGGCACACTGCTCGACAACAGCCTCCTGCTCTACGGCAGCGGCATGGGCAACCCCAACGTCCACGACCATACCAACCTCCCCATCATCGTCGCCGGAGGTGCCAGCGCCGACGTCAAAGGCGGACGTCATCTGCGAAGCGAAAAGACCGTGCCTCTCGCGAACCTGCACCTCACGCTGCTGGATAAAGTAGGCGTAAAGCTGGAGAAGTTTGGGGATAGCAACGGAATCATTGAAGTGCTCTGAAGACTCATGCTGCGCATCGCACTTGTTTCAGCCGTTCTCTGCTTTTGCAGGAATCCATGTCTAAGCGTTGAGGTCGTCACTGCCGCCGAAAAACAAGACTGGCCCACCGTTTCGGCGCAAGTCACAGCGAAAGCTGATGTAAACGTCACGCAGGCGGATGGTGCCACGGCGCTGCATTGGTCTGCTTATCACGACAATGCGGACATCGTCTCCCAACTGCTCGCAGCGGGTGCGAAGGCCGATGTCGCGAATCGCTACGGCATCACGCCACTGCTGCTCGCATGTCAAAACGGCAGCGAGACCATCGTGCGGGCGCTGTTGGAAGCAGGATCGGATGCGAATGTGAAACAACGCGGTGGCGAGACCGCGCTCATGATTGCTTCACGGACGGGCAGACCAAGCGCGGTGAAGGCTTTGCTCGAAAAGGGAGCGAAGATTGACGCGCAGGAGCGCAACGGCCAGACGGCGCTGATGTGGGCGGCGGCGGAAGGGCATGCGGAGGTGATCGAGCTGCTCCTTCAAAACGGCGCGGACTTGAAACACAGGCTGAAGTCCGGCTTCACCGCCTTGTTGTTTGCTGCGCGCGAGGGGAAGACTGCGGCGGTGAAAAAACTGCTCCATCACGGTGCGGACGTGAGGGACGCCATCTTCACTGAAGACAAAACCGGTGGACGTGATGCGCCGAATGGAACCAGCGCGGTGCTGTTTGCCATCGAGAACGGCTACTTCGAGTTGGCGATGGACCTCATCAAAGCCGGTGCCGATCCGAATGACCGGCGCAGCGGCTTCACCGCACTGCACACACTTACCTGGGTGCGCAGGCCGCCGCGAGGTGATGATGAAAGCGGCCAGCCGCCTCCTGAGACACACGGGAGACTCGGCAGCCTCGATTTCATTCGCGAGATCGTGAAAGAAGGCGCGGATGTGAACCTGCCTCCTGGCGCGAAGGCGAAATTGCAGATGCTGGGCTCCATCAGCACTGAGGGTGCCACGCCGCTGTTGCTCGCCTGCGAGACCGCCGATCTGCCGATGATGAAGCTGCTCGTCGAACTCGGCGCGGACCCGCATCATCCGAACTCGGACGGCACCACGCCGCTCATGGCCGCTGCGGGCCTCGGCTGCCTCGCGCCGGATGAGGAGCCAGGCACGGAGGATGAATGCGTGGCCGCGTGCCAATACTTGATCAGCCTCGGGGCCGACGTGAATGCCGTGGATAAGAAAGGCCAGACCGCGATGCACGGCGCTGCCTACAAGAACCTGCCCAAGGTCGCGAAGTTCCTCGCCGCTAAAGGCGCGAAGATCGACGTGTGGAATCAAAAGAACGACAGGGGCTGGACGCCGCTGCTCATCGCGCAGGGTTTCCGTCCCGGAAACTTCAAGCCCAGCGTGCCCACCGTCGAGGCCATCAGCCAGATCATGCTCGCCGCAGGCGTTCAGCCGCTACCACCGCCGGATCGAGACACAATGCCGAAGAAGAAAGGCTATGAGCAGAAATGACGATTCGATGCCGAAAGAAAATCTTTCACTTTTTCAGTGTTTCCAGTTCTCTGATTCTCCCCTCTTGCGCTGGCCGTAATCGCTGCCAAGGATGGGTGCTCTCCCACCCCTGAATGAGCGATCCCATCCGACATGAGTGCGGCCTAGCCGTCGTGCGACTGAAAAAGCCCCTGGCTTACTACCAGGATACCTACGGCACGGCGCTCTACGGTTTCAACCTTCTGGCCTCGCTCATGGCGAAGCAGCGCAATCGCGGCCAGGACGGCATCGGCATCGGCTGCTGTAAGCTGGATATGCCACCCGGCGCGCCTTATCTCTTCCGCGAGCGGTTTGATGTGTCCGTGGAGCAGATGGGCCAGGTCTTTGCCGACATCCGCAAGGACTACAAGCGCATCGCCCGCCGCATCGACGGGGAGCGCAAAGAAGAGCGCCACGAGACCGGCATGGAGCATCTGCCTTTCGAGGAAGACCCCGAGGCCATCAAACGCGAATTCGAGCTCGCCGGTGAGATCAATATCGGCCACCTCCGCTACGGCACCTCCGGCGGACTTGGCAAAGCCTGCCTCCATCCCTACCTGCGCCGCACCACCTGGCCCACGCGCAGTCTCATGGTGATGGGGAACTTCAACCTCACGAACTCTGGCGAACTCAACCGCGTGATGATGCAGCGCGGTCAGCATCCTGTCTTCGGCACGGACACGCAGAGCGTGCTGGAGGAGATCGGCTTCCAGCTCGATGAAGCGCACACGCAGCTCTATCATGAACTGCGCGACAGCGGCATGGTCGGCACGGAAATCCCGCACCACATCAGCCAGCGTCTGAATGTGGGCGACATCGTCCGCAAGTCCGCACAGATCTGGGATGGTGGCTATGCCATCGTCGGCGTCATCGGCTGTGGCGATCTTTTCGTCATGCGTGACCCCAGCGGCATCCGCCCGTGCTGGTATTACGAGAATGACGAGATCCTCGCCTTTGCCTCCGAGCGCGTGGCCCTCATGTCCGTGCTGGAAGTGCCCGAAGATGAGGTGAAGGAACTGCCTCCCGCGCACGTCGCCATCATGAAGTCCTGTGGCACCCTCACGATGGAGCAGTTCACCGACGTGCGTGAGCCGAAGCCCTGCTCCTTTGAGCGCATCTACTTCTCCCGTGGCAATGACTCCGAGATCTACAAACAGCGCAAACGCCTCGGCGAGCAGCTCGTGGAGCAGGTGATCGAAGGCATCGAAAATGACTTCGAGCACACCGTGCTCAGCTTCATCCCGAACACCGCCGAGACCGCCTACTTCGGCTTCCTCGACGGTCTGCGCAAAAGCCGCCGCGTGGCGGTGAAGGATGCGCTCATGGAGATGCTCCGCAAAGGTGAGTTTGATGAGGCCAAGCTCGACGAACTCGTGCTGCGCAACTGGCCGCGTGCTGAAAAGATCGCGCTCAAGGACATCAAGATGCGAACCTTTATCGCTTCCGAGACTGGCCGCGATGAACTCGTTTCCAGCGTCTATGACATCACCTACGGCGTCGTGACGGAGAAGGACAACCTCGTCGTCATCGACGACAGCATCGTGCGTGGCACCACGCTGAAGACCTCCCTCCTGCGCATCCTCGCCCGCACGAATCCGAAGCGCATTCTCGTGCTCTCCACCGCACCGCAGATCCGCTACCCGGACTGCTATGGCATTGATATGTCCGAGCTGGGTAAATTCATCGCCTTCCAGGCTGCTGTGAGCCTGCTCAAGGAGCGCAACATGCGCCATGTCCTGCGAGATACCTACAACGCCTGCGTCGCCGAGCTGAAGAAGCCGCGTGAAGAAATGGGCAATGCGGTGAAGGCCATCTACGCGCCTTTCACCGCCGAGGAAATCTCCGCCAAAATTGCCCAACTCGTGTATCCCACCCGCACTTCATGGAAGGGCGAGGTGAAGATTATCTTCCAGACCATCCCCGGTCTCCACGCCGCCCTGGACCTCGACGGTGGCCCCAGCTTTGGCGACTGGTATTTCAGTGGCGACTACCCCACGCCCGGCGGTTTTGCCGTCGTGAACCGCGCCTTCATGAACTTCTTCGACAAGAGAGAAGGTCGTGCCTACGACACGCTTCTTTGAGTCGTATAGCTCATGCTGCCACACTCGCGCTTCCCATGAAAACACTCCTTGCCGCTCTCGCCATGACTGCCCTTGCCTCTGCCGCTGATCTTTCGAGCATCCCGCTCAAGACCATCGACGGTAAAGATGCCTCGCTCAAAGACTACGCGGGTAAAGTGGTGCTCATCGTGAACGTGGCCTCCGAGTGTGGCTACACCGGGCAGTATGCTGGAATGCAGGCGCTGCATGACAAATATGCCGCCAAGGGCTTTACCGTTCTGGGTTTCCCCTGCAATGACTTCGGTGGTCAGGAGCCCGGCAGCGAGTCGGACATCAAGCAGTTCTGCACCAGCCGCTACAGCGTGGCCTTCCCCATGTTCTCCAAGGTGAAGATCGTCGGCGAAGGCAAGCACCCGCTCTTCGCGGAACTCACCGCTGGCAAAGACGTGCAGTGGAACTTCGAAAAGTTTCTCCTCGGCAAAGACGGCAAGCTCATCTCCCGCTATGGCTCCGATGCCGAGCCTGAAGGTGGCGACATCGAAGCAGCGGTGAAAACGGCGCTCGGTCTGCCTTGAGGCATCATTGTCCTGACACCCAGCGCACCGCGCGCTCGACGAAGGCTTCCATGCCCGTCTGCTGCTCAGGATGTGGACTGCTGCAAAGCACGCGACCTTTGCCATAGCTGCCTGCGACCATGGCGGGTGAATTCACTTGGGCACCCACGGGCGCGCCATTGTTGGCGAGCTCGCTGCGGAAGTGCGCGAGCGGCTCGAAGTCAGCGATGGCATCATCGCCTGCGGGTTCAAAGACAGGCCCGTTGGCATAACGGATGTCGAGGATGCCCTCGGGCATGCCCAGGATCTCGCGGCCTTTCGGGGTGAATTCGATCTTCACATCGCCCATGCCACGCGCCCATTTTGAAGACTTGGTCTTGGCATCGAGCACATGCACACCCCAGGAGAATCCATCGCAGGCGAGGTAATTGCCCGCACAGATGCCGACGTAGCCTCCACCCGCCTCCACAAAGCGCCGCACCTGTTCGCGTCCGATCAGACCCAGCGTGCCCGCTTGTTTGCCACCGCTGCCACCAGTGAAGATGACGAGATCAAAGTCCTTCAGCCCGCCTTCGCGGATGAGCGAGGGCTTCACGAGCGTGACCTTCACACCCTCTGCCTTTTGCAGCAGTTCCGTGCAGCGCGGCACGCCTTTGCCAAAGCTGCCGTAGTCGTCATAGAGAGCCACGCGGAGGTTCTTTGGATCAGGCTGGCGTGGGGAGATGGGCGCGAGTTCCTGCCACTCCAGTCTGGCTCGTTGCAGACCTGCGGCACCATCACGCTTGCCGAGCAGATACCACTGCTCCGCCTGCTTCACGATCATGCCACCCTCAGTGGCAAATTCGGTCACGAGATTCATCGCCTTCACATTCACCTTCGGGTCATCGACCTTGAATGTGCTGTTGTCGGTCGTGTGATAGATGGCGGTGACTTTCGGGTCTTTGGCGGCTGCGGGCATGTAGAAATGGCCGAGGCTGACTTCCGCCACAGGCGGGCAGATGAGAGCGAGTTCACCTGCGGCAGCCCACTCGCCGACGATGCGCGGATACAGAACTCCGTCGGCGAGATTTTCACCCGCTAGCAGCGGTGCAGTGAGGGCGATGAAGTGAAGCAGTAGAAATGTTTTCATGACGGAAGGAACTCGCGTTGGGAACGACTCGCACGCAGGATTCATTGCTGCATCCGCGTTCTTTTCATCTCTCCCATGCTCATTTTCGACGCCCACCTCGACCTCAGTCTCAATGCCCTCGGCGGCTTCAATCGCGACCTCCGGCTTCCCGTCCATGAAATCCGCCGCCGTGAGGCAGGCGTGAAAGGGAAAGGCCGCGCGGCAGGCACCACGGCCTTCCCTGAAATGCGCCGGGGCAAAGTGGGCATCTGCGTGGCCACCCAGCTCGCAGGCTGCATGCCCGGCGTCTCTCCCATCGCGAACTGGATGTCTCCGGAGCAGGCTTGGTCAGAAACGCAGGGCCAGCTTTCTTGGTATCGTGCCATGGAGGAGGACGGGCACATGACGCCAATCCGCAATCTCGCGGAGCTTGATGCCTCCATCGCCCTCTGGAATGACGAAAGCATCCCCGATGAAACCAAGTCCATCGGCTACATCCTCAGTCTCGAAGGTGCTGACAGCATCCGCACCGTCGGCCATCTGGAGCGCGCCTGGGAGCAGGGTCTGCGTGCCATGGGGCCGGCGCATTACGGCGTCTGTCGCTACGCCATGGGCCACGACACGCCCGGCGGACTGACTCCGCAGGGACGTGAGCTCATTCAGGAGATGGATCGTCTCGGCATGATCCTCGATGTCACGCATCTCTCCGATGACAGCTTCTGGGAGGCGCTGGACATCTTCGGCGGCACCGTCTGGGCCAGCCACTCGAACTGCCGCGCGCTCGTCCCCGACGTGCGCCAGTTCAGCGATGAGCAGATCAAGGCACTCATCGCTCGTGGTGCCGTCATCGGCGCGGCTCTGGATGCCTGGATGATGATCCCCGGATGGATTCGCGGCACCACCACGCCCCAGAGCACAGGTTTGAAACTCGAAGTCATCTGTGACCACATCGACCACATCGCCCAGCTCGCGGGCAATGCGAGGCACAGCGGTATCGGCACTGATCTGGACGGTGGTTACGGCACGGAGCAGACTCCGGCGGATCTCGACACCATCGCCGATCTCGCCCGCATCCCTGACATGCTCTCGAAGCGTGGCTACACGCAGGAAGACATCGAAGGCATCATGAGCGGGAACTTCTTCCGCCTCCTGCGCAGTGCCTGGGCCTGATCAAGGCAGCACCTCGATCTGCGAAGGCTCCTTCGCCGCGATCTGCACCACCTCTTGATATCTGGCGATCTCGCCCGTGATCTGCACCGTCTTGCCCGCGAGTCCATCGAGCTTCCATCCGCTGCTCTTTTCCAGGAAGCGCTTGCTGATGAAGACATTGAAGTCCGTGCCTTCAAACGTCAGCTTTTTATGCCCCGTCTTTCCGAGAGAGATCACCTCCTTCACCACGCCCACGACCTTTCCCGAAAGGCCATACTGGGAGTCAATGAGGTCCACCTGGGTGGCATCCATCGCCTTGGCATCACGGCCCGGATGGGAAAGAGGGACCTTGATTGGCTCACTGGGCACAGGGGCGGGAGTTGGAGCGGTCTCTTTCGCCGTCAGTCCGAGCAGATCGGCGAGTTGCCGGCGGCTCGACTCGGAGAGACTGCGCGTTTCCACCGCCCGCTCGGAGCCATCATTCGGGGAGAAAATCACCATCCCCGGCGTCACCACTTTGACTTCTCCCTCAAAGCTGGAGCCATCGGTCAGCAGCCAGGATTCAGCATGAAGAAAGGAGGTATGACTCAGCAGCGCGACGGTCAGGAGAGAATAGAATGGTTTCACGGTTGGAGGAGGAATCACCCACGGGCATCGGAGGCCTTGCTCGGTGGTGCATAAATCGGGCGGGGCAGGGGACCCATGCCACTGTCCCCATACGCAGATTGATCGCGGATCGCACGCGCAATCGCCTGCGCCATGCGCTCGCGATATGAAGCTGTGGCAAGCAGCCGCGCATCGCGGGAATTGCTCAGGTAGCCGCACTCCAGCAGCACGCAGGGGATTGTCGGGTTCCGCGTCAGCCGCAGCCTGCGCCGGACCATCCCGGCGTTGCCGGACTCATGCGGACACACCGCATTCATCTGCTGCTGAAATCGGCGCGCCAGTGAGTAGCTGTCCGTCCGCCACCAATACGTCTCCGGCCCCGCCCGGTAGCTGCGGCCATGATTCAGATGAATGCTCACCAGGATCGCATCCGAGTTATGGCTCGCCACATGTACCCGGTCATCCAGAGGGATGAAACGGTCATCCGTCCGCGTCATTACCACCCGGTATCCCGGCCAGAGATTCGCCTTCACACGCTTGGCGATGTCCAGCGCGTAGGTCTTCTCCATCATCCCGTGCGAGCGTGCCCCGCTGTCCTTCCCCCCATGTCCCGCATCGATGATCACCGAACGAAATCCGCTCGGCCCGGCCCGGTCCCCATAGACACTTGCCTTTCCGAGCAGCCCAGGCACCTGGCACGAGGCCAGCATCAGCACACCGACGAGACCTGAAAAAAGGCGGAGGAGAGTCATGACTTCAGCCTGAAGCAGGAACCGCGCCCTATCAAGGGACGACCTCGTGGAAGCCACCAGCCCCAGCACAAAAGCCTAGCTCATGACAAGCCGTATCTCAGTAAAGCTGAGCCAGGTCGGCGGCTTCGGGTTGTCCGGCACGAGTGCAGGAAACGAATGGTCAGATTCGCCAGCCGAGCATGAGGCTTCATGGCCCGTCCTCCAGGACCGTTGTTTTGTCCAAGTCACCCCAACAAAAGCGGCCGCCCAAGCAAGGGCTTGGGGCCGTTCCGCGTGCAAGCCCGCCAGACGGATCGCATCTGCGAGGCCATACTCACACTCAGGCCAACCCTGCCCGGACAAGCAGGGCCGCCGGATCGGGGTCGCGGCCCATGAAGTCGCGGAAGAGTTTGGCTGGGTCTTCGCTGTTGCCTTTGCTGAGGACTTTGTCGCGGAAGTCACGGCCGACTTTGTTGTTCAGAACTCCTTCTTTCTGGAAGCGGGTGAAGGCGTCGGCATCGAGCACCTCGGCCCATTTGTAGCTGTAGTAACCGGCGGCGTAGCCCACGGGACTGCTGAAGAGATGACTGAAGCGGCGGGCCATCGAGGGATTCTCGGTCTTCATTGGCATGAGGTAGTCGCTGATGATCTGCCGGCTGAGCTGATCCAGGTCAGCGCCCTCGGTGGTGGCGTGGCGGATGTGGAATTCGAGGTCGAGTTTGCCAAAGGCGAGCTGGCGCATGATGTCGCTAGCGCTTCGGTAGTTTTTGGCGGCGACGATCTTTTTGAAGAGCTTCGCTGGGATGGCCTCGCCAGTCACATGATGACGGGCAAAGAGATCGAGGCTCTCGCGCTCCCAGCAGAAGTTCTCCATGATCTGCGAGGGCAGCTCGACGAAGTCCCAATAGACGCTGACGCCATTAAGGGAGGGGATTTCGACGTTGCCACAAAGCTGATGCAGGAGGTGACCGAACTCATGGAAGACGGTGCAGACTTCATCGTGCGTGAGCAGTGCTGGCTTGCCATCCACGGGCGGGGTCATGTTCCCGCAAATAAGGCCGAGGTGCAGGCGGCGGTCGCGCTCGCCATAGGGTGGCACGCCCATGCGGAGGTAGTTCATCCAGGCACCGCCGCGCTTCGAGTCGCGGGGATGCCAGTCGGCGTAGAAGGAGCCGATGTGGACATCCTTCTCGTTGCGCACTTCATAAAACTTTACTTCCGGGTGCCAGACTTCGACGGGGCCTTCCTGCGTGGACTGAGTGCTGGCCGTGCTGGCCGTGCTGGGTTCGCCGACGGGCACATGAACGACCTGACGCGGTGTGATGCGGAGGTCGAAGACCTTCTCCGCGAGATCGAACATGCCTTTCAAAACACGGTCGAGCGGGAAGTAAGGGCGCAACTCCTCCTCATCAAAGTCGAACTCGGACTTCCGCTGCTTTTCCGACCAGAAGGCGACTTCCCAGGGTTGGAGAAGGTCGGCATGTTGTCCCATCCCGTCAGCTTTGAACTCCTGAAGCTGGATGGTTTCGCGCTGGAAAGCTGAGGCGACTTTGGCGTGCAGGTTCTCAGTGAAGGCGAGTGCATTGGTTCCGTTCTTCGCCATGCGCTGCTGGAGCACGAGATCGGCGAAGTCTTTTTTGCCAAGGAGCTGGGCCTTCTCGTGGCGGAGACGGAGGATCTTCCAGACGAGGTCGGTGTTGTCGTGCTTCTCACCACGACCAATACCCGTGGTGCCTTCCCAGACAGCTCGGCGGAGGCTTTCGTCGTCGGCGTATTCCATGACCGGGATCATGGACGGTGCCTTCAGTGTGAAGCGATACTGCGGAGCCTCATCCGTGCCGAGCCCCTTCGCTGCGGCATCGGCCTTTGCGGCATCAATGGCAGTCTGCGGCAGGCCTTTGAGACGCTCGAGATCAGTAACGATGAGTTCCCAGGCGTTCGTGGAGTCGAGCACGTTCTCGGAGTACTTCTGCGTGGCTTGAGAGAGCTCGGATTCGAGTTCTTCGAGGCGCTTCTTTTTGTCTGGCGGCAGATCTGCACCGGCCTGGCGGAAGCTTTCCATCGTCTCATTCAGCGCCCGCTTCTTCACGGGCGGCAGGCTGCGGGCTTCCTCGGTCTTGCTGTAAGTCTCCAGCAGATCCCAGAGGTGATCATTGAGCGGGATCTTGGCAAAGAAAGAGCTGACCTGCGGCAGCATGGCGTTGTGGGCTTCGCGAAGAGCGGGGGAATTGCACAACGAGTCGAGGTGCGTCACGAGTCCCCAGCTTTCATTCAGCGCACGCGTGGCTTCATCGAGCGCGAGTACCACGGTGTCGAAGTTCATCTTGCCACGATCCTGCTCGCAGACGCGATTGATGGCAGCTTCGGCATCCTGGAGAGACTGGGTGATGTCTGCCTGGATGTGGCTTGGATCGAGCGTGGACCAACGGATATGGAAATCCTGCGTGAGGAATGGTGAGGCCATGGTTTGGGGAGGGCGGGCGCGGAGTATGGCGGTGGCGGCGCGGGTGGCAAATGGGAATCAGTCCTCCGTGCTTGCTCTGAAAGCCTCTTTGTCCCAGTCTCGTTCTTTCCCGCTCATGTCCACCCCCGCCACTCCTGTCTCTCCCACCGCGCAACGCGGTTACATCGCTGCCCTTGTCGCCGCTTTCCTCGGCTGGCTCTTTGATGGATTTGAAATGGGATTGTTCCCGCTGATCGGCAAGCCTGCGCTCCAGGACATGCTGCCTGACTCGACCGCCGCCGTGCAGGGGCAGTGGTTCACGGTGATCATCGCCATCTTCCTGGTGGGCGCAGCGACGGGTGGAGTGCTGTTCGGCTGGCTCGGCGACAAGCTGGGCCGGGTAAAGGCCATGGCGCTGGCCATCTTCACCTTTGCCATCTTCACCGGGCTGTGCGCCTTCGTGACAGAAGCCTGGCAGTTCGCCGGACTGCGCTTCGTCGCCTCGCTCGGCATGGGTGGCGAGTGGGCTCTCGGTGTGGCTCTGGTGAATGAAATCTGGGGTGGCAAGAACCGCGCATGGATCGCCGGCATGATCGGTGCGGCGTCCAATGTGGGCTTCCTGCTGACGGGAGTGCTCAGCCTGTATTTGAATGCCAGCCTGGAAACAATCACCCAGTGGATCAGCGCCATCGGCATCAGCCAGGAGACAGCGGATTACCTGCTGCACAATCGCGGCTGGCGCCTGCTCGCGGTGAGCGGTGCGGCTCCTGCCTTGATCAACTTCTTCATTTTGATTTTCGTCCCGGAATCCCACAAGTGGGAAGAGGAGAAGAAGTCGGGCACGACCTCGCACTGGGCCACGAAGGATCTCCTCGGCATCCTGGTCGCTGCCGTTGCCGCCCTCTGCATCATCACCGTCTGGACACCGCAGGTGCTGGAAAAGATTGGCAATGGGGTGGCTCTGCCCGTGACCTTCCTCGGTCTCGCGATCGCTTTATGGGGCTACCTGCATCCGGTGCGCAGCTACATGACGCGCGCCCAGGCTGGCGGCAGTGTGCAGATCGCCGAGCGTGCGTTCATCATGAAGAGTCTGCTGATCGGTGCAGGACTCGCCGCCGTGGCTCTGATGGGCACTTGGGGCTCGGCACAGCAGGCCGCCAAGTGGGCCTCCTTCCTCTCCCCTGACGGCACGAAGTCGAACATCATCGAGTACGTCGTGATCGCCACGGCGCTGGGTGCCATCCTCGTCACGCTGCTCACCCCCCTGGTGGCGGACAAGCTCGGACGCCGGATCACTTACTTCCTTCTTTGCGTGCTGGCGCTGGGCTCCGCGTTCGTGTTCTTCCAGACAAACCATTCCTACACTGGCTCCGGCATGCCCGTGTGGCTGATGACGAGCGCCTTCCTGCTCGGCGGTCTCACTGCTTCGTTCTACGGCTTCTTCCCGCTCTATTTCCCGGAACTCTTCCCCACCAGCGTGCGTGCCACGGGACAGGGCTTCTGCTTCAATTTCGGACGCCTTATCGCTGCGATCGGCTCGCTTCAGTTCGTGAATCTTATGAGCATGTTCGGCTCGGCCAAAGTAACGGAACTCGAAGGCGAAGCACGCCGACTCATGCAGCTCCAGGTCGAAGCCAATGCCTTCTCCGTGCTGTCCTGCATCTATGTTGTCGGCATGGTACTGATCTGGTTCGCACCAGAAACAAAGGGCAAAAGCCTTCAATAAAGGCGAACTTTCGAGCCACTCAGGCCAGATTCACTTCGACCTCGACGTGCATCGCCTGAGTGGCGTTCATCGGGCCGTCGAACTGGCCGGTCAGTGGCGCAGCGTCTGAGTAATCGCAACCGGTGGCGATCTTGATGTGGCGCTCGTCCGAGAGAGTGTTGTTCGTCGGATCAAGGCCGTACCAGCCTTTGCCGGGCACGAAGACCTCGCACCAGGCGTGAGTGGCCTGGGCACCGCGCAGATGATTACCGGGGCCGTTGTAAAGATACCCGCTGACGTAGCGAGCCGGGATGCCGAGCGAGCGGCACATGCCGATCATGACATGGGAGAAGTCCTGGCACACGCCCTGACGGTTCATCATGACCTCGCGCATGTGGGTGGACACGTGGGTCGTGTTCGGCGCGTAGGTCCAGTTCGTGTTGATATGGCTCATGATGGCCACGGAGGTTTCGAAAACATCATCGCTGGCGGCTTTCACATCGAGCGCCTCCTTCCAGACCTCGCGGTTGATATCGACGTAGGTGCTGCTTTTCATCAACGGCCCGAGGAGATCGTCTTCGAGCAATTTCAGGCTATCAAAGCTAACCCCAACAGGCTTTCCCTGCGAGTACTGGCTGCTGGTCTGCACCGTGATCTGCGCCTCAATGCTAAGGCCACTGTGCGGCTCGGCGATGTCGAACCAGTGGACGTAGTTCATCCAGTCATCACGGTAATGCTGGAGACGCACGGGAGGCTGCACATTCAGCAGGAAGAACTCCATGCGGGTCGCGTCATCCGTGGCGGGATGCAGGCGCACCTCATTGTGGCTGTCTCGCACGGGAGAACGATACACGTAACGAGTACGATGGAAGATGCGGAGGCGCATGGGCGGTTCTCAGTTCGCTGTTCTCGGTTGTTCACGGAACAGCTCTATTTCATGGACTAGATCCCGTCCGCAGAAAACGGCGGACAGAGAGCTGGGAACCAGGAACTCATTGTTGTTGCTGCTGCATTTGCAAATCCGCTCCGGCGAAAGTGTGGAAGGCACCATGCGCGAGGACGGGAGTAGGCGAGGCGATCTCAGAATCTGCTGGAGCTGCATCCGAGTAGCGAACGAAGGTCTCGTAGATGGTCTGGCCGATGTCGTTGAGCTTCTCCTGAAGGCGGTCGATGTATTCGTGCAGCCCCTCTTTGAGCACGTCCGGCATCGTGATGTAGGCGATGTCTGCGCGCAGGCGGCCACAGGCACGGATGGGCGACTTCATGTCATCGAGTCTGCCGCTTCCGCAGAGGGCGGTGAGGGTGTTATGCAGTGCCTCGACACACCAGGCGACTGAGCGCGGGAAGGTCTCGTCGAGGAGCAGGTATTCGATGATTTTGACGGGGTCGAGCTTGTTGCTGCTGTAAGCCTGGAAGGCATGCCAGGCAGAGCAGGAACGCAGCAGAGCAGCCCAGCGCAGCGGACGCGCGAGAGGGCTGGGCGGCATGTCGAGCGAGATGGCGGAGCAGGTGTCGATAAGGCGGCTGGTCTTGTCCGCACGCTCGATGCACATGCCAAGGCGCAGGAAATACCAGATCTCATCTCGGGGAGTCGTCGATGAGGCGATGCCCTGGAACTGATAGGAAGCGATCAGCACCTTTTCATAGAAGGCGGCACTTTGATACCGATGCATGGCCGCTGCTTCTGGTGATTCGAGGAAGAGGCGAAGACTGTTGATGCACTCCCACATTTCATCGGAGATCTGGTCTCGGATCGTGCGGGCATTTTCACGCGCCGTGCGGACGCAGTTGAGAATGCAGTTCGGGTTCTTCGGGCTCAGTGCCAGGAAGTCCGCCACGGTGGCTCCTTCGGCCTCGGGATGCGCGGCGAAGTACACTTCTTCATCACCCGTGGTCATGAGGAGCGGCCCCCAGAACTGGGATTCATCCGCAGCCTCTGCCCCGGCATCGAGGAGGAGGTCCTGCGTGGATAAGAGCAGGCGGGCGAGGTTTTCGGCACGCTCCATGTAGCGTGCCATCCAGTAGATGCTGTCTGCGACTCGGCTTAGCATGATCTAAAAAAGGTGAAAGGGATGATTCTGGCGTGGTTGATCTGGCTTCACTCGTCGTCCCAAAGGACCCAGGTGTCTTTGCTTCCGCCGCCCTGGGAGGAGTTCACCACGAGGGAGCCTTTCTTCAAGGCCACCCGCGTGAGACCGCCGGGCACCACTCGGACGCGGTCGCCATAGAGGACGTAGGGTCGGAGATCGATGTGGCGGCCTTCGAAGTGATCGCCCTGGAAGACAGGATGACGTGATAGCTGAAGCACCGGCTGAGCGATGTAGTTTCGCGGATTCGCAGCGATGCGTTTCGCAAACTCGTCCTGTTCTTCCTTTGTGCTGTGCGGACCCATGAGCATGCCGTAGCCTCCGGATTCGTTCACAGCTTTGACCACAAGGTTTGGCAGGTTGTCGAGGATGTAGCCACACTCCTTCGGATCAACCCCGAGGTAGGTGGGCACGTTCGGCAGGATGGGGTCCTGATCGAGGTAGTATTTGATCATCTTCGGCACGAGGGCATACACCGCCTTGTCATCCGCGACGCCGGTGCCGATAGAGTTCGCCAAAGCGACGTGACCCTGCTGATAAGCGCTGACGAGGCCGGGCACGCCGAGGAGAGAGTCTTTGCGGAAAACGAGCGGATCGAGGAAGTCATCATCGATGCGGCGATAGATGACATGCACCTGCTGAAGACCGTTTGTGGTGCGCATGAAGACGCGGCCATTTTTCAGGATCAAATCTCGCCCTTCGACGATGGGCACGCCCATCTGCTTGGCGAGGTAGCAATGTTCGAAATAGGCGCTGTTAAACACACCCGGCGTGAGCACGACGATGTTCGGATCGATCACGCCCGGAGGCGCCAGATGGGCCAGTGTCTCGCGCAGCATGGAGCCGTAGGCATCCACAGGACGCACGGGCAGGCTCTGGAGCAGACCGGGGAAGGTGCGCTTCATCGCGTTGCGATTTTCGAGCATGTAGCTGGCACCGGAGGGGCAGCGACCATTGTCTTCGAGCACGAAGTATTCGCCTTTGTCATCACGCACGAGATCCGTGCCGCAGATGTGGATGTAGATGCCGTGAGGGACTTTGATGCCCTTGAACTCGGGGCGGTAATGACTGGCGGAGAGCACCAGCTCCGCAGGCACTACTTTGTCAGCCAGGATCTGCTGGCCGTGATACACGTCATTGAGGAAAAGATTCAGCGCCGTGATGCGCTGGATCAACCCAGCCTCCACGCGCTCCCATTCCTTGTGCGGGATGATACGCGGCATGAGGTCGAACGGGAAGATTCGCTCCGTGCCCTGGTCATCGCCATAGACGGTGAAAGTTACGCCCTGGCGGAGGAAGACAGCATCCGCCGTGCGTTGGCGGGCGGCGTACTCAGATGGGGTGAGTGTGCCGATGCTGTCCATGATGCTCTCGTAGTGCCCACGTGGTTCGTGGGCTGCGGAGAACATTTCATCAAAAAAGCTACCTGGTTGGTAGTCGTCGAATAACGAAGACATACTTACCTATAGAGCAGAGCGCGTGCCAGAATGCGAAACCTGATTTCTCAGATCTTGCGTTCAAGCATCCACGGGCTCCACATCCACCCCGACGGTGACGGTGTGATCTCCACCACCCGTGATGATCCCGCGCACAGGACTGACGTCGGAAAAGTCACGCCCCAGGGCCACGGTGATGTGGTCAAGCGAGGTGAAGCAGTTGTTGGTAGGATCAATGTCCACCCAGCCGAAACCAGGCACAAAGCATGACACCCAGGCATGGGATGCATCCACACCGACGAGGCGCGGTTTCCCAGCCGGCGGGCGTGTGCGCAGATAGCCGCTGACGTAGCGTGCGGGCAGCCCCATGGCACGCAGACTGGCGATGGCGAGGTGCGCGAAGTCCTGACAGACGCCGCGCTTTTTTTCCAGCACTTCGTCCAGCGGTGTGCTGATGGTGGTGGCCTTCGGATCAAAGGCAAATTCACCATGAATGCGGCCGCTCAAATCGGCCACGGCAGCCAGCAGAGGGCGGCCTTTCTTAAAACTTGGCTGGGCAAACTCACGCAGCGGCATCTCATGCACCAGCAGCGGACTGCGGAAGACGAACTGGCATGGGTCCAGCAAATCCACCGGCACGGGATCACAGAACAAAGCCGCCACCTCCTCCCACGGAGGTGTCTGTGCAGGATCTGGCTGAAGCACGGGTGAGAGTGTGACGAAGCTGTGGGAGATGACATCGAAACGCGTGTGCAACTTTTGAATCGAGAAGCATGAAACAAGATTGCCGAAGGAGTCGGTGTGCTCAGTCAGTAGATCGGGTTCGGGGTCAAACGCGAGGTGATAGGCGTGGCAGCGCTGTGTGTCTGTGACACGCGGATGCAGCCGTGCCGCGTGATGGGAGACGGCCACCGGCTCACTGTACCTGTAGGTGGTGCGATGCGTGATGCGGTAGTTCATCGCGAGGGTGAAATGGGTTCAACCGCGGCCGTGGAGTCACTGCTGCTGATGGTGGAATGAGCAAAGTAGGCTGCGGTCAGCGCATCATTCAGAGACGGCATCGCTTCGATGAGCTGGGTCAGCAGCTTCGCCACCTGGGACTGTGCCCAGGTCCCGGCCTCGACTCGGGCGAGCTCCGTGGGATCGCAGAGCTGCAGTCTGGTATTGCTCTCCAAAAGCACACGCTTGGCCGGCGTCAGAAGGGCGGAGTTCTGCTCATGTGGCAGGTGCTCGAACTGCTGATCAATGCGCTCAAACTGAAAGCGCAGTCCGCGTGGGTTCAATTCATCGAGCATGAGCAGGTCATACACGGCGGCGAGCTGCGGTAGAAGACTGTAGCGATTGCGATACGTGATGGTGCTGTCACCCACTTCGAGGATGGCTTCCAGGAGGCTCGGGTTCTCTGCATCCGTGCTGCGCAGACCAGCGAGGAGGAGCTCACAGATATACACGGTGCGCTCGATGCGGTGCCCCATGTCCAGAAACATCCATCCCTGTGCGCGGGTCATGTTTTCCTTCGCCAAACCGTGGAAGGAAGCGAGTTCGAGGATGATGCGCGTGAGTACGTTCAGCGCGTCCGACATTGGCGTGACGCTCGGCGTGTTGTCGAAGGTATCGAGCGCATCGCTGAGCTGGCTGATGACTCGCCAGGTATCTACGGAGATACGATCCCGCAGCAGCACGCCGATCCGCTGGATGTGCTGAACGCTGGAGCGGATGCTCGCAGGATGTTCTGGATCAAAGATGGCTTGCAGCAGGCGCGCCTCGAGCTGCTCCTGCTGAGCGGCGAGCAGCGATACTTCGGGCACTTTTTCCAGCACACCGAGACTCTTCAGAGCCTCCAGCAGAGGCAGCAGCAGCGGTGTCTCGCTCATGCCACTCTCCGGTGAGCAACGCAGCAGCGTGGAGCGCAGCAGACGTGCCGCAGACTCCGCGCGCTCAGCGTAGCGTCCGAGCCAGTAGAGATGATTGGCCACACGACTGCCGAGATTGTGTCCCACACGCCGCAGTTCCACCGGCGTTCGGGTGGAGGAGAGCAGCGTGATGTTTTCCACCGGGCCATCACTGATCACCCAGGTGTCCTTGCTGCTGCCACCTTTCTGCATGGAGACCAGCGGTGACTCCAAACTCGCCGCCACCCGCGTGAGAGCGCCGGGCATGACCATGTAGCCGTCTTTGGTAGCAATGAGATAGACTCGAACGCTGATCGGCTTGTGCACCAGACGTCCATCCTGCCAGGCTGGCGTCGTGGAGAAGGTGATTTGCTCCTGTGCCGTCCACCGGTCCGGGGCAAAGCGCATCCGCTCCAATAGCTTGGCACGCTCGGCAGAGGAAAGATGGGAACCAAAGTGAACCTCGCGTCCACGTACGCGAAAGGCGCTCTTGATGACGAGACGGTCGATATTCTTTTCCACCTCACCTCTTGGGCGCTCCTGTCCGCACCACCAGGTCGCCACGGAAGGCATGAGCAGGTTTTCACCGAGCAATTTGCGGCTCAGGATGGGCAGGAAGGCCATCAAGGCAGGGGCCTCGACGAGACCGGACCCAAGTGCATTGGCCAGGGCGACATTGCCCGCCCGCACGGCGCGCACGAGGCCGGGCACGCCGAGCATGGAGTCATTTCGCAACTCCAGAGGGTCGCAGAAATCATCATCCACTCGGCGTAAGATCACATCCACCGGCTCCAAGCCGCTGAGCGTCTTCAAATAGACCCGGTCATCGCGCACGGTGAGGTCTTCACCCTCGACCAGCGTGTAGCCGAGGTAACGCGCCAGATACGCCTGCTCAAAATAGGTCTCGTTGTAAGGTCCGGGCGTCAGCAGCACGACTCGCGGCTCAGCCACCGGCCGACGAGCCAGAGCAGAGAGAGATTGCTGCATCTGGCGGAAGAAGCCCGCAAGCCTGCGCACGCGTGCATCACGAAAGACATCCGGCAGCAAGCGCGAGGTGATGAGCCGGTTCTCCAGAGCGTAGCCCGCGCCTGTAGGGATCTGCGTGCGGTCGGCGATCACCCACCACCGTCCGTCAGGAGAGCGGGCAATGTCTGCCCCATAGATTTGCAGAGGCTTCTCATCAGGCAGCTTGATGCCATGGCAGGGCCGAAGATAAGCAGGCTGCGCTAGTACGAGCGCCGCTGGCATGTCACCTTTGCGGATGAGTTCCTGCGGGCCGTAACTGTCCACGAGAATCTTGTTCAGCAAGGTGGCACGCTGGATCAACGCCTTTTCGATGCCTTCCCACTCGCGGGAGGAGATGACAAAGGGGACCGGGTCCATCTGCCAGGGCGTGTCCATGCCCTGCTCGCCGTCATAGACATTGAAAGTCACCCCGCGTTCCGCCAGCAGTCGGCGGGCCGTGTCGGAGAGGCGCTTCACCCCAGGCGTGTCACGTCGCTGGAGGTCCGCGATGACCGGTTCATAATGTGCTCGCACCTTTCCCGCTGCATCACGCAGCTCATTGTAGTGACCGTGGGAGTGGGCGATGTCCAGACGTGGAACCTCAGCCCTTGGAGAGGATAGCGAAACCGGGGGCGTGGTGCTTTGCGATTGGAAGATCAATTCGAGGTTGGAAATTGGGGGTCGGTTGAAGCGCGGACATTAGGGACTCGTGCGCGCCGGCGCATCCATTTTTTGTGCATTTCACGCAAGGTTTATGCCAGTTCGCAGGTGGAGACGTCCGACTTTTAGACGAGCTCAGAGCCCCGCATCATTTAATATGAAAGACCTCGAAACGTCGTGTGGTGGTCGTGCCGGGGCCGCAGGCGAAGGCTTAGAACGCGTTTTAATACTCTTTTAACGCCTCATACCCTGCCCTTAACTCGGCAGGATCGGCGGAGTAGGCATCATGGGCGTGGATCAACATCCCTACCCCATGAACGACCTCATCTACCTCGGCATCACCGTCGCCTTCTTCGTCATCAGCGGGCTTTACGCCAACGGCTGCGAAACCCTCTAACCGCCCGCCACCATGGAAACACTCCTCGTCGGGCTCATCGCCCTCGCCCTGCTCGCCTACCTGACGGTGGCGATGCTGCGTCCTGAAAAATTCTAACTCACCCTCCATGCACTCCACTGACTGGCTTCAATTCGCCCTCTTCCTCGGGCTGCTCACGCTGATCACCAAGCCGCTGGGCCTTTATCTCGTCCAGGTGCTCGATGCCAATGGCCGCACCTGGCTTGATCTGATCCTGAAACCGGTCGAAAAGCTCACCTACAAGCTCCTCGGTGTCGATCCACAGCGCGAGCAGGGCTGGAAGCAATACACCTTTGCCATGCTGGCCTTCAGTTTGGTGGGCGTGGCGTTCACCTATGCGATCCTGCGTTTGCAGGATGTGCTGCCGTGGAATCCGCAGGGGCTGCCCGCTTTGAGCCATCACCTGGCCTTCAACACCGCCGTGAGCTTCACGACGAACACCAACTGGCAGAGCTACGGCGGCGAGAGCACGCTGTCCTACTTCTCGCAGATGGTGGGGCTGACGTTTCACAACTTCGTCTCCGCCGCCACCGGCATCGCGATTGCGGCGGCACTCGTTCGTGGCATCGCCCGCAGTTCGGTGAAAACGCTCGGCAACTTCTGGGTCGATCTCACTCGCACCACTTACTATCTGCTCCTGCCTTTGTGCGCGGTGTTCGCGATCTTCCTCGTTTCGCAGGGCATGATACAAAACTTCGACGCTTACACGAAAGCGACGACGCTCGAAGGAGCGGAGCAAGTGATCGCGCAGGGTCCCATGGCCTCGCAGGTCGCCATCAAGATGCTCGGCACGAACGGCGGCGGCTTTGTGAATGCGAACGCGGCGCATCCCTTCGAGAATCCGACACCGCTGTCGAACTTCATCCAGATGCTTTCAATCTTCGCGATTGGGAGCGGATTAACCTACTACCTCGGCCGCATGGTGAAGAACCAAGCGCATGGCTGGGCCGTTTGGGCGGCGATGATGGTGCTCTTTGTCGGCGGCGTGCTCGTTTGCGCTCACTTTGAGGCCGCAGGCAATCCGATCCATCAGCAGCTCGGCATCGCCGCTGCGGATGGCAACATGGAGGGCAAGGAAGTGCGCTTTGGCATCTTCAATTCATCCCTCTTTGCCACCATCACCACCGCCGCCTCCTGCGGTGCGGTGAACTCGATGCACGACTCGTTCACCGCCATCGGCGGACTCGTGCCGCTGTTCATGATCGAGCTGGGCGAAGTCGTCATCGGCGGTGTCGGTGCCGGGTTGTATGGCATGCTCGTGTTTGTCATCCTCGCGGTGTTCATCGCCGGGCTCATGGTGGGCCGCACGCCGGAGTATCTCGGTAAGAAGATCCAGGCCAAGGAGGTGAAGCTCGCCATGCTCACGCTCCTCGTGCTCACCGCCAGCATCCTCGGCTTCACCGCGTGGGCTTGCGTGAGCGATTGGGGCATCGCAGGCCTCAACAACAGCGGCCCACACGGCTTTAGCGAGATGCTCTACGCCTACAGCTCCGCCACTGGAAACAATGGCAGCGCCTTCGCTGGTCTCACCGCCAACACGCCGATGTATAACACCACGCTCGCCTTCGCGATGCTCATCGGCCGCTTCCTCATGATCGTGCCCATCATGGCGCTCGCAGGCTCACTTGCGGACAAACAAGCCTCGCCACCGAGCGCCGGCACCTTCCCGGTCAATGGCGCGACGTTCACCTTCCTGCTCATCGGCACCGTATTGCTCATCGGCGCGCTCAATTTCCTCCCTGCTCTCGCCCTCGGCCCCATCGTCGAGCACTTCCTCACGGCCCAGGGCAAACTGTTCTGAATGTGGTCCGCACAGTCCTCTGTGCGGCACGAACGACCCACCACTCCAAACCCCGCATAGAGGACTGTGCGGACCACTTTTCAAAACCATGTCCCACAAACCCACATCTCTCTTTGATGCTTCGATTCTCGTTCCGGCCATCGGCGAGTCGTTCAAGAAGCTCGACCCGCGTCTGATGGTGAAGAACCCTGTCATGTTCGTCACGCTCGTCGGCGCGGTGCTCACCACGGTTAGCATTTTCACCGCCAAGGCCGATCACGGCTTCATCATCCAGCTTTCGGTCTGGCTCTGGTTCACCGTGCTCTTCGCAAACTTCGCCGAAGCTGTCGCCGAAGGCCGTGGCAAGGCGCAGGCCGCCAGCCTGCGTGCCGCGCGCAAAGACACGATGGCCCGCCGCCTCAAAAACGGCCAGGAGATCAGCGTCCCGGCTCCTGCGCTCGAAAAAGGCGATCTCGTCGTCTGTGAAACCGGCGACGTGATCCCCGCCGATGGCGAAGTCATCGAAGGCATCGCCAGCGTCGATGAAGCCGCCATCACCGGTGAGTCCGCGCCCGTCATCCGCGAAAGCGGCGGTGATCGCAGCGCGGTCACCGGCGGCACGAAGGTCATCAGCGACCGCATTGTCATCCGCATCACGTCGGAAAAAGGAAACACCTTCATCGACCGCATGATCGCGATGGTCGAAGGCGCGAAACGCCAGAAAACGCCGAACGAAATCGCGCTCACCATCCTGCTGTCCGCGATGACACTCATCTTCATGCTAGTCACCATCACGCTGAAGCCCTTCGGCATCTACGCTGGGATGGATTTCTCTATTCCCGTGCTCATCGCGCTGCTTGTGTGCCTCATCCCGACCACCATCGGTGGCCTTTTGAGTGCCATCGGCATCAGCGGCATCGACCGCCTCATCCGCCGCAACGTCATGGCCACCTCAGGCCGTGCCGTCGAAGCCGCAGGCGACATCGACGTGCTGCTTTTGGACAAAACCGGCACCATCACCATCGGCAACCGCATGGCCTCCGACTTCCGTCCTGCGCCTGGCGTCACCGAGCAACAACTCGCCGACGCCGCCCAGCTCGCCTCGCTGGCCGATGAAACACCCGAAGGCCGCAGCATCGTTGTTTTGGCCAAAGAACGCTTCAACATCCGTGGCCGTGAGCTTGCGCATCCGCAGGCCACCTTTGTGCCCTTCACCGCGCAGACCCGCATGAGCGGTGTCGATCTCGATGGTCGCAGCATCCGCAAAGGAGCGGCTGATTCGATCAAGGCACATATTGAGGCGTTGGGTGGCGTTTATCCCACCGAAGTCTCCAAAACCGTCGAAGCCGCTTCCCGCGCGGGTCGCACGCCGCTGGTCGTGTGCGAAGACAGCAAGGTGATCGGTGTCGTCGAACTCAAAGACGTCGTCAAAGGCGGCATCAAGGAGCGCTTTGCCCAGCTTCGCAAAATGGGCATCCGCACCGTCATGATCACCGGCGACAATCCGATGACCGCCGCCGCCATCGCCGCCGAGGCTGGTGTCGATGACTTCATGGCTCAAGCCACGCCCGAAGACAAACTGCGCCGCATCCGCGCCGAGCAGGCCGAGGGCCACCTCGTCGCCATGACCGGCGACGGCACCAACGACGCGCCCGCTTTGGCCCAGGCCGATGTCGGCGTCGCCATGAACACCGGCACCCAAGCCGCCCGCGAGGCCGGCAACATGGTCGATCTCGACAGCAATCCCACGAAGCTCATCGAGATCGTCGAGATCGGCAAACAGCTCCTCATGACGCGTGGTTCATTGACCACGTTCAGCATCGCGAACGACATCGCCAAATACTTCGCCAGCATCCCTGCGATGCTCATGGTCACATTTCCCGCGATCAGTCCGCTGAACATCATGGGCCTCGCCAGTCCGCAGAGCGCCATCCTGAGCGCCATCATTTTTAATGCGCTTATCATCGTCGCCTTGATCCCGCTCGCCCTCAAAGGCGTGCCGTATCGCGCCATCGGAGCCGCCGCCGTCTTGCAACGCAACCTCCTCATCTACGGCCTCGGCGGCATCCTCGTCCCCTTCATCGGCATCAAGGCCATTGATGTCATCGTCGCCACCCTTCACCTCGTCTAACACCATGAAAGCTCTCTTCTCCGAACTCCGCCCCGCCATCATGGCCACGCTTGTGCTCGCTGCCGTCACCAGTGGCGCTTATCCGCTGCTCGTCACCCGCATCGCTCAA
Organism: Prosthecobacter sp.; assembly: GCF_044378005.1. Taxonomy (GTDB): domain Bacteria; phylum Verrucomicrobiota; class Verrucomicrobiia; order Verrucomicrobiales; family Verrucomicrobiaceae; genus Prosthecobacter. Next base: position 40,915 of record NZ_JBILYB010000021.1, read on the forward strand.
ACGGCCTTCAAAAAACAAGCCGCTGGCAGCCTCATCACCGACAAAGATGGCAAAGTCATCGGCTCCGCCCTGCTCGGTCAGAACTTCGCCGCCGATCACTACTTCCATCCGCGTCCCAGCGCCGCCGGTGCCGGTTATGACGCCGCCAGTTCCAGTGGCAGCAATCTCGGCCCCACCTCGCAAAAGCTGAATGATGCCATCAAAGAGCGCATCACCGCCTACCGCACCACCGAAGGCCTCACCGCCACCGATCCAGTCCCCGCCGATGCCGTCACCGCCTCCGGCAGCGGCCTCGATCCGCACATCAGCCTTAAGAACGCCGAACTGCAAACCGCCCGCGTCGCCAAAGCTCGCAACCTCAGCGTCGAGAAGGTCAAGGAGCTCATCACCGCCAGCACCGCGAAACCCGACTTCGGCATCTTCGGCGACACAGGCGTGAATGTATTGAAGTTGAACCTAGCGCTCGACACCTTGAAGTAATCCATTGCAGACCATGAACGACGACAATCGCCCTGATCCCGACGCTCTGCTCGCGCAGATGCGTCTGGAAGACGTGAAGTCGAAGTCGGGCAAACTCCACATCTTCCTCGGCATGTGCCCAGGCGTCGGCAAGACCTACGCGATGCTGCAAGCGGCGCGGCAGCGAGTGAATGAAGGCGTGGACGTGCTCGCTGGGATCATCGAAACGCATGGGCGCTCCGAAACAGCCGCTCTGCTCGAAGGCATGCGCGTTCTGCCACGCAAGCAGCTCGAACATCGGGGCTTCACGCTGGAGGAGTTCGACATCGACGCGGTGCTCGCACAAAGACCGCAGCTCGTGCTTGTGGATGAACTCGCGCACACCAACGCGCCCGGCTCACGACATGCCAAACGCTATCAGGACGTGCTGGAACTGATCGACGCCGGCATTGATGTCTATACCACGCTCAACGTGCAGCACATCGAGAGCCAGGTAGACATTGTTCGGCAAGTCAGCGGCGTGGCAATCACCGAGACCGTGCCGGACTCGATCCTCGATGTCGCGCATGAAATCCAGCTCATCGACCTCAGCGTCGAAAAACTGCTGGAGCGCATGGCGGACGGCAAAGTGTATCTCGGTGAGCGTGCCGAGCATGCCGTCTCGAACTTCTTCAAAGAAGGCAACCTCACCGCGCTGCGCGAACTTGCCCTGCGCTTCACCGCCGAGCAGGTGGACCGCGATCTGGAGGACATCCGCCGCCTCAAACGTGTCAGCAGCCCGTGGAAGACCAACGCTCGGCTCATGGTCGGTGTCGGGCCCAGTCCCTATGCCGAAAGCCTCATCCGCTGGACGCGTCGTGCTGCCACACGCCTGAACTGTCCCTGGCTCGTCGTCTGGGTGGAAGGAGCGAGAGTTCACACATCCATCGAACAAGACCGCCTCACGCGCTCGCTTGGTCTCGCGCGTAAACTCGGCGGCGAAGTCGTTTCCGTTACGGGCGAGAGCGTCTCCGAGGCGCTGCTGCAAGTCGCCCGCGAGCGCAATGTCTCGCAGATCGTCGTCGGCAAACCGGACAAGCCCTCGCTTTGGAAGAAGTCGCTCGCCGACCAACTCATCCTCGGCAGCGGTGACATTGACGTGTGCGTCGTGCGGCCTCTCGCCGTCTCCGATAAAACTCGCAACATTACTCCGCTGCAGGAACCAGTGCCCGCATCCATCATCGGTGAATACAGTTGGGCCGTGATGAGCGTGTTCGCCATCGCAAGCGTGTGCTGGGGCTTTGTTTCATTCACGGGCTACATGTTTGTCGCTCTTGTGTTTCTGCTTGCCGTCGTGCTGGCGGCGCTACGTCTCAGCCGAGGTCCGGTGCTGGTCATGGCCGCGCTAAGTGCGCTGTGCTGGAACTACTTTTTCATCCCGCCTCAGTTCACCCTTTACATTAACAAGGCCGAAGACTGGATCATGTTCAGCATGTTCTTCATCGTCGCGATCAGCATGGGCAGTCTCACCTCGCGACTGCGTCAGCGCGAGGTCGCCGAGCGCCGCCGTTTGCGTCTGACCTCGGCTTTGTTGCGCGTCACACAAAGCGCGGCACTCGCCGCCGAGACGGAAAAAGGCCTCGCTGAGGCGCTACGCACGATCAATGAGCTGCTCAATGCCAGCACCGCACTCGTCGTGCGCGAGCAGGATCGCTCGATGCCGAAAGCCGCGCACAAGGCCAGCAGCTTTCAGCCGTCGGCCAAAGAATGGGGCGTCGTGGCCTGGAGTTACGAGAACAAACAATGCGCGGGCCGATTCACCGACACCCTGCCCGAATCCGTCGCCACCTGGTTTCCCCTTCAAACCGCCACCTCGAACATGGGCGTGCTCGGCGTGCAGATACCACGCGAAGCACGGATGGATTTCACCACGCGGCAGACTATTGAGGCCTTCGCGCTGCAGCTCGCGCTCGTGCTGGAGAAGGAGCACTTCATTCAGGCCGTCAGCCACGCCGAAGTCCTCGCACAGTCCGAGAAACTGCGCCGCACCCTGCTCGACAGCGTCTCGCATGAACTCAAGACACCCCTCGCTGTCATTAGAGCTTCTTTGGAAGGCATGATCGATGTGCGAAGTCCCTACATCGCCGAGATCGGCACAGCGACTCAGCGACTGCAACGCGTCGTGGATCATCTTTTGCAAATGACGCAGCTCGAATCGGAGGTTCTGAAGCCGCAGCTCGACTGGTGTGATCTGCATGATGTCATCGCTGCTGCACGACAGGCGGCAGGTGAGGCTTTGAAAGCGCATCCCGTGCAGGTGACACTCCCCGATGACATGCCACTCGTGAAGCTGGATCACGCCATGCTAGCGCAAGCACTCGCGAACATCCTGCACAACGCTACTGCTTACACACCCTCAGGCACAGCCATCGAGATCAGCATCACTCTGCATGAGAAAAAACTGCGTCTCATCATCCGCGATCACGGGCCTGGGTTGCCTGCAGGAGCCGAGAGTCGTGTGTTTGAGAAGTTTTATCGCGCTCAGGGATCACCGGCGGGCGGCACGGGCCTCGGGCTTGCCATCACGCGCGGATTTGTGCAGGCCATGGGCGGACGCATCAGCGCGCGAAATCATGTCGAAGGTGGCGCTGAGTTTCTGCTTGAGCTAGAGGTGGCTACCCATGACAGCCCTCATCATTGATGACGAAATCCAGATCCGCCGCCTGTTGCGAATGGCTTTAGAGGCCAGGAGCTACACCGTGCGCGAGGTGGAAAACGGCACACTGGGCCTTCAGGCCGCCATTTTTCACAAACCCGACGTCATCATCCTCGATCTCGGCCTGCCTGACATGGATGGCGTAGAGGTGCTGAAACGTCTCCGCGAGTGGAGCACCACGCCCGTGCTCATTCTGAGCGTGCGTGACCAGGAATCTGTCAAACTCGCCGCCTTCGAGGCCGGAGCTGATGACTACGTCACCAAGCCTTTCAGCACGGCCGAATTGCTGGCCCGCCTCACCGCCATCCAGCGCCGACAAAGCGCCGACGACATCGCCAATTTGCACGCAGGCGGCCTCATTCTCGATCCTATCCATCACGAAGCCACCCTCCTCGGCGAGCCGCTCAAGCTCACGCCCACCGAGTATGCGCTGCTCGCCCAGCTCATGAGACACGCTGGCAAAGTTGTCACCCTGAAGCATCTCCTCCGCGCCGTGTGGGGCCCGCAGTCTGAGGAACAGAGCCACTATCTGCGTGTGTATGTGAACCACCTGCGCAAGAAACTCGAAGGCTCGACCTTGGAGATCAAAAACGAGCCGGGAATAGGATATCGCTTGGAGTCGGAGTGACAGACTTTAACCGAGCCGCAAATCCAGCGTGAATGGGAACTCAGGATTTGGCACGGCGGGAGCCACTTTCATTTTACCTGGCGTGTGACCATGACGGAAGAAGCGGGCGAGACGGCGGCTTTCAGCTTCGTAGGAGTTCACCGGGAAGGTGTCATAGCTGCGGCCACCGGGATGAACGACGTGATAGGTGCACCCGCCGAGCGAGCGCTGATTCCAGAGATCAACGAGATCAATGGTGAGCGGCGAATGGACACCGATGGTGGGATGGAGGCAGCTCTCGGGCTGCCAGGCGCGGTAGCGGACACCCGCGACGTATTCGCCATTCGTTCCAGTAGGGTGCAGCGGCACGGTTTTGCCATTGCAGGTGATGGCGTAGCGGCCTTCGACGAGACCTTGAGCCTTGATCTGGATGCGCTCCAAGGATGAATCAACGTAGCGCACGGCACCTCCGGCACTGCCCTCTTCACCGAGTACATGCCAGGGCTCCAGAGCCTGACGGATCTCGACGTGGACATTTCGTCCGGTCCAGTCGCCACTGATCGGGAAACGGAACTCATGGTGCGGCGCAAACCATTCGGGCTTCAGTTCATACCCTGCGAGCTTCGTGTCATGGCACACGTCTTCGAGGTCACTCCAGACGAAGTGCGGCAGCATCCAGCGGTCGTGGATGTCTGTGCCCCAGCGGACGAGCGGAGCCTCGTAGGGCTCTTTCCAGAAGCGGGCGATGAGGGTACGCAGCATCAGCGCCTGAGCGAGGCTCATGTGCGCATGAGGCGGCATTTCAAAGGCGCGCATTTCCACGAGCCCGAGGCGTCCGGTGGAGCTGTCGGGCGAGTAAAGTTTATCGATGCAGAACTCGGAGCGATGCGTGTTGCCCGTGGAGTCGATGAGCAGGTTTCGATATAGCCTATCAACCAACCAGGGCGGCACATGACCACTTTCCGAAGCAGCTTTGAATGCGACTTCGAGTTCGTAGAGGGAATCGTTGCGAGCTTCGTCGATACGCGGGCTCTGACTCGTGGGGCCGATGAAGAGGCCGCTGAAGAGGAAAGAGAGCGCGGGATGGTTTTGCCAGTAGCTGACGAGGCTGCGCAGCAGGTCCGGGCGACGCAGGAAAGGACTGTCCTTCGGCGTCTCCGCACCGATGACGATGTGATTGCCACCACCAGTGCCGGTGTGGCGGCCATCGACCATGAACTTCTCCGTGCCGAGGCGCGTGAGCCGCGCTTCTTCATAGAGTGTCTCGGTGATGTTCACCATCTCATCCCAGCTCTTCGCGGGCTGCACGTTTACTTCGATGACACCTGGGTCGGGCGTAACTTTCAGCGTGTTGATCCGTGGATCATACGGCGGAGCGTAGCCCTCGATCACGATGGGCTGATCCAGCGCGAGCGCGACATCCTCCACGGCACCGAGGCAGCTCAGGTACTCCTCCAGCGTCTGTGTAGGCGGCATGAAGATGAAGAGTTTCCCATCACGCGGCTGCACACACAGCGCCGTGCGCACGATCTTGTCGGCAGACTGACCCAGCGCTGGAGGTTGCTGTGCGGGATCGATCAGGTCTTTCGGTGCTTCCTCGTCGATCAATTCCTCCAGGCCAAGCGGGCCACGGCGCTGGGCGATCCTTTTCCAAAACGAAGCCGGGATGCCGGCGATGCCGCGCACGAACTGCTGCCGTGATGGCAGTGGATCGCGATCCTGCATCGGGTCCTGCTCATGCAGGTAAGGGTAGTCGGTGGTCTTCACCCAAGGCTGCGAATCGAGCGGCAGACGTAGTCCGATGGGAGAGTCTCCGGGCAACAAATAACAGTGCTCCGTGCGCAGGAACCACGGGCCGGTTTCCCAGCCATTGGGCACTGACTTCAGTGGCAGCACATGGCCGATGATCTTATCGAGCCCCTGCTCGAAGATTTTCGCCAGTCGCTCACGCTCCTCCTTTTCTTTGAGGTTCGACTTCAGCGGATCGACATTCACCGGCAGCTTCCGCTCACGCCAGATGTGGTAAAAGGCATCCTCATAGGCGGGCATGATCCACTTGCCTCCGCAGCCGAGGCGCTCGGCGAGGGCGTGAATGAAACGTGCGGAGTGAACTTCCGTCACGCCGTAGTCCGTCTTCATGTCGGCGAAGAGATGCGGGTGCTCCCAGAGGGGCTGCCCATCTTTGCGCCAATGGCAGCCATAGGACCAGCGTGGCAGAGGCTCGCCGGGATACCATTTGCCTTGGCCATAATGGAGGAAGGCCCCGGTGCTGAACCGATCTTTGAGCCGCTTAAGAAGTTCGTCGGAGAGCTTTGCCTTGTTTGGCCCGACGGCTGTCGTGTTCCACTCGGCTCCATCCACATCGTCGATGGAAACAAAGGTCGGCTCCCCACCCATCGTGAGACGCACGTCATTGGCGACGAGTTCCTTGTCCAAAGCATGACCCAGTGCGGCGATCTCTGCCCATTGCTCCTCGCTGTAAGGTTTCGTGACACGCGGAGATTCGTAAATGCGGTCCACGCGCATCTCGAATTCGAACTCCGTTTTGCACGGCTCCACCACGCCACTGATTGGCGCAGCGCTCTGCGGCTCAGGTGAGGCAGCGAGTGGGATGTGCCCTTCTCCGGCAAGCAGGCCTGAGGTCGGATCAAGCCCCACCCAGCCCGCGCCGGGCAGATAGACTTCGCACCAGGCGTGCAGATCCGTGAAGTCCACCTCCGTGCCGCTCGGTCCATCGAGCGACTTCACGTCGGACTTGAGCTGGATGAGATAGCCGCTGACAAAGCGTGCCGCGATGCCCAGGCGGCGCATGACTTGCACCATGAGCCAGGCGGAGTCACGGCAGGAGCCGCTGAGCAGATCCAGCGTTTTTTCCGGTGTCTGAACCCCCGGCTCCATGCGGATCGTGTAGCGGATGTCTTTCCACAGGCGCTGATTCACCGCCACCAGCAGGTCAATCGTGCGCAGGCGCTTGTCCGCATCCTTTTTGAGTTGCCCCACCTCGGGTAAAACGGCGTGTGCATGGATGTCCGTGGCCGTCTCAGAGTGAGTGCCCGGAACATGGGGCAGGCCGCCATTGCCGAGGATCTCGTGCCGCAGGTCCGCCAGATAAGCCTGAAACAGCGGGGTAAAGGGCTGGCATTTCAGAAACGGAGCCAGTTCCTGATCCGATGCGGCATCATACTTGAAGGGGTAGTGCTCACCTTCAGGTTCCAGGAAGAAGTCGAAGGGATTAAACACCGCCATCTCCGCCACCACCTCGACCTCGATGCTGAATTCCTTTGTCTTCTCCGGGAAGACGAGACGCGCGAGGTAGTTCGACTGCGGGTCCTGCTGCCAGTTCAGGAAATGCTGCTCCGGGGTGACTTTCAGCGTGTAGCCGAGGATGCGTGTCCGCGCATGGGGCGCGGGCCGCAGCCGTACCACCTGGGGGCCGAGAGTGACCGGATGTTCATAGCGATAGCTGGTGCGGTGATGAAGGGCGACGTGGATGGACATGCGAGGGGTTGGTGGGGGCCGAGAACGGAGCCTATGCCCTGTTTAAGCAGTTTCGCTGCCAATCTTGTTTTTCGGCTCGGAAAAACGGTTCTACCGCCTTGCCTCCCCTCGATTTCGCGAGACTATGCGCCCGCTTTTCCCCAACCAACCACCATGCCCAAGAAATCCTCCGCCAAAGCCTCCCGCACCGAGCCCGCTGTATCTGCCATCCGGCCGATCAAAAAGCTCATGGTCGCGAATCGCTCCGAGATCGCCATCCGTGTCATGCGGGCGGCCACCGAGTTGGGTTTGAAAACGGTGGGCATCTACGCGCAGGAAGACCGCTTCTGCCCGCATCGCTTCAAGGCGGATGAAGCCTACGAGCTGAACAAGGACAAAGGCCCGCTCGGGGCTTATCTCGACATCGAAGGCATCGTCACCATCGCCAAAGAGAAGGGCGTGGATGCCATCCATCCGGGTTACGGTTTCCTCAGTGAAAACCCGCAATTCGCCCAGGCCTGTGCGGATGCTGGCATCATCTTCATCGGACCTGAGGCCAAGATCCTCGACATGATGGGCGACAAGACCGCCGCGCGAAACATCGCCCGCAAGCTCAAGGTCTCCATCCTCGAAGGCACCGACGAACCGGTCAGTGATCGCAAAGAAGCCATCGCTGCGGCGAAGAAGATCGGCTTCCCGCTCATCATCAAGGCCGCCTTTGGTGGCGGCGGACGTGGGATGCGCGTGGTGCGTGAGGCGAAGGATCTGGAGAAGTTGCTCGACGAAGCCCAGACGGAAGCGCTGCGCTCCTTCGGCAATGGTGCGGTGTTCCTGGAAAAATTCGTCGGCAAGGCGAAGCACATCGAAGTGCAGATCCTCGCGGACAAACACGGCCATGTTTTGCACCTGCATGAGCGCGACTGCTCCGTGCAGCGTCGTCATCAAAAGGTCATCGAGCAGGCACCGAGCTATGGCGTAAAGCAAAGCGTCATCGACGGTCTCTGCGATGCCGCCGTGAAGCTCGCAAAGGAGGTGAACTACACGCACGCAGGCACCGTCGAGTTCCTCGTCGATCACGAAACGGGTGAGTGGTACTTCATCGAGATGAATCCACGCATCCAGGTGGAACACACCGTCACCGAGGAGATCACTGGCATCGACATCGTGCGCAGCCAGATCCTCATCGCGCAGGGCTACCAGATTCATGAAGAACCGCTCGGGCTGCCCCCTCAGGAGAAGATCGAAAAGAGCGGCTTCGCCATCCAGTGCCGCATCACCACAGAAGATCCCGAGAACAATTTCACGCCCGACTTTGGCAAGATCCTCAACTACCGCAGCCCCGGTGGATTCGGCGTCCGCCTCGATGGCGCGATGGGCGCGACGAACTCCGTTATCACGCCCTATTACGACTCCATGCTCGTGAAGATGACCGTCTTCGCCCGCACCTACCAGCAGGCGCTCGACCGCATGGATCGCGGTCTGCGCGAGTTCCGTATCCGTGGTGTGAAGACGAACATCCCGTTCCTCATGAACGTGGTGCATCATGAGGAGTTCAAGACCGGTCAGGCCACCACGCGCTTCATCGACAACAATCCTGATCTGCTCAAGTTCGTCGCCCGCAAGGACCGCGCCTCGAAGCTGCTGAACTACCTCGCCGACACCATCGTCAACGGCAATCCCTTCGCCAAGGGCCACAAGCAGGATAAGCCCTTCATCGTGCCCGCCATCCCGAAATGGGATCATCGCATCGAGCCTGCGAAGGGCACGAAGCAGCTCCTCACCGAGATGGGCCCTGAGCAGTTCTGCAAAGGCTGGGTCGCCAAGCAGAAGAAGCTGCTCATCACCGACACCACCATGCGTGATGCCCATCAGTCGCTGCTGGCCACGCGTATGCGCACCTTTGACATGCTCGCCGTGGCAGATGCCGTGGCGCGTCGCACGCCGGACCTCTTCTCTTTGGAAATGTGGGGCGGTGCCACCTTCGACGTAACCATGCGCTTCCTGCGTGAAGACCCCTGGGCTCGTCTGCGCGACATCCGCGCCAAGGTGCCGAACATTCTTTTGCAGATGCTCTTCCGTGGCTCCAACGCCGTCGGCTACACCAATTACCCCGACAACGTGGTGAAGGGTTTCATCAAACATGCCGCCGAGAACGGCATGGACATCTTCCGCATCTTCGACTCGCTCAACTACCTGCCGAACCTCACTGCCGCCATGCAGGCCGTGCGTGAAGACACGAAGTCCATCTGCGAAGGCACGCTCTGCTACACCGGCGACATCCTCGATCCGAAGCGCGACAAGTATGACCTCAAGTACTACGTCCGCCTCGCCAAGGAGCTGGAGAAGATGGGCGCGCACATGCTCTGCATCAAAGACATGGCCGGCCTCGTGCGTCCGTATGCCGCGAAGAAGCTCGTCAAAGCCCTCAAAGACGAAGTCGGCATCCCGATCCACTTCCACACGCATGACACCAGCGGCCTGAACGCCGCCAGCATCATCGAGGCCGCCGAAGCCGGAGTCGATGTCTGCGATGCCGCCATCGCTTCCATGTCCGGCGGCACCAGCCAGCCGAACTTGAACTCCATCGTCGCCGCTCTCCAGCACACGCCGCGCGATACCGGCCTCAATGTCGATGCCCTCCAGGAGTTCAGCGACTACTGGGCCTCCGTCCGCGCTTTCTACAAGCCCTTCGACACCAGCGAACCCTACGGCACCGCCGAAGTCTATCTCCACGAGATGCCCGGCGGCCAATACACGAACCTCAAAGAGCAGGCCATCGGCATGGGCCTCGGACCTCGCTGGCCCGAGATCGCTCACGCTTATGCCGAGGTGAACCAGCTCTGTGGCGACATCGTCAAAGTCACGCCATCGAGCAAAGTCGTCGGTGACCTCGCCATCGAGTGCGTCGCGCGTGGTGTGAAGCCGAATGACATCTTCCAGCTCACCGGCACAAAGTGGAGCAAGGACGTCACCAGCATGTTCGAAGGCTGGCTTGGCGAGCCCTTCTACGGCATGGAGCCCGCCAAGGCCGCCGACAGCCGCAAGAAATGGAACGCCCTCGCAGACGCCATCGTCGGCAAAGGTGGCAAGCGCATCAAAGGCCGCCCCGGCACCCACGCTGCCAAGATCAACCTCGCCGAGGTCCGCGCCGAGCTGGAGCAGAAGCTCAAGAAGAAGCCCACCGAGGACGATGTCTGGAGCTACCTCATGTATCCCGATGTCTTCCTGAAGTTCGCCGACTTCCGCAAGACCTATGGCGATGTCGCAGCCCTGCCCACACCGGCCTACTACTACGGCCTGCGTGACAAGGAGGAGATCCACATCAACCTCGAAGAAGGCAAGACCCTCTTCGTCCGCCTGCTGAACATGACCGAGCCCGACCCCGCCGGCCAGCAGACCGCCATCTTCGAGCTGAACGGCTTCCCCCGCCACACCACCGTGACGAACAAGTCACTCGCCGTGAACACCGTCAGCAAAGTCAAAGCCGACCCCGCCGACCCGACCCAAGTCGGCGCCCCCATGCCCGGCATGGTCGCCAGCATTGCCGTCACCGTCGGTCAAAAAGTCAAAGAAGGCGAAACCCTCGTCACCCTGGAAGCCATGAAAATGTTCGCCGCCATCAGCGCCCCCACCTCCGGCACCGTCAGTGAGATACTTGTGAAGATAGGCGAGAGCGTCGAGAGCAAGGATCTGCTGGTGAGGTTGGTGAAGTGACGATTGACGCCATCACCGTTTCTGGTGTTTGTTGGCTTCTTCGCTAGGCGGAGAAGCCAACACCAGTGGTGATGCTTGGTCGCATGCTTTCAAAAAGAACGATGGCCGTCTCCACCTCCCACGCCTTCTGACGGGACCGCTTTGCGGTCCGGGTTCGTGGGTGGGGTGATGTGAGACAAAGTGCCTGTCCCGAATGGCACTCGGTTAAGCTTTTCGTCTGGGCAAGGGAAGTGCCTGTCCTTCGTTGTCGGACCTTTTGGTTTTCGCTTGTATGCCAACGGCACGACTCATACCGGCCTGGGGCGGTCAGCCCCAGGTTCCCGAGCCACCTCAAACCCACCCTGACCGAGGGCTGAAGGCCCGAGCCATGCTCGAGACGCTATGAGCATAGGTCAGGCTTTCAGCTTACGGGCGGTCGTTGTGCCTGGTTTCCTGGGCCGTTGGCCCAGGTTGGTATCGAGCGGGCCTGTGGCCCTGAGAACTCCGAGGTGTCGAGTCCGCTCCTTAACCGAGTGCCATTCTTCTTCAAGCCGAAGGCCCGGGTGCGAAGGGGCGGTTGATCTGCTCTCCAAGTTTCTCATGCGCTCGAGATGCTGCGGAATAAATTCCGCGCTCCGATGTCGCATTCACCTCACACGCCCTCTGGCGGGACAGCGTTGCGGTCCGATCGTGGGCGGGAACTCATGTTTTGACAGCAGGCCAAGGTCACGCTTTCGGCAGCAGGATCGGTATGCCGTCGTCGATGGGGAAAAGGTGGGAACCATCTTCGCGGCTGAGCGCCTTTTCATCCGCAGGTCGTCCATGGCGCTGCAAGTCCTCGGCGGTGGCCCAGCGCAGAGGCTGGTGGGTGTCCGGGCAGCGCATCTTGGGGAGGAAGTCGTTGATCCAATCGAGGTTCATCGGATCTGGCCCTCTCCATCGACGATGTATTTGTAGCTGCAAAGCTCTGCCAATCCCATGGGGCCGCGTGCGTGGAGTTTGTCAGTGCTGATGCCGATTTCGGCTCCGAAGCCGAACTCGCCGCCGTCATTGAAGCGGGTGCTGGCGTTGTGCAGCACGACGGCGCTGTCCACCTCGTGCTGGAAGCGCTCGGCATCGGTACGGTTGCGGGTAACGATGCTGTCGGTGTGATGCGAGCCGTAGCGGTTGATGTGCGTGATCGCTTCATCCAGCGAGGCCACGGTCTTGATCGAGAGGATCAAGTCGAGATACTCGGTGCTCCAATCTTCTTCCGTGGCGGGCTTGGCATCGCTGCCGAGGTGGACGAGCGAGGCTGCATCGCCACGCATCTCGACGTGGGCTTCACGCAGGGCGGCGGCGAGCTTGGGATGGAAGTCGGAGGCGATGTCCTGATGGACGAGCGCGGTCTCCAAGGCATTGCAGACGCCGGGCTTCTGCGTCTTTGAGTTCACGATGATCTTCACCGCCATTTCCTGATCGGCATCCGGGGCGACATAGACGTGGCAGACGCCGTCGTAGTGCTTGATGACGGGCATGCGCGCGGTGGCGACGACTTTCTCGATGAGTCCTTTGCCACCGCGAGGAATGATGAGATCGAGGTATTGATCCATCTTCGCCATGTGCTCCACACTGGCGCGGTCGGTGAAGGGGATGAGCTGCACGCTGTCTTTCGGCAAACCGGCTCGCTCACCGCCAGCCTGGAGGGCTGCGGCGAGGGCGACATTGGAGTGGATGGCCTCACTGCCGCCGCGTAGGAGCGTGGCATTGCCGGTCTTGAAGCACAGGCTCGCGGCATCGCTGGTGACGTTCGGGCGGGACTCGAAGATGATGCCGATGACACCGATGGGGACGCGCTTCTTGGTGATGTGCAGTCCGTTGGGCCGGGTCCATTCTGAGAGAACTTCACCGACCGGGTCTGGCAATGTGGCGACTTCGCGTACGGCATCAGCCGCGGCTTTGAGACGCTTCGGATCGAGCGTCAGGCGATCGATCATGGCCTTGGTCAAACCTTTCTCATGGGCGGTGGCGAGATCTTTGGCGTTTGCTTCCAGGATCGTGGTCTGGCGGGCTTCGATCTCGTCCGCCATGGCCATCAAGATGGTATTTTTCTCGGCAGAGCTGAGCTTCACCAGTTCATGCGCGGCGGCACGGGCGCGGCGGCCCATGTCGAGGATGGAGGATTGGATGTCTGCGTCGGTCATGTGGACGATACGTCATGCCGCCCGCTGGCGGCTCTGCAAATGGAAACTGGCGGCTAGGCAGTCGCTGGGACGGCTTTCACTTCGGGCTCTTCTTTGCCAAAGAGGCTGCGAATCAGCGCGCCGACATCATCCACGGCGAGATAGCAAAGGGGCACGAGGAACAGTGTGATGACCGTCGCAAAGAGGCTGCCGTAGCCCATGGCGACGGAGACGGGCGTGAGGAACTGGGCGTGGGTGCTCTGGGCACCGCTGCTGAAGAGGAAGGGGAGCATCTTTGCCAGCCAGGTGCCATCGAAGATGAGTGGGACGAGGCCGAAGAAGGTGGTGATCTGGGTGAGGAAGATGGCGCGGAAGCGCAGGATACCGCCGCGCTGTACAGCCTCACGCAGGCTCATGCCGTTGGCTTTGAGGTCGTTGATTTCATCGACGAGCACGAGGGTGTCATTCACCACCACGCCGCAGACGCCGAGGATGCCGAAGGCGCTCATGATGCTGACTGGCAGGCCGTGGAAGAGATGACCGATGACAGCTCCGACGACGCCGAAGGGCACGACGAGCAGAACGATGAGCGGCTGCGAGTAGCTCTTAAACGGGATGGCCATCATGGCATACATGGCGGCGATCACGATGAGGAAGGAGATCAGCATCTGCCCCTGGCTTTCGCGCTGGAAGCGGGCCTCGCCCTCGAAGGTCCAGCGGATGTGACCGTGGTTGGCGAGCAGGTCGTCGAGGAAGCTGGTCAGCTCCAAACGCAGCGCAGCGACATCCGTCGTGGCTTTGTCGGCATCGGCGGAGATGTTCAGCGCGCGGCGGCGATCCACGCGCTTGATGCTGGTGAAGCTCTTCACGACGGTGGCCTTTGCCACGCGACTGAAAGGCACCTCAAGTCCGGTGGCGGTGCGCACGCGCATCGTGTCGAGCGTGGCGAGGTTCTGTCGGTTCGCCTTGGGCATTCGCAGCATGACTTTGACCTCATTGCGCCCGCGCTGGATGCGCTGCACTTCATCGCCATAAAAGGACTGCCGCACTTGGCGGGCGAGGTCGGTGACGGTGACGCCGAGCTGTTGAGCTTCAGGTTTCAGCGTGAGCTGGATCTCATTTCGGCCGCTGTCGAGGGAGTCGTTGATGTCAAAGAGTGCGGGGTAGGTGGAGAGCTTCTCTTTGATCTTTTCCGACATGGCCAGCATCTCTTTCGGATCAGTGCCGGTGAGCTGGATGTCGATGGGATCGCCACCTCGCATGATCTCGGCACGGAAGGTGAGTTCCTCGGCTCCGACGATGCTGCCGATGCGTTTGCGCCACTCGTTGGACATCTCCACGGTGTTGGCATCGCGGCTGCGTTCTTCGGGACCAAAGGTTTCCATGGTGACGCCGCCGACATGGCTGCCTGTGCCAGAGGGTGAGCCACGGCTAGAAAGCGTGGTGCCGATGGTGGAGACGACATGCTTCACCACGCTGCGACCATCCGGCCCGACATACTCCTTCTGCATCTCAAGCGCGATGTTGTAGATGCGTTCGATGTGCTTCTCCGTGACCTCGACAGGTGTGCCATCAAGCATCGTGAGACGGCAGTCGATTCGCTCGCTCGCGACGCGCGGGAAGTAGGTGGTCGGGATGCGCCCGCCGAAGAACAGGCCAGCGATGATGGCGAGTCCGCCAAAGAGGATCGCCAGCACGGTGTAGCAATGATTCACGCTGAAGCTGATGGCGGGCGCATAAACCGTGCGCACGAACCATTGCAGCGCTCCATCTGAAGTGCGGTGGATGGGGGCGAGCATGTCACCTGCGCGGCCAAGGAATGGATGGGCGAGATGGCTGGGAAGGATGAGCTTTGTCTCGACCAGCGCGATGAGCATCACGGTGATAAAGATAAGCGCGATGGGTTTAAACATGGAGCCCCAGTCGGAGGAGTCGATGGCCATTGGCAGGAAGGCGATGACAGTGGTCAGCACGCCGAAGGTGATGGGCACGGCCATGCGTCGTGTGCCAGCGATGGCGGCCTCCAGCGGGCTCATCCCTGTGGTGGTGCGGAGGTGGTCGCAGTGCTCGGAGATGACGATGGCGTCATCAACGACTATGCCGAGCACGAGGATGAATCCCATCAGCGAGGACAGATTGATCGATATGTCCAGGTAAGGCATGAGCGCGATGGCTCCGAGGAAGCTCATGACCATGCCGACACCGACCCAGATCACGGCTTCCAGCCGGAGGAAGAGGCCGACGCAGATGAAGACGAGGATGAGGCAGCTCTGGGCATTCTGCATGAGCAGGTCGATGCGCCCCTTCACGATCTTCGAGCGGTCATTCCAATAATCGAGATGCACGCCGCCGGGCAGCTTCTTGTTCATCTCGTCGATGTAGGCTTTGACGCGCTCGCCGATGGTGATGGCGTTTTGTTTGCCCTCGCGCATGACGCTGATCATGACGCAGCGGCGGCCATTCAGACGTGTGACGAGCGGGTTCTCTGTGAAGCCGTCGATGATCTTCGCGATCTCGCCGAGGGTGACCTTGCTGCCATCGGCGCGGATGACGAGCGGGACTCGTGCGTAGTCGTCGCCGGTGTAGGCGCGGCCTCGGGTGCGCAGGGAGACATCGCCTGCCTCGGTCTGCACGACACCGGCGGGCATGTCGATGGCATTTTCGCGGATGCTGCGGCTGATGGATTCGAGTGTGAGGCCATACTTGCGGAGCTGATCTTCGGAGATCTCGATGGCGATCTCTTCATTGCGGATGCCGGTGATGTCGGCGTGCGAGATGCCGGGCAGGGAGGCGAGTTCATCGCGTGTCTGCTCGCCGAGACGCTTGAGATCGCGCTCGGCCATGTCGGCGCTGAGGATGACGGTGATGACGCTGTGGAAGCTGTCGTCGAGCTGGATGATCGGCTTCTCGGCGAGCGCTGGGAAGTTCGAGATGGCATCGACTCGGATCTTCACGTCCTCCATCACGCGGCGGGGATCGTCGTCCTCATTCACCTCGATGAAAACACTGCCACCACTGCTGCCCGCGGTGCTGTTCACATGCTTGATGCCGCCCACCTGCTGGATGGCTTCCTCGATCTTCAGCACGATGGTTTCCTCAGTCTCCTCGGGCGATGAGGCGGGGTAGGGGACATTCACCGAGATGTATCGGGACGGCATGTCCTGAAACACCTCCAGAGGGATTTTATCCTGATACAAGGTCCATGCGCCCGCAGTCATCACCGCCAGCATCAGAAGATTGGCGGCGACGTGATTTCGGGCGAACCAGGCGATCATGGGGGAGGCAGTTGGGAGGACGGAATGGCTGTTTTGAGCGTGTCGAGATGCAGAGGACGGGCAAATGACGAATGATGAATTCCGAATGACGAAG
>NZ_JBILYB010000143.1:0-15271 GCF_044378005.1 Prosthecobacter sp.
GCCTCCAGTTCGCCTCCCATTGGCTCATGTTGAACTCGGTGGGGATGAACACACCGAAGGTTCCCAGTTCAAAAGTGAAGCTGTCGTCCAGCAGTGCTCCGCTGCTGTCATGGAGCGATGACAGAACGTCATTGCCCCAGTTGATGGTGACGGCCTGAACTCCGGCTTTGGAAAATGCCAGGACCGAGGCAAGCACAAGAAGAGTATTTTTGAGATTCATAAGTCTGACGAAAAGTGAAGATTTAGGGAATCCAGGGATTGGCGATGATCAGATTCGGTCTGGCCGTGCGTGGTTGCACGAACTGACCACGCAGCATTTTAAAGAGTGCGGCGCTATCCTGGCTGGAGACAGATGCGTCAGCCTGCTGGACCCAGCGTTGCATGGAGGCGGCGTTCAAAAGGAAATAACTGGTGTAGCCCTCAGCCGTTGGATTTTCGTCAGCCGTCCAAAGTTGGATGCGGTCCGCCGCTGTGGGGCTCCGGTTGCCTGTGAATCCATCCGTGATGAGCATCTTCCGAGTGGTGGGTGACATGTCGAGCGGCCATCCGTTGCCAGTGAAGATGGCACCAGCGACGAGAGGCCAGGTCAGGTCATTGCTGCGCACCTGACCGGTGAACACCAGCGACATGGCAGAACCTTTGGGATGAACAAACATGCCTTCGCAGACATCCAGCACGCGGTTCCCGGCATCGGTCAGCGAGGCGTCGGCCACCTCCACCCAGAGGGAGAGTCCACTCAGCGGATGGGTAAAGAGCCAGAAGGTGCTGAAGGTGCCGCTGTTCCGATCATGGAACAAGAGTCGGTCCGCCGTGGCGGGGCTCAGGGTGCCGGTGAAGTCGTCGGGAACAAAGAGTTCGTTGATGCGGTAGTGCTCACGCACGACCACTTGATCTCCGGCGAGTGTGGCAGGCAGACTCGTGCCGAGAGTGTTACGCGTGCTGGCGGTGTCGATGGCGATGCTGTTTGGCGTGCTCGCAGCCTCATTGATCTCGAAGCGATGACCTTCATGATCACCGGCAATGACTTCCACATAGTAGTGGCGGCCCGAAGTGAACTGCGCGGCAAGATTGCCCGTGCCCACGGAATTGATCACGCTCAAAGCACTGCCGACCACTCCATCCACGCTGCCGGTGAAGACCTCACATTTCAAGAAGGGCTGGCTGCAGCTCTGGCAAGCCGTGGCGATGGAGCGTGTCGCCCAACCTGAGGTTTCGCCACGAACAATGGTGCCACTAGAGATGAGGGTGACTTTGATCCGGACGAAGCCTTGACCACCTGACAACGCAGGGATGGTGGCGAGATTCAAATAACGCGCCGTCTCCGTGCCGTCGCCATTGCTGGTCACGGTGGGGCTGATGGTGGTGACATCAGTCCAACCTGCGCCGCTGGCTCCGCTGGAGGTGAGATCGGCAATGTACTCCAACTGGTAGGTGATGCCAGTGGCTCCAACGACACGGCGCATGAGTGCGTCGATGGTGCCGTCGCCATTGCGTGTGATCCTCAGCGAGCAACTGCCGTTGATGCCGGACGATGGATTGAAGCAGAAGGCAAACTCTTCGAGGTTGGTCACGCCATCGCCATCGGGATCTTGTGTAGCACCGTTCTGTCCGCTGAGCTGATTGGCATACTGCCAGCCGGTGAAGTTGGTGGGCTTGATCTCGACGAGTGGGATGTTGTTGTTGATCACCAGTGGATCACCCGCTGTGAGATCAAAGGTGAGGTAGTAGGGGTTTCCACCAGCGGAGTAGTTGGCTAGATGGCCTGTATTGAGCGGATCTTCCGCACTGCCAAGAACGTGTGGACTTGGCAGCCCGGTGGGATCGAAGTTCACGCCTGCCACAGGACGCGTCGGATCAATCTGATAACCGACCGGCGGCGTGTAGCTCATCGTGTAGATGCCAGCCGTGCCATCGGTAATAAAGCTGTATTGCCCCGTGCTGCCATCCATAAGAATAGTCACTGCACCAGGTCCGTTCACTGAGATAGAACCACCGGCGATGATGCGGCCATCAACCGGACTGTAGATGTAACCAGAGGGATCGACGGCATCGAGGAAGTCGTTGCCGATGCTGTTGCTACCTGCCAGCGTGACGGGGATGAGGTTGTCATTACTGCCTTGGGTATCGCCCGTGCTGGTGGCTCCAGCGGGATCGACTTCCTGGATGAAGTAGGTGCCGTCGGGCAGTCCGGTGAAGCTGTATTGGCCGAGGATGTTCGTCGTGGTGGTACCGATGAGCGTGTCAGTGCCCGAATCAAAGAGGCCGTTGCCATTGCTGTCGGCGTAAAGGCGGACGGTGACGCTTGGTACGGGCTGGTCGTTGTCGGAGAAGTTGCTATCAAGGTCGTAGTCATCACGCACTTCACCGCTGATGCTGCGTGTGCCTGCGAGTGCCGCGAAGCCGAAGTCGATGCTGTTTTTCACCTGGGCTGCACTGACGGCGACGAGCGGGCTGAGTGTGGCAGCGGTCGGCGTGGCCTGGGTGCCGTTGTCGTCATCATCTTCACTGTTGTCAGCGGTGTCGGTCGTGGTGGAGGAGAGCGGGTAAAGCGTGGGCGGTGTGGCGATGCGCAAGCGGTAGCTTCCAGGGGCGACATTTGCGAAGGTGTAAAGCCCGCCGCCTGCCGTGGTGGTGCTGCCGATAACTACATTCAATGGATCGAGCAACTCGACGAGGACGCCGTCGATGCCGAGTTCGCCGTTGTTGTTGATGCCGTCATTGTTCGCATCATGCCAGACGAGATTTCCGATCGTTGCAGGCTGCTCGTCGATGAAGTTGACGCCGCTGGTGGTCGCGCCTGCTGTCACGACGACAGGGTTGATCGTGTTTGGCGAGACGCTGAGATAACCCACCGGATCTGTTTCGACGACGCGATACGAACCTGGAGGCAAGTTGCCGAAGCTGTAAGCTCCACTGCCATTCGTAGTGGTGGTCGTGGGCTGTATGCCGGGGAGGGAGGTGTTGCTGTCGATGTCATCACCGTTGCTATCTTTCAGCGTGAGGGTGACTCCTGGGATGAGGTCATCACCGTCGTCATCATTGTCTGTGTCCGCCATGACGCTGCCGCTGATGGTCCCAGGCACGAAGTAGCCGTCATTGCCTGCACTGCTCGGGGTGTTTGCCACTGCGGTGACGGAGGTCGGATCTGTGCCTTCGATTTGTGTGACACCTGCGGGGAATTGCGGATCGCTGTTGTCCACGTTTACGCTTGTGTTGCCAGGCGGCACGGTGGCGGTCCAGTTGCCGGTCACATCAGTGATCACAGTTTGGGTGGCGCTGTTGGAGTCGGTGATGATGACATCGATGTTGGCGAGGTCGGGTTCGCCGCTGTCTTGGCTGCCGTTGCCATTCGTGTCGATGTAGAGATGACCGGTGACGGTGCCGACTTGGCGGAAGCCGTCGTCGCCAGCGGGAGTGTTCACGTTGGAGACAGCGGTGATGGTGTTCGGATCGGTGCCTGCGGTCTGTGTGTAGCCAGTGCTGAAGAAGGCGGTGAATTGCGGGTCGGTTTGATCGACGTTAACGCTGGTGCTGCCAGGGGGTACGGTGGCAGTCCAGTTGCCATCAATGTCCGTGATGACGGTTTGCGCGACACCTAGGCTGTCGGTGATGATCACGTCGATGTTGGCGAGTGCGACATCGCCACCATCGAAGCTGCCATTGCCATTCACATCATGGAAGACCTTGCCGCCCGTGGTGCCGGTGAGCACATCGAGGAAATCACGGCCTGTGACATTCGTGGCGGCTGCGAGTGCGACTGGGACCATGTTGTCGTTCGGCGCGGTGACATCAGCGGTGGAATACCAGCCAAAGAGGTCATTCTCGACGACGACATAGTTGCCTGCATTGAGCCCGGTGAAGCTGTAGCTGCCATCGGCGGCGGTAAGCGTGGAACTGACCACGGGCTCGCCTGGATCGGCGATGCCGTTGCCATTGGTGTCTTCCACGAGATCGACGGGCACGTTTTCGATACCGACTTCGCCGCCATTCACGGTAGCACTGGCATCGGCGTCGTTCCAAACTTTACCCGCAATGCTGGAGTAGCTGACGGGTGGTGTGAGGTAGTCGAAGAAGTTGTTGCCCGCGTAGGTCGTGAGTGCGGAGACCACGACGGGGATGCGGTTGTCGTTCGCGCCTGCGGTGTCGCCACTGCTGGAATAGCCGGGTGGCTGAGACTCAACGATGACGTAGCTGCCAGCGGGGAGATTGAGGAATTCATACGCGCCTGCGGCATCGGTGCTGGTGATGGCAACAAGTGTGCCATCCGCTGGATTGCCATCGCCATTCGGGTCGGTGTAGAGGCTGACGGTGATGGAGGTGAGCACGGCGTCGCCACCATTGAAGGTGACGCTTTGATCCACGTCGTCATAGACATGACCGGAGATCATCGCGGCAGTAAGCGTGATGCTGGCGCTGCTGCTCACGGGCGGGACTCCATCGCCATTCACATCGACGGTGTAGTTCGCGGCGGCGAGGTTGACGGCAGGTGCTGCGGCACCTTTGGCCTGCAAGGTCACGTCAATCGTCGTCGAAGCACTGACACCGAGAGTGCCTGCGCCTGTGACATCGAGCCAAAGCAGGCTGCCAGCACCAGTGGCATCTGGAGTGACCGTGGCGGAGACGAACTCGAAGTCCGCACCGGAAAAAGTGTCTTCCAATGGCAGCGTGGCGATGGCTGTATCGCCTGTGTTTTGCAGCGTGATGCGGAAGGTGACGTTGTCGCCGATGCTGGCCGGGCCTGGATTTGGACTGAGCAGCGTTTTGCTGATCGTGATGGCTGGATCGGTGATCGTGACATCTGCGGTGTCGCCGCCGGTGACTCCGCCGCCTGCGTCGGCAGTTGCGGTGTTGGTGGTGGGTGCGGCGGTGCTGAGTGCGGTGAAGTTCAGCGTGATCGTGGTGCTCTGACCTTGGGTGAGCGGGCCGACATTTGACCATGTCACGGAGCCACCACCAGAGGTTGTCGGCGTGACGCTGGCGGAGATGAAGGTGAGATCCGCAGCGGGATACAGGTCTGTCAAAGCGACGGTGCTGAGCGTGGTGTTACCGGTGTTGGTTACCTGCACTGTATATTGGATTGCCTCACCGACCACGGCTTGTCCGTCCGCAGGTGTGACGAGCGTTTTGTTCACACTAATGGCTGGGGCGATGTTTGGAATGGTCGCGGTATCCGTGCCGGTGTCGGTGCTGTCGGTGGGATCGACGTAGTTCACGGTGAGCACGTCGCCGAGCACGGCGTGGAGGGTGCCGTTGTTGAAGGTGTTCGGCGCGGTGGTGCTGGCGGGGATGCCGACCACGAAGATGCCGGTGTTGATGCCGGTCTCGGTGAGCGTGACGAGCTCGCTATCACCCGCGAGTGAGGTGATCACGGCGGTGATGGCTTCAGCAACGCCGGCATCGAGATTTTGATCGAGATCGACGATGCGCACTAAGACCTGTTCATTGCCTGCGTAAGTGGTGGTGTGCGGGCCGTTCGAGCCGGTGGTGAACTCGGTGATGCTCGGCGTGCCGAGATCGAGGAAGGTGACGTTCACACTCGTGGCGCGCGTAGCCTGGATGCCCTCGGTGCCTTCGTTCGCAGTCACGGCGATGTTGTAGGTGCCTGTCGTGCTGCCCACGGTCCACGCATATTCATAGGTCTTCGTTCCCGTGCCAGTAGCGACAACCTGACCTGCATTCAGCGTGGTGCTGACATCGCCCGTGGCACCTGGCCCATCAATGCTCAAGCCCATGCTGGTGATGTCATACGCACCGAAAGGATCGCTCGCGGTGCTGCGCACATAAGCGGTGGTGCCGCTGGCTGGTGCTGTGATGAGACTGCCGCCAGGATACGGCGCGTCATAGACGCCGAGTGAATCGACATTGATGACGGTCGTGGTGGGTAGGGTGATCTTCGAGGGCTTCGTGCTACTGTCGAAATCGACGGTAAAGGTGACACCACTTTGCGAATCATTGATCTCAAGAGTGAGCGCCTCGCTGGAGGCAAAATTGATCGAACTACCAAGCGCGGCAAAGCCGAAGGTGAACAGGCCGCTGCCGGTGGTTGCGGAAGCTGCTGTGCTGGTGCTGACGGCGAGTGTGGTGAGTCCTTTTTTCAGAGTTGCCGTGATGCTGGGAGATGCCGGCATGGAGCCACTGGTGACGGTGTAGTAAGCACTCACGGCGGGCGTCGAGCCTGTCGGCAAGCTAAAGCTGGAGGCAAAAGTCGGCACCTGAGTGAAGGCGGCTGTTGTCGCGCCGCCTCCAGATGCAGGCTTGATGGAGACGCCGCCGATGGCCCATTCCTGAGTCGAGTCGGTGGCGGTGTAGGAGACTGTGACGGATGCCGCGCCTGGCTTGGTGCTTGCCGCACCACTGACAAAGTCCGTGCCACTGGAATTCCACAACTGCGTCTGGCCGGAAGTGGTGGTCATGCCCTGGTTGCTGAAGGCTTCATCCACACTGCCGACACAGATCACGATTTCATTCGTAGCGGAGGTTACATTGACTGTGGCTGTGCCGGAGTTTGCCGAAGCCGAGGCAAAAGTACCAAGTGGAGTGGCTTGATCCACATTCTCAAAGGTGGTCGCTCCCGCTTCGATCGTGGAACCTGTGCTGGTGGATACCACCACGTTAGCCGGACCTGCGGCTGGATTTAGCAGACGGTAGATCGACACTCGAGCACCTGACAAGGCAGCAGTGCCCACCTCGGTCATAGTCACACCATTGTAGGTGACAGACGAAATCGTGCCTGCGCTGCCCCCCACTGAGCCTGAGCCCACGCTGACGGTGACGACCAACATGCGGTTGCTGCCGCTGCCTGAGGTGTGGGAAAAAGTGAGGGAGGCAGCATTAACCGCCGAACTGGAGGTCGTTGAACCTACGGTGACTCCTGGAGGCGAGTAGCTGAGAGCACTTGTGCTGGCGGTGGTGGCATCCGCTGCAGCCACGGGGTCAATGCGGTCCAGTGCCTGGGCGGGATCGCTGAGATAGAGGAACTTATTCTGTGTCGGCACCGAGATGATGGCACTGCCTGTGCAAGTCTCACTGAACTCGGGATCCGTGTAGGTGAAGGAAAGGCTATTTCCAGGACTGACAAGCAGCGTGCCGTCCATCTGGCTTGTGCCTGTGGTCGTGGATGTGGGTAGGCCTGTGGTGTTGCGGAAGATGCCGCTGTTCACAGCGGTTTCGAGGAGCGTGACAAACTCCGCATCGCCTTTGCTGGTGTTGTTCACGACGATCGTGATGCTCTCGGCCACTGAGACGTTGTTGTTCGCATCGGGATCGGTCAACGTGCCATACACGAGTGCCCCGGCAGAGTAGGCGGCCTGGACAGTGCCAGTGGAGTTCGTGAACTGCGCACCGCAAGGCGTGGAGCCCGCAGGTGGTGCCACGACGACATTGGCCGTGGAGACGAGGTTGTAGTTCGAGTTGCTCGCCGTGTTGGCGATGCTGCCTGCGGCATTGATGGTGCAGCGATAGGTGAAGAAGGTGCTGCCTCCGCGCAGGATGATCGGCACGACGTAGCCGTCTTCATCCAGTGGGAAAAGCGTTCCCGTGCTACCATCGGGGATCGCTGTGCCATCGCGCGCTGTGCTGCCCGCGACGTAGGTCAACGAGACGTTGAGCGGATCGAGCACGAGCAGGTTTCCAAGAGGTAGCAATCCCTTGTTATCCACCTCGATGCGATACTCGATGGTGTCGCCAATGCTCAAGCCTGTGGGGGCTGTGTCGGTGGTCAAAGAGTAGGTTTTTTTTAGCGTCGGCACTGGGAAGGGCAGCACTGTGGTTCCCACATCGAGGAAAGGGTTGCCGGGTCCGGCGGTCGCGGGGTCTTGTCCCCAGGCAGCGGCGATCTGTGAGCCATCCAGAGTGTACACACGCATGGCGCTCTGGTCTTTGTCGGGATCGAAGAGGCGACGCGTCTCCAGCGCCGTGAGGTCATAGTGCGCGTCGTATTTGTTGCCGCGCGGATCGGTCAGCGAGCCGTTGCGGTCGCCGTTGTAGTCCACATACACACGTGACGCCGCCACGGGAGTGACCCACACAGGACTGCCGTTTTGCGAGAGATCACTGCTGCCCGGTCCCCAGCCGACGACGGCCTCCGTGGTCAGGCTGTCCGAGGGCACGAGCGTGAAGCCCCAGTCATGCACATTGTTCGCCGTCGGATTCGCCCCCACCATCACGAGGCCGAAAAAAGTCTCATCATTGGCGCTGGTGAACTTGGCCCCGCTGTTCTGCGGCATCTGATACTGCGTCACGCCGTAGGCCGAAACATTGAAGCTGCTCGTGCCCAGACTGGTGACGACATTGATCGTAATCGCCGAGGCGTTCGGATTGTAGAAAAAGCCAAACGCCGCATCACCATCCGCCGCGGTGCCCACGGGCGAGTAATAAGTGCCGGTCCAGTCTGCCACCGGATACAGCGTGAACCAGTCCGTCTCATACCTCGCGCCGATGTCACCCGTGATGAGCTGCACCTGCACCGGCTTCGTCGCGCTGACCGTCGCGCCTTTCAAAACGCCGCCATTCACCAAATAGGACTCGCCTTGATTCAGGGTGAAGGTCGTCGCGCCGCCGGAGACCGGGCCATTGATGTCCACCGTGACCGAGGTGCCATTCTCACGCGACATAACCATCAGCCAGACATATTCAAACATGGAGCTGGCCGACACATCCTGACCCACAGGGCTGATGTACTGCGTGCCGTAGTCCATCGTGGCCATCACTTCCACCGAACCCGCCAGCACGGAGCCTGGTGCTACTGCCCAGCCTGTGCGCGTCACCACCAGCGCCTTCGTGCCGCCGAAACGGTCGCGCCCGTCATAAAGCAGCGTCGAGGGATTGCGCGGCAGGCTGACGAGATTGCGCAGATTGATCACCGAGCCCAGCGGGGTCAATCGCATAGCCGGGCGGGATGCCGTTCGAATTGTTGCCATCTCCCCAGATTTTCGTCGTCGATTGCGCGGGGTTGTTCAGATCGACCTCATAGCCGTCTTCCCACTCATCATAATGCACCACCGACCCCGTCCCTGTGACGACGATCGACACCACCGACTCCATCGTCTGCCCGACGATCCCGCTCGCGGGCTCGATCGACACCAGCGCCGTGCGCTCCTGCGCCTCAGGGATCGGCACATAGAATTCGTGAATAATATTGGCCGCAAAGAGGGGCAAAGCAGCGCCCAGCACCCACCCCAGAGCGACCATTCTGACAAAACTCAGTCCCAGCCCACGGGTCGGATGACCCGTGATTCGGCGAGGGGAAAGGAGGGAGTGAAGGGTCCGGAGCATGGCAAGCGTGACACAAAACTTACATACTCATTATAATAATTACAATATATTTTGTATTTTATGACATTGTGTAACTCGTTAACAGGCCCTAAAAGCTGCCAAATGGACTGTCATTCCTCGTGCTCGAACTCGAACGAAGAGGACTCACCCAAGCGTATTCTGCGCCGTGTCCACCTCTCCAAATCCCGTCCAAAGCATCCTCTGGCTCGGGCTCGGCGTCATCTTCGCGGCCAGTGGAGACCTTTTGCGGGCGGCAGACCCGCTGCCCGACACCCGGCTGGCGGCGCTGCCCAGATCTGCCGCTCTCCCCACGGACACGCCAGAGCGGGTCGCCCTCGGTCGCCTGCTCTTTTTTGACCCCATCCTCTCGGCCACTCGGGACGTCGCCTGCGCCACCTGCCACCATCCCCGGCACGGCTGGGCAGACGCGCGGCCCACCCCGCTGGGCGTCCATGCCAGCGGCATCGGACCCGAGCGGATGCTGGTGAAAGGAGCCGAGTTCCTGCCTTTGCGGAGAAACACGCCCACGCTTTTAAACGCCGCATTCAATGGCATCGAGGTCGGCAAGCCCTTCGATCCCGCCAAATCGCCCATGTTTTGGGACAACCGCGTCCAGAGTCTCGAAACTCAGGCCCTGGCCCCCATTCGCGCCCGCGAAGAGATGCGCGGTGACGTTTGCTCCGAGGCCGAAGCCGTGCCGGCCATGGTCGCACGGCTCAAAGCCATCCCCGAGTATGCACGGCTCTTCCAAACCGAGATCACCCCGGCCCGTGTCACCAGCGCCCTCGCCGCTTACGAGCGCACGCTGATCACGCCAAACTCACCTTTTGACCGCTTCATGCGGGGGGACAAAACCGCCCTCACAGCCGCCCAGCAGCACGGCATGGAGGTCTTCCAAAAAGCCAAATGCACCCTCTGCCACAACGGACCCATGCTCTCCGACTTCAAACTCCATGCCATCGGCCTGAGCGACAGCGCGACGAACCGCCACGAGTTCCGCACCCCCACTTTGCGCAATCTCAGGCACACCGCCCCCTACATGCATCACGGCGGCACCCTCACGCTCGATGAAGTGCTGCTCTTTTACGACCGACTCATGGATCAGGCCGCCGAGACCCTGGAAGGCGGCGACGACTCCACCCTGCCACCGCTCGATCCCCTGCTGCGGCAGATGAACATGCTCCCCGAAGATCACGCCCCCATCACCGCCTTTCTGGAGACCCTGAACCAAGACGACTACGACCAAACCACTCCCACAAGAGTGCCCAGCGGTCTGCCCGTTGCGGGGAGTCTGCCTTGATCCCCTTAGATCAAATGGGAAGACAGGTTCACAAAGTCCTGGAAGCTCGCCCGCCAGGACCTCCAGCTCATGCTCTTTCTGAACCTGAACAAGCTCGGCGAGATGTTCCCCCGCCAGCCCGAAAAGCTGTCCCTCTACATGCAGCAGCACCTCCTCGAAAACCGCAGCAGCGGCGAGGAAGAAGAGCCGCCGGTGCCAGGACCGACGGTTTAATTGCTG
Source organism: Prosthecobacter sp. (assembly GCF_044378005.1). Lineage (GTDB taxonomy): Bacteria > Verrucomicrobiota > Verrucomicrobiia > Verrucomicrobiales > Verrucomicrobiaceae > Prosthecobacter. Next base: position 10,793 of record NZ_JBILYB010000143.1, read on the forward strand.
ACTTCAGAGAAATAAAGAGGCGAAAGATATGACAACGTCAGCAAACAATTTTAGATCGTTATTCATGAAAAACTCATTAATAGCCATCCAGTGCATTGTCCTTTGTCTTGCCTGCACCTCTACAGTTATAGCGCAAACACCAGATGCGGAACTCGGCATATGGAGCGGCTCTGTGGTTATCAAGAAAAGCTATGCCGCGTTAAGTCACACAAAGACTTCAACTTTGATGGTTACAGGATATATGGGAGGCGCTCTTGGACCCAACACCTTTCATGGATTGATTACAAATCTTGATAGTAGAGAAAATGCAAAAGATAGCTCTGATCAGTCAATTTACCTACCTGTCAACCAACTCGCAGAAGGAGGAGCGGCTGGGATTCGTTTCCTCGTCGGTGGCAGATATGATGGAACGGTTGTCACCAAAACGCTTCGCTTCACAAAGAAAGCCGCCACAAATAAGATGGTCAGCCTATCGTATAAAATCAAAGCGAACGAAGATTTCGTGTCGGGTGCCGATGTCGCAGTTGAAGTCAGCGTCACACTATCCTGGAAAAAAGCACTTCCGGCTGGACTATGAATCACAGCCTCGACCTGTAATTTTTCACGACTCGGCTGAAGCCAGGCACAAACGAAGAAGGCGCGACCTCCAGGTGGGAGATCATCGCGCCTTGAGAGGATTCGCGGTGGGAGGATTACAGGCCGACTTCGATGAGCTTCTCGAGCTTGACGATGTCTTTGCCGAAGTTGCTAATGTCTTCGGCGGTCTTTTCGGTGGCCATGGCGTCTTCGTTGAAGAGCCAGCGGAAGTTTTTTCCGTCGCTGCCCATGCGCTCAATCTTCAGGGACTGGGGGCGGTGTCGTCTTTGAACGGACACACTCGCCGAGGATCACGCACCGATCGCTGCGTTCCTCAATGCACTGATCCGTGATGACGACGACACCCGGTGCCGCTGAGCATGCCCAGCGGACTGCCGGTGCCGGGTGTGGGCCACGCGGGATTAGCCGCGCTTGGCTTTCTTCTCCTGCTTGGCGAGCTTCTTCTCCTTCAGGGTTTTCTGGGGAGCCTTCTTCTTCTCTTTCTTGGCGTCTTGAGCTTTCATGGGGATGTCGCGGGTTTGAGTTCACCGACCTCTCGGTGCGGCATGGACTCTGTTGTAGCGTGAGATTTAAAAAGGAGCAACGCCAAACCTCCACGCCAGCACTCGACTCCGCTTCTGCCCCTGTGCCATGTCGATGATCCGCACCTCGGCGGCCTGTGCGCGGCGCAATGCTTTCTCCAAAGCGGGGAGATGCTCGCTCTTCGACACCAGCGTGGTGAACCAGCCTACCTGAGCGGCGTAAGCCGCGCTTTCCTGGATCATGCGCTGGATGAAGCCCAGCTCTCCGCCCTCGCAGCACAGCTCCCCTGCCCTGCCAGCAAAGTTCAGCGCCGCCTTCTTCACGCCAAGGTTCCGCAGCTTCCGCTCCGTGCCTGCCGCAGCTTCCGCCACGGATGCATGGAAGGGAGGATTGCACATCGTGAAGTCATAGTGCTCACCCTTTCCGATCATGCCATGAAAGCAGCGGGAAGCATGGCTTTGCAGCCTCAGCTCGATCAACCCCGCCACGCGTGGATGACTGGCCGCCAGCTTCCGCGCCCAGCGAAACGCCTCCTCGTCCAGCTCCGCTCCCACAAAACTCCAGCCAAACTCACAGGCACCGATCAGCGGATAAATGCAGTTCGCACCCGTGCCCACATCCAGCACGCGCACCTCCGGCCCCTGCTTTCGTCCGATGAGATCCGCCAGATGATGCAGGTAATCGCAGCGCCCAGGGATCGGCGGGCAAAGATAACCCGGCGGCAGATCCCAATGCTCCAGACCATAGGCCTCCTTCAGCAGCGCCTGGTTCAGCGCCTTCACCGCGTGTGGATCAGCAAAGTCGATGCTCACCTGCCCATGCCCGTTTGGTTTTACAAAGGGACCCAGAGTCGTGCTGGCGATCACCAACCGTTCGAAGTCATAACCACCAAGGAAGCGATTGAGCGGATGCATCGTAGGCCGAACTTCCGAGTTCGGCTTTTGAACCAACTTGGAAGTTCGTTCGACCGTCTTTCCACCTCCTGGCGGCGTGCGATCATCGCCGAAGTACTTCTCGCTGCGATAGCGCAGCCACACACGCAGCACCTGCGGCACCTTCTCGCGTTCCGCCTCACTCAAAGATTCATAGAGCACCAAGGCCTTCTCACGCTCACCTCGGCAGGCGCGGTTGTTGTGCGCATCCCAGTAGCTCCTCGCCACGCGGATGCGGCGAATGGTTTCTTTGACTAAAGCATCACCGGTCAGCGGCTTGGCGTTGGGTTTCTTCTTTGCGGGCATGGATGAACTCAAATAAACGCAAAAGCCCGGAAAAGCTCAAGGTTCAGCCAAAGCCCGATGCGTGCGAAGGCGCGATGCCACCCATAGATCGTCTGTCAGGGGCCGCAATTGAGAAGATGGTGGAACCAAACGTCGAGCCCCCAGTTCATTCTGGTCACTGGCCACCCACCCTAAAATCGTTGGTTGAGCATGAGGCCGCCTCCATCGTCTTCGTATCTCTGGGGGGTGAACTTCTTCTCTTCATTTGGAGGTTTTAAAACTCTGCCTAGAATCGGAGCGCAGTTCGCTCCATTGCCCATCGAAACTCCTCAACCCAGTCATGAAACGCACCCTCAGCTTCCTTCTCCTCACGCCCAGCCTGCTCTTTGCCGAGTTGAGCGTGCCGCATTTCTTCTCCGATCACATGATCCTCCAGCGCGAGCGTGCCGCTACCATCTGGGGCAAGGCAGATGCCAAAGCAGAGGTCACGATTTCCTTCAAAGGCAAAACCGCGACCACCCAAGCCGCTGCCGATGGTAAATGGCGGGCGCAGATCGAAACCGGCACCGCTGACGCGAATGGCGCGGCGCTGACGATCTCCGCAGGCGCGGACAAGGTCGAGATCAAGGACGTGCTCGTGGGAGAGGTGTGGTTCGCGTCGGGACAGTCGAACATGTTTTACACCATGAACCGTTCGCCGGAATACGCGGGACTCATCGCGGAGTCGAAGCATCCCGCGCTGCGCATGTTCAACGCGCCGCTCGTCACTGCTGCGGACAATCAAGATGACATCGAAGGCGTGTGGCAGTCCTCCTCGCCGGAAACGGTGCCAGGGTTCTCCGCCGTGGCGTTTTTCTTCGCGCGGAAGCTGCATCTGGAGCTCGGCATTCCCGTCGGTGTGATCAAATCCGCGTGGGGCGGCAAGCCGGTGGAGACATTCACCAGTCGCGAGGCGCTGAACACGCTGCCAGGGACCAAAGCGATTGTGGAGGCCACGCTCAAAGCCGAGGCAGAGTATGACCAGACCAAAGCGCAGGCCGTTTATGAAACGCAACTCGCGAAGTGGAAAGCCACCATGGCCGCAGCGAAGGGCAAACCGGACGTGGATCGCAAACGTCTGCCGAAGAAGCCGGATGCGCCGAAACGTCCGCTGCTCACTGAAGGCAAGCCGGGCGTGCTTTACGCCGCGATGATCCATCCATTCACCGGTTACACCATGCGCGGTGCGATTTGGTACCAAGGTGAAGGCAATGCGAAGGCCGGAGCCGTGCCTTACGATCAAACGCTGCCGCTTATGATCAACGACTGGCGCAAGCGCTGGGCCGATGAGTTCTCGTTTTACTACGTGCAGCTCGCCAGCTACCACGCGCCTTCGACGGAGCCAGGCACGCCTGATCCATGGGCGCTCTGCCAGGACCGCATGCGCCGCGTGCTCGAAACCACGCCGAAGACCGGCATGGCGATCATCAACGATGTCGGCGAGGTGAACGACATCCATCCAAAGAACAAAAAAGATCCTGGAGAACGTCTCGCCCGCTGGGCATTGGCGAAGGATTACGGCAAGGAGCTGATTTACTCCGGCCCGCTGTTCAAATCGAGCGAGGTGAAAGACGGCACGATCCGTGTGACCTTCGATCAAAGCGGCACGGGGCTCAAATCACGCGATGGCGGAGCTTTGAAGCGCTTCGAGATCGCTGGCGCTGACAAAGTCTGGCATTGGGCCGAAGCGAAGGTGGATGGCACGGACAGCGTGCTCGTGAGCAGTCCCAAAGTGCCACAGCCTGCCGCGGTGCGCTATGCCTGGGCCGCGAATCCCGAAGGCGCGAACCTCGTGAACAGCGAAGGTCTGCCCACCTCCGTCTTCCGCACGGACGATTGGGACGATGTGGAAGCCAAGGCCAACACCGCCGCCACCAGTGCCACCGAAGCGCGTCGTGCCCTTGCCGTGGAGATCAAAGCGCTCGCCGCCGAACGCGCGAAACACGACCGCAAGAGCCCCGAATACCAGACACTGAACAAGAAGTTCCAGGAGCTTATGGCCAAGTTCAAAGAGGACGCGCCAAAGCAGAAGTAGCTTCGAGTGGCACTCGAAGCCGAACGTCCCAAACCGATTCGATTGCCAATCTTATATCATAGAGCCCTT
>NZ_JBILYB010000146.1:0-14911 GCF_044378005.1 Prosthecobacter sp.
GCGGCCACAGCGGCAGCGACGGTGCCTTTGAGGGCATTGAGAAGCGCTTCGCGGCGGGTGAGGATGTTGGGTTCGGTGTTCATAATTGAGGAGTTCCACATCAAGCTTCGCTAAAGGGGCCGCCATTTTGCTGAGCGAGCGCTTCACGCACTTTCACGCCGTCGAAGGTGCCGACTTCGCTTTTCGCCTTCATCGCGAGCGCGGCGGCAGTGCCCGCAGCCTCGCCGAGGGCCATGGCGGTGGCGGTGACGCGACTGGACGCGCTGGCTTCGCTGCTGGCGCTGTGACAGCGACCGGCGACGAGAAGGTTGCTCACTTTTTGCGGCACGAGCGTGCGATAACTGATGTCGTAAGGCTTGGGTTGGAAGCCTGAGCCAGTGAAGGGTTTATCGACGGAGACCTCCGGCGGATGGATGTCGAGGAACCAGCAGCCCGTGGCGACGGCGTCGTCATGGCGGGTGGTCTTTTGCAGGTCTTCGAGCGTGAGCACGTTCAGCCCGACGATGCGTCGCGTGTCGCGCACGCCGATATAAGGGCCACTCATGATGTAATAGCTGTTTTCAAAACCGGGCACCTTGGCTTTCCACTCGTTGAAGATTGCCCACGCATCCTTGCGCCCCTGGATCTCCGCGCGGGCGAAATCGGCGGCGTTCGTCGCATCGGCGGGCACGCGGGTGGCGTGGACGTAGCACTCGTCCTTCGCAAAGGCGAAGATGAGCCCAGGACCGTAGAAGTTCGGCAGGCGGCCTGCTTGGTGCGCCTCAATGAGCACCTTCTTCGCGGCGTCCTTCGTCTCCTTCACAGGAACGACGTTTCCGATGCGAAAATGCATCGTCAGTGGCATGAGCGGCTTCGATGAAATCGTCGGGCAGCCGGCCCAGTGCGCGATGTCGCCATCGCCGGTGCAATCGATGACCTGTTTCGCCTCCACACGCGTGAGCCCGTCCTTGTTCGCGATGATGACCGCCGCCACGCGGCCTTCCTTCACCTCCACATCGCAGGCGACGCTGTGGTAGAGCACTTTAAGCTTGTCCGAGTGCTGGAGGATCAGCTCATCCGTGAGCACCTTGAAGTGCTCCACATTCGGAATCCACCTGCTGCCCCAATACTTCGTGACCAGCTCCGGCGGCAGATCGTCGATCGACTTCGCCCCCGGCTTTGCAATGCCCAGCCGCTGCAGCAGCTCCAGTGCGATGCCTTTCACGACAAAGCGCCCGCTCGGCTTGTCGATGAGGCCATCGAAATACGGCAGGCCCACCGTGGTGATGATGCCGCCGGAGAACCCGGCGCGTTCGATGAGCAGTGTTTGCGCTCCATTTCGAGCCGAAGAAAGCGCCGCCGCGATGCCCGCGCAGCCGCCGCCGCAGACGAGGACGTCAGTTTGGATGGTTTTCATGGTGACCAAACATAGCGAACAGGTCCTGCCTCACGCCACGACAAAGAGTGTGCGAAATGCGACCCGTCAAAGGACTTACTCCAATTTCACGTTATCAATGAAGAACGCCGTTTTCGTGGTGCCGAGGGCGCTGAAGAGCATGTAGCTGGCGGTGGTCCAGGTGGGTTTGCAGGGGATGGATTTGAAGTCGCTCTTGGTGCCGTCTTCGCGGGTGAGGATCACGTCATACTTGCCGCTGCCGGTCGTGGCGGTGATTTCGATGCGGAGCCATTCGCCGGGTTTCAAATCGGCGAGCTTTTGGCTGGCGGTGTTGTTGGCGACGAGCGTGCCTTTTTGCCAGCGGAGGTATGGGCCAGCGGCGAACTCACCGCCTTTGTTGCGCATCTCGAAGAACCAATCCGCACCGGGCTGGGCCACGATGTCGAAGCTGACGTGGTAGGTGCCGGACTCGGCCCACTTCGGGTAGATGTCGAGCACGGGATCGTAGCTGTGTTTCAAGTCGGGGGCGTCCTGCACTTTGAGGCTGCGTTTGGATGCTCCGCCGATTGGCGAGCCGGTTTCATCAGTCACGCCGATGCTCTCGCCTTTATTTTCTGTGGAGTATTTGGCGTTGCGAATGCCGAGCGTGCCGAGTGAGGCGCGTTCGAAGCTTTGATCGACCTTGTAAGGCGGCGATGGCCAAGGCTTCGCGTCGGTTTGCCAGGCTGGATAGTCGTGACCCTTCGTGGCGAGTTCATGCCACTTCGCATCGGTTTTGCGGACTCCAGCCAAAGTGAAGTCCCAGGGCTTGAAACCGAGCTTTTCGGCCGGTGAGCCGGGTTTGAGGCGGAAATCGCGTCTCTCGATGTTTTCGAATAGGGGATCGGCGAACTGGCTTTCGCGGTCGCGACCCATCTTGCGCCATTCTTCCCAGGTGAAGTGGCTTTTGGTGAGTTTGGCGGGGATTTTGCCGTCGGTGGGCCAGTAGAGGTTTTTGCGGAAAATGAGGCTGTCCTTCGGATCGCCACGGTCGATCTTGTCGAAGAACTTCCAGTTCCATTCGCCGCCATCGAGCAAGGGCGACGCGGGGTCCCAAACGACGATGTTGTTCATGTAGCGGAAGCGCAGGCGGGCTTCGTTACGGCTGGCCTGGATCTGCGCCGAGTTGCCGAAGGCGAAGATGTTGTTCCGCACGGTGTTGAAGTAGCCGTAATGCTGATGGAAACCGGCGTTCCAGGTGTCGTGCACGAGGTTGTTTTCCATCAGCGTGTCGGTGGCGCCTTCGTCATTGTAGAGCCCCCAGCCGCCGTAGCGATGGCTGGCGATGTGATGAACGTGATTGCCGCGAATGATCGTGCCCGGTGAGGTGCCGAGGCCGTAAAAGCCGCCCATGTCGCTGAGGTAAGCCCAGCCGAGATGATGGATGTGATTGTTCTCCACTAGCGTCTCACGCGAGGCGGTGTCGCCATAACCCCAGTTCCATCCGGCGCTGATGCCGGTGTAGTAAAAGTCGCCGATGTCGCAGTGCGTGACCGCGCAGTGCTGCGTGTGCGTGAAGACCACGCCGCAGGCGCTCGGATGCAGCCGCCCGCCGTGCTGCATGATGCAATCATCGACGACGATGTGATGATTCACGCGTTCTTCATTGGGCCGGGCCGTTTCGCCGACATACACACCACCGCCGCCGAGATCGTGCAGGCGGCAATGCTTCACGGAGGAGTCTGCGCAGCCGTTTTTGAACCAGATGCCATGTAGGCCGGTGTGCGCGATCTCGCAGTTCTCGAAGTGAATGCCGCGTGAATCCTCAATCTCGATGCAGCCATCGCTCGTCGTCGCGGCCTGGCCGTCGTGCAAGCCATCCGCCGGATACAGATGCTGGCTGTATTGAAACGAGATGCCTTCAAAGCGCACGTCGTGTGCGCCTTTCATGACGATGAACTTCGTCACCACGGGCGCGATGACTTCGGCCTTCGTCATGTCTTCACCGGGCAGCGGCAGGTAAAGCACCTCGCCCTTCGCTTTGTCGAGAAACCACTCGCCCGGCGCATCGAGCGCGGCGCGGTAGTTTTCCATCCAGAAGCGCTGATCCGGCTCGAACTCGACAAACGGATACCGCGCCCGCCCTTTGATCTGCACGGCGAGCGCTTCATCATTCAATGCCTTGATGCGGCACTGCCCCACGGCCCAGGCATGCGTCACGGTGAGCAAAACGTCGTCTCGCTCGGCCTGTGGGATGCCTTTGAGCACCTCGAACTGCTCCGCCGGAATGCTGAAGGCGTGGAAGTTCATGTTCTCCTTCAAATCCGGGAACACACTCGCTCCAACCGCCTCGGTGATGTGGTGGTAGCCTTTGTTCGGCGAGCGAGCCAGCGTGGCGCGGCGGCCATTGATCCACAGTTGCTCAAACTTCCACGCCTTGTCCGGCAGCGCGGCCTTCCACATCGCTCCCTCTTTGACCCAGCCGGTGATCGGCTTTCCAGCCATGAAGACGGCGTTTTTGCCGCTCCACGTCACCTGCGAGTCGTCTTTGCCGAGTGTGATCGTCTCCGTGATTGGGTGCACGCCATCTTCGACGACGATGCGCACGGGTTTCGGAGCCTTGCGGGCTTGTTCGAGCACGGTGGGAAGGTTGCCGGGCTTCAAAACGAGGTCGGCGGCGTACAGTGATGAAACGAGGAAGAGAAAGCAGACGGTCCTGAGCATGGCTCTTCCATGTCATGGATTCGCATTGCGGCAAGAATCAATCCTTGCGCTTGATCCGCTGCCCAATGCGTAGACGGCTACTTCACGAACACGCTTTTCAGCCACGCATCCACGACTGGAGTCGCCGGATACGCGGGATCGCCGAGGCGGCGATTGATCTCGGCGTGGCCTTTGAGACCGATGCCGTCAAAGCCGCGCACTTCGGCTGTCGTTCCCGCTTTTGTCAAAGCCTCGCCAAGTGCCTGCGACTGCGCGGCACCATCGACTCGTTGCACATGCAGGATCAGGAAGGCGGGCGCGTTGGGTGCGGCGGCGTGATGTGTCGGCGAGAGGGCGAGCTGCCTTTCCTTCTCGCTGCCAAAGGCCTGGATGTAGGTGTCATGCATGAAGTCACCGCCCTCTGCAATTTGGCGCGGCACATTGTAGCATGCGCCATCGAGCGGGATCACGCCACGCACCGACTTCGGTCCCAGCCCTGCCTTGACGAGATACTTCATGTCCGTGCCGACGAGCGCGGAGAGATGCGCTCCGGCGCTGTGTCCCATCAGCACGATTCGTGTCGCATCAAAGCCGAGCAACTCCGTACGACCGATAAGATGCGCGATGGCATCCGCCACATCCTGCGCCTGCTGCTCCACCGTGGCGGCGGGCACGAGGCGATAGTTGATCGAGGCAAAGGCATAGCCCTGCTGGAGATAGTGCCCGGGCTTTTCCTCGCCTGTGGCATTCTTCTTGTCCCCACGCTTCCAGCCGCCGCCATGCACAAAAATCACCAGCGGCGAGCCGACCTTCGCGGGCTTCCAATAGTCGAGCTTTTGCAGCGGGTCTTTGCCATAGCTCAGTTCGACCGCGTCTGCTTCCCGCCTCTCCGCGATGCGCTCCCGCAAGCGCCCGATGAACGGGCCTTGAGCGGAAACGCAGGTTGTCAGTAAAGCGAAGGCGAGAAGAAGGAGCTGCTTTGAGATGGAGAAATTCATCGCGTCATCAAATGCCGACCAGTGGCTTCGGTTACACAAAATCTTCACCCTTTTGTCATCAGGGTGCGGGCAGCACTTGCAGCGCATCTAGGATGACGAAGCCATCCGTCTCTTTGTTTGTGAGTGTGATGGTTGTTTCGCCATCAAGTTCGGCGGTGCCGATGCTGCGGAAAGTTTCACCAGCGGGGAGCGGCTTGGTTTGATCGACCGTGAGTTCGGTTCTGCGGCCTCCGCTTTGAATCATCACCGGCACTTTTGTGGCGCGGGTTTCGTGGGCGGAGTAGGCCATACGGAGGTCGTATTTTCCTGGCTTCGGTGCTTTGAATCGGAAGGTGGCGATGGACTGGCCGTCGGCGCGTTTGTCGTCGTGCAGGTAGCCGGTGCCGATGTGCGGCTTGAAGCCCGAGGAGTGGCTCCATTCGCCTTTGAGTTCAGCTTGCGAGTCGTCGAGCACGATGCCGGGAAGCGACTTGGGGTCGATGTTCATCGCACCTTTGGGTTCGGGTGGCAGATCGGCGAGGATGGGCAAGTCGAGCACTTGTTTCTGCGCCAGCAGACGCTCACGCAGCGCGGGATAGGGCAGCTTTTGCACGGCAAGGTTTTGTTTGGCGCTCAGCGCAGCGGCGATACCGGCACTTTGGCCGAGGATCATCCAGGTGGGCTCCACGCGGATGGAGGAGATGCCCACATGCGTGCAGGAGAGCGCCACGGGCACGAGCAAGTTCGAACACTCGGCGGCCTTCGGTGTGATGGCGCGATACGGAATGTGATAAGCATAGCCGTGCTGGCGACCAGGGACGCGCACGGGCATGATGGTGCCTTCATTGATCACAAACTTCCCGGTGCCCACGCGCTGGCAGTCGTGCGAATCAATCGGGAAAGACGACACGACGATGGCGTTGTCCTTCTTTGGCTCTTCCATGATGTCTTTTTGCGAAACGATGTATTCGCCGATCATCCGGCGACCTTCGCGGACATAGAGCTGCGGCGACCAGTGGCTGTATTCGGCGAACTCATCGCGGCAGAGGCCGATCTGCGCATACTCCTCGCGAATTGCGGCTGGCACCGCCGAGTCGGTGCTGAGGAAGTGATGCATCTCCAGCGTGTATTGCTTGTGTGCTTCCCAGATTTTTGCGCGACCGGCTTCATCTGCTTCGCTCCAGCCATTGCAGGCTCCCATCAGGCCCATGGAGAATTGTTTTCCGATGCCGTTGTTGGCGTCGAATTTGTTTCCTGGCAGCGGATAAAGATCCCACAGCAGATGCGGACGCTTCTCCTGAACAAAGTAGCGCCGCACGACCTCGAAACGAGCTGGATCGTAGTTCGCTGGCTTCGGAAACGGCACGCGATTCGCCGGGTCTTTGGTGACGCAGAGACGGAAGCTGTAGATCATCACATTCTTGTCCCCGTCTTCATCGGGGCCAGCATCGGTCGAGGTGATGAAGGGCAGCGGCTTGCCATCGGCTCCGAGGCCTGACATGGCCATTTTCTTCTTCGGATACTGCTTCCCAGCCAGAGACTCGCCGAACTCCTTCCTGCCCTCACGGCCAATCGTCCAGCTCACGCCTGCTGCGGCCATCAAATCACCCTCGTAAGTGCCGTCGATGAATATCTTGGCCGCGAACTCACCCTCGCTTGTCACCAAATCCGTGATGAGCGCACCGTCTTTGATCGCCGACTTGAGCACACGCTTCGTCAGCACCTTCACGCCTGCTTCATCCAGCATCTCCTTCGTGATCTTCGCCGCGACGTGCGGCTCATAAGTCCAGTGCTTATGATCTTTCTCGCTCACCTTGTATGGCAATGCGACGCCGCGTTGCTGATAGTCCTTCTCCACACGAGTATGCCACTCATCAAAGAGGCCCATCACCGTGCTGCGCACCGTTTGATTCGAGTCGCTGAAGCAAAGCCCGCCCGTGTTCACGCCGCCCACGTGATCTGTCGGCTCCAGAAGGATGACAGACGCGCCTTCACGCGCCGCAGCGATGGCGGCACAAAATCCGCCCGGCGTGGCTCCATACACAATCACATCCACCTGTGTAGCGGCGTGCGTGGATAAACTCAGAGCGAAGAACAGAGCGGCGAATCGTGTCATGCGACTAATCAGGCACCGTCTGCCCGGACTTGGACACTCAATTTTCCCTTTATGTCACGGAGATCACGCCTGACGCATCACATGGCGATCTCGCTCAAAGCGCCTGTGCTGTCGGCAAAGCGTTCCTGCTTCACACCCGCACTCTGCGCCATCGTGAGCCAGAGATCGGCGAGCGGGCGCTTGCCTTCGTAGTGGAAATGGCCGCGCCCCCAGCCGCCGCCGGCGATGAGGACTTCGAGGTCGGCATAGTTGTGTTGGTCGCCGTCGCTGATGCCGCTACCCATGACAAGGGTGGTACTGTCGAGTAGCTGCGTAGCTTTGAGGCGCTCGACGACGTGGGCGTAGAACTCGACGTGAAAGCGGTCGATCTTTGCAACGGCGGCTTTGGCTTCATCGCCTTTGGTGTGCGTGAGGACGTGGTGGTTTTGTGGCTTGTCGAAGAGGCCGTGATACATGCGTGGGGAGTCCCAGCGCTCAGGATCAATGACCAGCGTGGCCACGCGCGTGAGATCGTTTTGAAAGGCGAGCACGAACAGCTCCGCCTGAAGCCGCAGGTAGTCGCCACGCGACTCGGGAATGCCCGCAGGCTCGGCCAAAGGTGGCTTGCGCATCTGTTTGGCGATCTTCTCCGCCTTCTCGATGCGCTTCTCGGTGGCACGGACGCTTTCCAGATACTCGCCAAGCTTTTCCTGGTCATCGCGGCCGAGACGGGCGTTTAGCGCTTTCGCGTCGGCGAGAACGACATCGAGCACGCTGCGTGTGGCATCGGCATCGGGCTTGCCAAAGAGACGCTGGAAGACCGTGCGCGGATTCTTTTCCACATTCGCCGCGTAGCCCGGCGCATACCACGAGATGCTCTCGTAGTAGCGTGTCTCCTTGTTGTCCGTGAAGTCGTTCGTGCTCAGCTCCAGCGACGGCAGCAGTGAATTCGTGCCAATCTGCCGCGCGATGATTTGATCCAGTGTCGTGTTCGTCGGGAAGCCGCCATCCAGCGTCTCCTGCGGTGCCGATGAGGTGAGCCAGCAGGATCCACACTGTGCATGAACTCCCGTGCCGCCAACGAACTGGCGATCCAGGCCGGTGACGAGCGTGATGTCCTCTTTGACTTTCGAGAGCGGTGAAAGCGTGGGCGTCAGTTCCCAGTTGAGCCCTTTCGTCTTCGGCATGAACGAGGCCTGATTGTAACCATTCGGCGTGTAGATGAACGCGAAGCGCTGTGGGGCTGCTGACGCGGCTTTCGACAGGCTTTCAAAGAACGGCAGCCCAAACGTGACGCCTGCGGCGCGGAGGAAATGACGGCGATTCATCATGGGGTGCTGCGAATGTGGGTAAACGGATAGGACTTGGCGATCTCGACAATCACGCGGCTGAATTTCCATCCATCCGCTTTCGCCGAGGCTTCGATCTGCGCGACGACAAGCATGTCATAAACCTCCAGCGATCTTCCGAGTGCGTAGCTCAGCAAGTGCTCGATAAAGCCACGGGTGAACTCGTGCGGGTTCTGCGTGAGGAGGGCTTTGTAGGCGGCGGGGCCGTCAAAGGGAGTGCCATTCCACTCGGCGCGGGCATCGACGGGCTGGGAGCCGTCTTTCTCGCGCCAGGAGCCGATGGCATCGAAGCGCTCCAATGCGAAGCCGGGAGGATCGAGGCGCACATGGCAGGAGTAACACGCGGGCTTGTCGCGATGCTGCTCAAAGCGCTCGCGAACGGTCTGCGGCGTTGTTTGAGACTGAGGTTCGTCTTTGAGGGCAAAGGCGACCTTTGGCTCCTGCGGCGGACGATTGAAAAGCGTTTCCAGCAACCATGCGCCGCGTTTCACTGGGCTGGTGCGCATGGGCAGCGAGGTGACGGTGAGCGGGCCGCCCATGGTCATGTAGCCGCCGCGTCGTTGGCCCTTTAAAGGCACGCGCAGCCACTTCGAGTTCTGTTTGGCATCGATGAGCACGTTGCTGTTGCCGGTTTTGCCTGCGAGCGCGGCCACGTCGATGTCGTAGAGTTTGGCGAGGCGTGCATTGAGCCAGGTGTAGTCGGCGGCGAGCAGATCAAGGATGCTGCGGTCCTCGACGAGCACGGTTTCAAAGAGCAGCAGCGCCTCTACCAACATGGAGCCGTGCAGCGTCACCTTGCCTTGCGGGCCGCTGTAGAAGCCTTTGAAGAGATTCGGGTCCGGTTTCGCCGTCATGAGTTGATCAAGTCGCAGCCATTGCGTGGCAAAGGACTCGCTCATTTCTCGAGAACGCGGATCGCGCATGAGGCGGCGGGTTTGAACTTCGAGAGCGGCCGGATCGGAGAGACGTGCGGTGAGAAGCTCATCATCAGGCGGTGCGGACCAGAGGAAGTAAGCGAGGCGTGTGGCGAGTTCGTGATCCGCGAGCGATTTCACACTGCCAAGACCCGTCCCCGCTTCAGCGATGTATAAAAAGTCCGGCGAGGTCAAAGCGGCAGCCAGCGCGGCCTTCATCGCGTCTTCAAAGGGCAAATCACGATCTCGGGCATCATCAAAGACCTCGACGTAACGCGATACGGTCTTGTCATCGACCGGACGACGAAAAGCACGATTGAGAAAACCGGCGAGCCGTTCCCGTGCGGCATGGCGCTTCTCGCGTTCGGACATTTTCTTCGCGGATTCGGCCACAGGGGCGGTGGCGACGACGGTGGCACCGTCAGTGAGAAAGGCGAGATCGTCATAGAGCGCGTAGTGACCGCTAAACTTCGAGCCATCGAGCCGCAGACGCGTGATGTGTTCGTGCTTCGGAGAGTGGAAGGCGAAGAAGGTGTTTCCTTTGCCGCCACCGGTGATGAGTTCATGCGAAAGACGAGCCGTGCTGCCACCGCTGAATGTGGCAGTCATCTCGATGCTGCCTGATTCCTTGTCGCGACTCAGCGCGCATAAGGCCAGCTCGGTGATGCCTTCGCCGCTGACGCCGCCTTCGATGGCAAACTCGAGCGTGAGCACTTTTTTCTGTTTCTCGTGATTCGTGAAGAGCGATTCGCCAGATGTCTCGCCCACCGTGGAAAAGCCCGCGACCCACACATCCTCCTGCGCGGTGATGAGCAGCGATTTGGCGCCAAAACGCACACGAATCGGTGCGCCAGCCTTCACCACTGTGCTGCGCCCCGTCGCGTCCCAAACGCCGCCGGTGCCATCAGCGACCGCAGTTTGCATGGCGAAGCGGAATTGGTAATCGAGTGTCGCCACAACCCCGTTTTTGGCCTGAAAAGGCAGATTCAAGTTTGGCGCGAACTCCTTCGCGGCGGTCCAGGTGTTCGCCTCGCCATCCTCGATGACAGGCTCGGCTTTCATCGGCTGCTCAGGGTCATGAATCAGCGAACGGAAGACGCTGCTGAGCTGTGGCAGCTTCGGTGACTCCACGATCTCGCGCGCAGCGGCTAGATACTGCTCCAGCAGCATCGGCGAAAGGTTCATCGCCTCACCACGATTGCGAAAACCATGCTCCGCGCGGTTTTCGCCCGGCAGACCGAGTTCTGGCAGCAAGACGGGATACTTCAGTCCATACTCGCGCACCGGCACATCCACGCTGTCGCCCATCTTGCCGCTGGCAGGCTGGAAGTAAGCCTTGCTGGAAAGCGGCAGCCGCTCCGGGAACATGAACACATCCATTTGCAGCCCGAAGAGATCGCGGATGGTGTTGTTGTATTCGAGGCGCGTCAGCCGCCGCAGCACCGGATTGCCAGGATCACGCACGCCGAGTGTCGCATCAGGCCGCGCGGCGATGTTCATGAT
Source organism: Prosthecobacter sp. (assembly GCF_044378005.1). Lineage (GTDB taxonomy): Bacteria > Verrucomicrobiota > Verrucomicrobiia > Verrucomicrobiales > Verrucomicrobiaceae > Prosthecobacter. The sequence goes on from NZ_JBILYB010000146.1 coordinate 10,896, forward strand.
CCACGCCATCAACTCCTGACGCTGGGCATCGGTCGGCTGAGACTTCTGCTTCGGCGGCGGCATCTGATGCGACTCGATCTTTTCATATACACTGCGCCAGATCGCGCGGTCCTGCATCACGGCTGCTTCGTCCGTGAAGTGCGAGAGATCGAGATCACCTTTCTTTGCATCGCTGTCGTGGCAGTCGAGGCAGTGTGTGTCGAGGAAGGCGCGGAAGTCCGCTGCCTGGCTGCTGATCGTCAGCAGAATGAAGGCAGGCAACGCGATCTTCACTTGGAACCTCCCACGTTTTTCAGGCGCTTGCTCAACTCCACCCAAGTCTCCCACGCCACCGTTTCAAGATAAGTCGCTGTCGCTTCATCAAGTGTTGCCATTTGGTCCATCGACATGTGCTTGAACATCCACTTCGCCATCTTGGCCTGATACGCATCCGGATTGAAGGAAGCGAGTTTGGCTTCATCGGCCTCATACTTGCCGTGGGGCCAGACGTGGAAGGTGCGCGGCAGTTTGCCGACGGGACTCTGCTGCGTCAGCGCAGCGTAGAAGCAGGCGAGGTTCAGAAAGTGGCCTGCGTCACCTGGATGAGCACCATCCTGCGGATGCTGGAGGGCAAGATCAGGTCTTTCGCGATACACTCGCACCCATGCCGTCGAGCAGGGCACAAAGAGGCGAATCCTGTTCTTCGCCGCGAGGTCAAAGAGGCGCTGGCGACCTTCAGCTTCGCGCTCCGATTTCCCCCAGCCCATCTCGAAGAAGATCGGTTCGCCACCCGCCGCGCGAATAGCCTCGCAATAAGTCGTGATCGCCTTGGCATGAGCCGAGCCAGTCTTCGTGGGATCGTCATCGCCCATGATGAAGCGGCAGACGGTTTGCAGCACGACGAAGGGCGGTTTCTCATCGCGAATCTTGTCGAGGAAGCTCTTGCCCGGCTTCACGCCGTATTCGTATTGGTTGAAGCCCGGCTCCAGATACACGCGGATGTCACTGCCGCTGCGACCGACGATTTCCGGCAGCACCGACACGCCGATGTGACCAGCCATTTTGCCATCGACGACCTTCGCCACCTCACGCGGGAAGTCGTTCCAGTAGGTGCTGCTGCTGCCTGCGAAGAGCAGGGTCAAAGGCTTGTCCTCGGCATGAGCGAGGCAAGCGATGAGAGAGAGCGAAAGCAGGAGATGTTTCATCTTGCGGTGCGTGCGGCTATGCAACGCTTCGGTGCTGGCAATCCTGACGGCCCCGGTTGGGATGAGACCGTTCCAGTCGCCTTAATCAAAATCTTGCGCCTGCTGCCGCCACGCACGCCGGTGATGAGGAGGTTCATGCAGGATGCCCAGGACTCATGCCGCAAACAATGCGGCAGCATTTTTCAAACTCTGTCGATGAGCGGCAGTGACATCCATGGTGTCGGGTGATCCGGCTTCGACGGCCTGCTCCAGCGTGAGCTGCGGCGTGAGGCCGTGCTGCTTCAGCCACGCGGCCAGCCGTGCATAGTCGAGATCGCCGACGGCGGAGAAAACCTCGCTCCATTTGCCGCCGCTGCTCTGGCGCAGGTGCAGCTCGATGATACGGCTGCCGTAGTGCTCCAGCGCATCGAAGACCGCCACCTGCGAATCACCGCAGCCGCGAAAAATCCAGTGCGCGTCGAGACACAGCTTCACGTCGTCGGGATTCGTCGCCGTGAGCATGTGATGAAACTCGCGTCCGCCCTGCCGGAGTTCCGCATCGTGATTGTGATACGCGAGCGTGAGGCCGAGCCGCCGCAGTTCCGCGCCCAGTTGGTTCAGCGCGGCAGACTGGGTGAGGAGTTGCGCGTCGGTCTTGTCCTCCGGCCCGCCCCAGCGGATCGGCGAGGGATTGGTGACGATGATTTTCACGCCGATCTCCACCGCGCGACGGGCGATGGTGAGCACATTCTCGATGCTCTGTGCCGCCTGGGTTTCGTCATGCAGCGAGCTGTTCACATAGAGCGAGCGCATCTCCAGCCCATGCGCCTGCAAGCGCTTCAAGAGGCCGTCGAACTCCCCCGGCTGATTGATGACCGGCTCATAACCTCTGATGCCCGCAGCCGCGATGGCCGTGAGGGATTCGTCCGTGTGAAGCGCGAAGGTTTTCCCCTCACGTTTGGCAAAGGTGCCCCACGGGTAGGTATTCGTGGCAATGTGCGTTTTTTTCGTCTCAGCAGCCATGGAAGCATGCGCGGCGGCGAGAGCGGAAGTATGGAGGAAGGCGCGTCGGTTCATGAAAATGGAAGCTGGCTGAGAGAGAACGATTCAGGAGACATTCGCTGACAAGGATCAGATCAGAAGGCCTGGTCGTCGGTGAGGATGAGGATGGTGGGCATGGTTCAGGGATTTTGGATGCTCTCCTCATCGTCGGCGTGATCTTCGGAGATGCCGATGAAGGTGAGGTCTTCACTCTCAGAAGCATTGAACAGATGATGCGAGACGCCAGGAGGCTGCATGAAGCAATCACCCGCCTCAATCTCAAACTCACGCTCACCCCGATATGTGATGCCGCTGCCCGAGAGGATGATGAAGAACTCGGCATTGCGCGTGTGCTGCGGGCAGTTGAAGCAACGCGGTGCGACAGTCGTCACCTCGACATCAAACGGGTCACCGCTCGGAATGCGTCCCGTGAGCGCCTCCGAGACGTGTTTGCGTTTTCGGTCGTAGCGTCCGTCGCCCCACTGCTGGTGGCGCACGGGAACATCGCGGAGGTTGATCTTCTCAGGAGTCATGGGCGGCAAAGGTGAGCATGGCTGCGATCTGTCTCATGGTGAAACAGGCGTCAAGGAGCCGCCAAGCCAAACGCACCATCGCGCAGGCCCTGCGCGCCGCCTTGGATGTCTGGCGGGGTGTAGCTGTGGACTTCGTTCCAGCTTTTGCCGCCATCGATGCTGCGGAGGATGTTGAAGCGCTGTGACGCGATGCTGATGAGCGTGCCTTTGTCGCTGGCGATGACCTGACCCGCTGGCACGGCGGCGGGGAGGTCACGCCAGGTTTTACCATCGGCGCTGGCGCGGCTGGGTTTTCCAGTGAGCCAGAACTCGCCGCCTATCACGTTGAGCGAGGCACGTTTCGCACCGGTGATGTGCGGGCCATCCCAAGTCTCGCCGCCATCGGTGCTGGTCCATGCGTTGGCGGCATCGGCATCGGTCAAGAGAATGAGCTTGCTGTTCGAGACGAGCGTGCCACGCCCGGTCGAGGCGTCGAGACCTTTCGGCATAAGCCACTTCCACGTCTTGCCGAGATCATCGCTGGCGAAGAGATTGCCAAACTTCGGGCCGTCCTTGCCGCGATTGTCACCGAGCGCGAGGAAGCGTCCGCTGGATTCGCTGACAAACACGGGATCGACGTGATGCGTGCTCAGCTTGAAGCCGCGTGCGTCGTTTTTGAAAGCACCCCACATGCTGAAACTGTCAAAGGTCGCACCGAGATCCGATGTGGCCGTCATCGTCATGTAACCAGCGGCCACAAACGCGCCTCTCCCTGCTGCGAGGCCCCAGGTGCCGGGCATCACCCGCACATCGCCTTTGGACTCCGACAGCTTCGCCTTGCCGTGCGTGAGGTGCTGCCACTTTATCGCGTCATCCGAGGCCAGATAGATCGTCGGTCCGCCCCAGCCAACGCCGACGACAAAAACGCCTCCACCATAAGCCACCGTCTTCGTGGCCCACGCGCCATGATCTGCGCCCGGCGCGGCAAAGAAGGTCTGCTGCCACGTCTTGCCATCGTCCTTTGACACGATGATCCGCGCGCCATGACCCACGACGACAAACGCGGGCACCTTCGGGTTGGGCTTCAAGGTGCCGCCCAGCGGGATGTCAGCGCGGATTTTCACATCTTCGGGTGATTCTTCCGCTGCAAAAGAGGTGAGTGTGAGAAAGGCGGAGGCTAGGAGGAATGTTGCCGGGATTTTCATGGTTTGGAGAGGAACGTTTTAGAAGGTTCGGCGCTGACAATGATGCATTGCCTGGGGGAGCATTTCTTTGCGAGCATGAGGCGTCATCACTCCAA